>NZ_JAPTGA010000006.1:0-360633 GCF_026891895.1 Peribacillus sp. AS_2
GTATTGTGATATTTTTCAGTTTCAGGGAGGAGTGACGTGAATTAACAGATAAATCAACCTGTAGGCTAATTAATTCCAACAGCTGGCTTATTTATTCGGCCTAAATTTGAATTGAAATAATTCATGGGAGCAAGATACGAATATGTATCATGGAGCAGAGGGAATTTCATGAATCAAGCGATTGTAATTCAGGGGGGAGAAGGGCAGGATATTGAAGGAGATGTACAGTATATGAGTGTTGATGTTTTTACGGAAGACAGGGGCATCATATTCTGAGGTATTATGGAATTACCATTATAAAGTAATCGATTTTATTTACATGCATTCTTGTCTTTACTTATTCTTTTCATTATACTAGGAAGAATTTAATTGATAATATGCAAGTTGGATGGGTAAGGAAGAAGGCTGACAAATATAGAACCATGAAGGGATCGGTATTGTGAGTAAGAAGAGTAAGGAAAAGTTTGAAGTTATCGAGGGCGAGACGATCGATGCATGTTTAGATCGAATTAAAGCGGCAGGTTACTTTCCCGTAAGGCGAACGGAAGAGCCTATCTTTGCCGAGAGAATTGAGAATGGCAAAGTCCATTATGTGCCAGTTAATCGAAAAATTGTATTCGAAGCAAAGCTAATTGAGTAAAACACGAACGATTAATTAATATCATGTAAAAATATTCGATTTTAACTTGACATTAAAATGGCCGGAAGGTAAGATGAAGTTACATTAATACATCTCATATAATCATGGGGATATGGCCCAAAAGTTTCTACCTGATGACCGTAAATCATCGGACTATGAGAAAAGCATCTGACTATTTCGGAAACTAGCCAAGTCTTTTTGTATTTCCAAAAGGGCTTTCTTTTCCGGACAGGTTGCTTTCTCTATGAGGAAGCAACCTGTCCGGTTTTTTAATTTACAATGAATTATAGATAAATGATAAGCGTCTGTCTGCATACTCGGGACGCCATAATATGAGTGTTGGAGGGAAAGATGATATGAAACCGCAAGTTGGGGTTATTATGGGTAGTGTCTCGGATTGGGAAACGATGAAGTACGCTTGTGAATCATTGGAACAGCTTGAGATCCCCTATGAAAAAAGAGTCGTTTCCGCCCACCGGACGCCGGATTTATTATTTGAATATGCAGAGAGTGCAAAAGATAGAGATATTAAAGTGATTATTGCCGGAGCAGGCGGGGCTGCACATCTACCAGGTATGACCGCCGCTAAAACGATTGTCCCTGTGATTGGCGTGCCAATACAGTCGAAGGCATTAAATGGGATGGATTCGTTATTATCGATTGTTCAAATGCCTGGTGGTGTACCGGTTGCAACGGTTGCGATCGGAAAAGCCGGCGCAGTCAATGCCGGTTTGTTAGCGGCTCAAATGTTAGCGGCTTTTGATTCTGACATTGCTGATAGGCTAGAGGCTTTACGAGACGAAACCAGAGAAAAGGTGTTACAGAGCAGTGAACAACTTAAATAATACAATCATATTACCGGGACAGACCATTGGAATTATCGGCGGTGGGCAATTGGGCAGGATGATGGCCTTGTCAGCTAAGGCATCGGGCTTTAAGATAGCGGTCCTTGAGCCGACTGCAGAAAGTCCATGTGCTCAAGTGGCGGATATTGAAATCATTGGTGCTTATGATGATATCGAAGCATTGAAAAGGTTAGCTGACGTCAGTGATGTCATAACATACGAGTTTGAAAATATCAGTTCGGAAGCCTTGGATTGGTTAAAGCAACATGCATTTCTTCCACAGGGCTCAGAATTATTAAAGTTGACACAGGATAGATTGACAGAAAAAAAAGCCATATCCGATGCAGGAGCTTCCGTTGCTCCATATCAGGAAATACAGGATATTTCAGAAATTTACCTTCATATAGAGAAATTAGGGTACCCTAGTGTGTTAAAAACGACGCGGGGCGGTTATGATGGAAAAGGGCAGTTGGTCATTAAGGAAGAAGCCGATATCAAAAAGGCTGAATCCCTGCTCAAAACAGGTATATGTGTGCTGGAAGCCTGGATTCCTTTCGTGAAAGAAATATCCATCATCGTGACGCGTAAGGCTGATGGCGAGACAAGTCATTTTCCGATTGCGGAAAACATTCATATTGAAAACATTCTTCATAAAAGCATTGTTCCGGCCCGTATCAGTATCCAAGCTGAACGGAAAGCTATTGCTGAAGCTTTGCAGCTTGCAGAGAAACTTGATTTGGTGGGGACATTGGCAGTCGAGATGTTTTTAACCGCTCAGGATGATATCATCATTAATGAATTGGCGCCAAGACCACATAACTCAGGCCATTATACAATGGAGGCATGTGAGACTTCACAGTTTGAACAGCATATAAGGGCTGTCTGCAATTGGCCTCTCGGAAATACGGCGTTATTGAAGCCCGTGGTAATGATAAACATCCTTGGTGAGCATATCGAACCCTTGTTGGATGAAATTCCGACGCTTTCAGATTGGAAGGTTCACCTTTACGGTAAGAAAGAAGCCAAGCTTAAGCGGAAAATGGGTCATGTGAATATTTTACGTCCAACGATTGAGGAAGCTCTTTTGGAAAGTGATCGAAGCAAAATATGGAATCAACAGGTTGAAACGGAGGAAGTAAAATGATTGAACGTTATACCCGCCCAGAGATGGGAAACATTTGGACAGAAAAGAACCGCTTTAATGCGTGGTTGGAAGTTGAAATCTTAGCTTGTGAAGCATGGTCAGAGCTAGGTGTCATTCCAAAAGAAGATGTGAAGCTTCTTCGCGAAAATGCTACATTCGATGTCGACCGTATCAATGAAATCGAAAAAGATACACGCCATGATGTTGTTGCTTTTACACGTGCGGTTTCCGAAACGTTGGGTGAAGAACGGAAATGGGTCCATTACGGACTGACTTCCACTGATGTGGTGGATACAGCTCTTTCATATGTGATAAAGCAGGCGAATGAGATCCTTGCCAAGGATTTAAATAACTTCGTGGAGATCCTGAAAAACAAAGCGAAAGAACATAAATACACAGTTCAAATGGGACGTACACATGGAGTTCATGCGGAACCGACCACATTTGGGTTGAAACTGGCACTTTGGTATCAAGAAATGAAACGCAATGTCGAACGTTTTGAAGAAGCAAGAAAGAACATAGAGGTTGGGAAAATCTCTGGGGCTGTCGGAACTTACGCAAACATCGACCCGTTCGTTGAAAAATTCGTTTGTGAAAAGCTTGGCCTTGAAGCAGCGCCAATCTCAACACAAACATTGCAACGCGATCGCCATGCACATTATATGAGTACATTGGCTTTAATTGCGACATCTATTGAAAAGTTTGCAGTGGAAATTCGCGGCTTGCAAAAAAGTGAAACACGCGAAGTGGAAGAATTCTTTGCAAAAGGACAAAAAGGATCTTCTGCAATGCCTCATAAACGGAATCCAATCGGTTCTGAAAATATGACGGGTATGGCTCGTGTAATCCGCGGTTACATGATGACAGCATATGAGAATGTGCCATTATGGCATGAGCGTGACATTTCGCATTCTTCTGCTGAGCGCATCATCTTGCCGGATGCAACGATCGCATTAAACTATATGCTGAACCGTTTCAGCAACATAGTGAAGAACTTGACCGTTTATCCAGAAAATATGAAACGCAATATGGACCGTACGCTGGGATTGATTTTCTCACAACGTGTGCTGCTATCCCTTATCGATAAAGGACTTGTCCGTGAAGAAGCTTATGATACGGTTCAGCCGAAAGCGATGGAAGCATGGGAGCTTCAGGTTCCATTCAGAAGCCTGATCGAAAAGGATGATAAAATCACAAGCTTGCTTACGAAAGAAGAACTTGATGATTGTTTCGATCCTACACATCACCTGAAAAATGTTGATGTAATCTTTGATCGTTTAGGTTTATAAAAGTGAAGGCGGCAAACATGGCACCTTTAATGGTGATATGTTTGCCAAGCCTGATCAATGGCAGGAAGATTCATAATATTCACAATGTGGGGGTCTGGACAGATGGAAAAACGAGAATTGTTGTATGAAGGAAAAGCGAAACAGATTTTTGCAACGGACAACAGTGAAATAGTATGGGTGGAATACAAGGATTCGGCAACGGCATTCAATGGTGAGAAGAAGTCAGAGATTGCCGGAAAAGGAAAGTTGAATAATCAAATTACTAGCTTACTATTTTCAAAGCTTGCCCAAGAGAATATCCCGTCCCATTTTATTGAAATGCTTTCCGAACGGGAGCAGCTAGTCAAAAGGGTATCCATCATTCCGCTAGAAGTCGTTGTCAGAAATACGGCTGCCGGCAGTTTTTCTAAAAGGACTGGCATTGAAGAAGGCCAGCCGCTCAAGAAAACGCTGATTGAGTTTTACTATAAAGACGACGAGCTCGGCGATCCTCTGTTAACGGAAGACCATATTGAAGAATTGGAACTTGCAAGCAAGGAAGATGTAGCGATTTTAAAAGAAAAGGCACAAGAAATCAGTATCGTCTTAACGTCTTTCTTTAAAGAGTTGGACATTAAATTGATTGATTTTAAATTAGAGTTCGGCAAAACCCCGAATGGAGACATTCTGCTGGCAGATGAAATTTCACCTGATACCTGCCGATTATGGGATATTAACACGAACGAAAAATTAGACAAAGATGTATTCCGCCGTGATTTAGGAAGTTTAACAGATGCTTACGAAAAAATACTAGCAAAGTTGGAGGGCACTCAACATGTATAAGGTTAAGGTATATATCACACTACGCGAAAGTGTATTAGATCCACAGGGAGCAGCAGTGCAACAATCACTTCATAGCTTGACATATAACGAAGTCAGTGATGTTCGAGTGGGGAAATACATTGAACTTACAATTAAGGATACGGATCGTGATTTAGATCAACTTGTGAAGGAAATGTGTGAAAAACTATTGGCCAATACGGTAATTGAAGCTTACCGTTATGATGTTGAGGAGGTTATCACCCAATGAAATTTGCTGTCATAGTTTTCCCTGGCTCCAATTGTGATGTCGATATGTACCATGCGATAAAGGATGCACTGGGGGAAGAAGTGGAGTATGTTTGGCACTCTACAGACAATCTAGATCAGTATGATGGGATTCTCCTTCCTGGAGGTTTCTCTTATGGAGACTATTTACGCTCTGGAGCAATTGCACGCTTTTCGAATGTAATGGCTGAAGTCGTAAAAGCGGCACAAGCAGGAAAGCCTGTCTTGGGTGTCTGCAATGGTTTTCAGATTTTACTTGAAGCAGGACTTTTACCTGGAGCGATGCGCCGTAATGAAGGCTTGAAATTCATTTGCCGCAATGTAGGACTGAAGGTTGAAAATAACCAATCGATGTTCACGACAGGATATGAATTAAATGAAACGATTACGATCCCTGTGGCACATGGTGAAGGGAATTACTACTGCGATGATGAAACATTGGCTGAATTAAAACAAAATAACCGCATCTTGTTCACGTATGATGGTGAAAATCCAAACGGAAGCTTGGAGCAAATAGCGGGAATTACAAATGAACAAGGAAATGTCCTCGGAATGATGCCTCATCCCGAACGTGCTGTTGATTCGCTGCTTGGCAGTAAAGACGGCTTAAAGATTTTTCAATCCATCGTAAAAAACTGGAGGGAATCACATGTTATTACAGCTTGAACCAAGTCCGGAAAAAATTAAATCGGATCGATTGTACGCAACAATGGGACTATCCGATGATGAATTTGCAATGGTGGAGAAAATCTTAGGCAGACTGCCGAATTATACGGAAACTGGTTTGTTTTCGGTTATGTGGTCAGAGCATTGTTCCTACAAAAATTCAAAACCCATCTTAAGGAAATTCCCGATTACAGGGGAGAAAGTGCTGCAAGGTCCTGGTGAAGGAGCAGGTATCGTTGATATCGGTGACGATCAGGCTGTCGTTTTTAAAATTGAAAGTCATAACCACCCTTCGGCAATAGAGCCTTATCAAGGTGCTGCTACCGGTGTCGGCGGAATTATCCGTGATGTTTTCTCCATGGGAGCCCGTCCGATCGCGATGTTGAACTCACTTCGCTTCGGTGAGCTAGACAATGATCGCGTGAAATATTTATTTAAAGAAGTGGTTGCAGGGATTGCAGGATACGGGAATTGTATCGGAATTCCAACTGTCGGCGGAGAAATTCAATTTGATCCATCGTATGAAGGAAATCCCCTTGTCAATGCAATGTGTGTCGGTTTAATCGATCATAAGGACATTAAAAAAGGCCAAGCGCATGGAGTGGGCAACACAGTGATGTATGTGGGTGCCAAAACTGGACGTGATGGCATTCATGGAGCAACATTTGCATCTGAAGAGCTATCAGAGTCTTCGGAAGAGAAACGGCCTGCCGTACAAGTAGGCGATCCATTCATGGAGAAACTGCTTTTGGAAGCATGCCTTGAATTGATTCAAAATGATGCCCTTGTTGGCATTCAGGATATGGGAGCAGCAGGTCTTACAAGCTCATCTGCCGAGATGGCGAGTAAAGCTGGCTCAGGAATAAAAATGAACCTGGATTTGGTACCGCAGCGTGAAACGGGAATGACAGCATATGAAATGATGCTTTCTGAATCACAAGAGCGGATGCTGATTGTTGTCACTAAAGGACGCGAACAGGAAATCGTCGACTTATTTACGAAATATGACCTAGAAGCGGTTGCTGTTGGTGTAGTAACGGATGATAAAAATCTAACACTTTCCCATCAAGGTGAAATCGTTGCCGAGGTTCCGGTTGATGCATTGGCTGAAGAAGCTCCTATTTATCACAAGCCATCTGCAGAGCCGCAATATTTCCGTGACTTCCAAAGCATGACGGCAGAAGTGCCAGTCATTGAAGATTATAAAGAAACATTGGTATCCCTATTGAAGCAACCGACAATTTCGAGTAAGGAATGGGTCTACGACCAGTATGATTACATGGTCCGCACGAATACAGTCGTCTCACCTGGATCGGATGCAGCGGTAGTGCGTGTACGTGGTACGAATAAAGCCCTTGCCATGACGACGGATTGTAACTCCCGCTTTATTTATTTAGATCCTGAAACAGGCGGCAAAATCGCTGTGGCTGAAGCAGCCCGTAACATCATTTGCTCGGGTGCGGAACCTTTAGCGATTACGGATTGCTTGAATTTTGGGAATCCAGAAAAACCAGAAATATTCTGGCAACTGGAAAAAGCGGCAGACGGTATGAGTGAAGCTTGCAGAAGCTTAAGCACTCCTGTAATCGGCGGAAATGTTTCCCTTTATAATGAAACGAATGGTGAAGCGATTTATCCGACGCCTGTAGTTGGAATGGTTGGTCTAGTCAATGACCTTAAGCACATCACAACACAAACATTTAAAAATGAATCCGATTTGATTTACGTGGTCGGTGAAGCGAAAGTGGAATTCGGAGGCAGTGAATTACAGAAAATGCTCGAGGGTAAAATCTTTGGACGCGCTCCAGAACTTGATTTGGACCTTGAACAAAAACGTCAGCAGCAAATTCTGACAGCAATCCAAAAAGGACTTGTTGCATCAGCCCATGACCTTTCGGAAGGCGGTTTGGCAGTGGCTTTAGCTGAATCTTTATTCGGGGCAAGCAAACTAGGGGCAAAAGTGAATATATCCGGGGAACCTGTATCTGAATTATTCAGTGAAACGCAATCACGATTCTTACTGTCCATCAATCCTGAAAATCAAGCGTCATTTGAAGCTCTTGTTGAAGATGCGATTTGCATAGGCTCAGTAACGGCTGATAATAAATTAGTCGTGGCAACAAGTGATAGCAAAGTATTGGAAGCGGACGTTGAAGATTTACAAACAGCTTGGAAGGGAGCCATACCATGCTTGCTGAAATAAGAAGCCTAAACGAAGAGTGTGGTGTTGTTGGAGTCTGGGGACATTCCGATGCAGCGCAGCTTGCTTACTACGGTTTGCATAGCTTGCAACATCGTGGTCAAGAGGGAGCGGGCATCGTCGTGACGGATGGTGAGCAGATGTCCATCTCTAAGGGCGAAGGACTTGTCACGGAGATATTCACTGCGGAAAAAATGCAGGCACTTTCCGGTAGCGGTAAAGCGGCAATAGGCCATGTCCGTTATACAACGGCAGGCGGCGGCGGGTATCAAAATGTTCAGCCTTTCCTGTTCAATTCTCATACAGGAGGGCTGGCCCTTGCTCATAATGGGAATATCGTCAATGCCCATCAATTAAAAGCACAGCTTGAAGGACAAGGAAGCATTTTTCAAACGACCTCTGATACGGAAGTTCTGGCCCATCTGATTAAACGATCCGGCTACTCGGATGTAAGAGATTCTGTGAAGAACAGTTTAAGTATGCTGAAGGGAGCCTATGCCTTTGTCATCATGACCGAAACCCAAATGATCATGGCAAGAGATCCGCATGGCTTCCGTCCACTTTCCTTGGGGAAAATAGGCGATGCATATTTCGCTGCATCTGAAACATGTGCACTTGATATTGTAGGCGCGGAATTCATCCGGGATATTGAGCCGGGTGAACTCGTTGTCATTAATGATGAGGGAATCACATCCGAATACTTTTCGCTTTCCAGCCAACAGGCAATGTGCACGATGGAGTACGTGTATTTTTCCCGTCCGGATAGCAACATTGATGGTATCAATGTTCATACGGCGCGGAAAAACCTTGGTAAGCAAATGGCACTCGAAACCAAAATTGAAGCAGACGTAGTTACAGGTGTACCTGATTCCAGCATCTCGGCAGCGATTGGCTATGCTGAAGCTGCGGGCATTCCTTATGAAATGGGCTTAATAAAGAATCGTTATGTTGGACGGACTTTCATTCAGCCATCACAAAGTCTGCGTGAACAAGGCGTAAAGATGAAACTATCACCTGTAAGAGGGGTAGTGGAAGGCAAGCGGGTCATAATGGTTGATGATTCAATCGTCCGCGGGACAACGAGCAGAAGGATTGTCCGCATGTTAAAAGATGCCGGAGCGAAAGAAGTGCATGTAGTAATCAGCTCACCACCGATCAAGAATCCATGTTTTTATGGCATAGACACGTCTAAAAAGGAAGAACTGATTGCAAGCTCAAAATCTGTGGAGGAAATAAGGGAAATCATTGAAGCTGATTCCTTAACTTTTCTAAGTGTCGAAGGTATGGTCGAAGCAATTGGACGACCGTTTCCTGGAGAAACGCGCGGTTCATGCCTAGCTTGTTTCACCGGAAATTATCCGACTGAAATTTTTGAATACGAACGAGAAAAAACAAAATGTTAATCAAGTCGGCAATGATGATTGATTTTCGGAGGAGGATTTCAAATGGCTAATGCATATAAACAGGCTGGTGTGGATATTGAGGCTGGTTATGAAGCGGTAAATCGAATGAAAAAACATGTAAAGCGCACATTTCGTCCAGAAGTAATGAATGGTCTGGGCGGTTTCGGCGGCATGTTTGATTTATCTTCCTTGAACCTTAAAGAACCTGTGCTCATTTCTGGTACGGATGGAGTGGGAACAAAACTTTTGTTAGCGTTCATGATGGATAAACACGATACAATTGGAGTGGATTGTGTAGCTATGTGCGTCAATGATGTTGTCGTTCAAGGTGCTGCACCTTTATACTTTTTAGATTATATTGCCTGCGGTAAAGCAGATCCTGAACGAATTGAAATGATCGTCAAAGGGGTTGCAGATGGCTGTGAGCAGGCGGGCTGTGCTTTAATCGGCGGAGAAACGGCTGAAATGCCGGGCATGTATGAGACGGAAGAATACGATGTGGCAGGTTTTACTGTAGGTGCCGTTGAAAAATCACGTCTGATTACTGGTGAAGCGATTTCGGCTGGTGATGTCGTTATTGGACTCGCTTCAAGCGGCATCCACAGTAATGGGTATTCACTTGTTCGTAAAATCCTTCTTGAAGACTCAGGCATGGGGCTTCATGACTTCGTACCGGAACTGGATTGCAAGTTGGGTGAGGAATTATTAAAACCGACGAAAATCTATGTGAAGTCCGTTTTATCGACGTTGGAAAAATTTGAGGTTAATGGTCTTGCCCATATCACCGGTGGAGGATTCATCGAGAATATTCCGCGTATCCTTCCTGAAGGATGCGGTGTTGAAATCGAGCTTGGAAGCTGGGAAATTCCAACTATATTTTCATTCCTTGAAGAAAAAGGGAACCTTGTAAAAGAGGAAATGTTCAATATCTTCAATATGGGTATTGGGATGACGGCTGTCGTCAAAAAAGAAGTGGCATTGGATGTGCTAGCCCACCTAAAGTCTTGCGGTGAAGAAGCCTCAATTATTGGAACGATCGTGGATGGAAATGGAGTGTCGTTCAAATAATGAGACGCCTTGCTGTCTTTGCATCAGGTAACGGTAGTAATTTTCAATCAATTGCTGAAGCAATAAAAAGTGGAAAGTTGGAGGCGGAAATCTGTCTTGTCGTATGCGATCGTGAAGACGCATATGTGCTTGAGAGAGCAAAGCTTGAGAATATTGACTCTTTCTCCTTTTCAGCAAAGAATTACTCCAACAAGACTGAATATGAATCGGAAATCCTGGAAAAACTTCGCCAGTATGAGATAGAGTTCATCATTCTTGCTGGTTATATGCGTTTGATCGGTCCGACATTATTACAAAAGTATTCACAGAGGATTGTGAACATCCACCCTTCACTTCTGCCAAGTTTTCCAGGCAAGGATGCAATTGGCCAGGCTTTTGATGCCGGAGTGAAGGAAACGGGGGTAACCGTTCATTATGTTGATGATGGAATGGACACAGGACCGGTCATTGCCCAAAAAACAGTGCCGATTCTTGAAGGGGATACGAGAGACATCCTTCAAAAAAGGATACAGGAAATGGAGCATGACCTGTACCCATCAGTTTTGCAGGAGCTATGCCACAAGAAACTTACTTAATGGAGGGACCAACATAACATGAAGAAACGCGCATTAATTAGTGTATCGGATAAAACAGGTATCGTAGAATTTGCTCAAGGTTTAATTGAAGCAGGTTTTGAAATCATTTCTACAGGCGGTACCAAAAAAACGCTTCAGGAAAATGGTATTGAGGTAATTGGAATCAGTGACGTCACCGGTTTCCCGGAAATTTTGGATGGACGTGTTAAAACGCTTCACCCGAATGTCCATGGAGCAGTGTTGGCAAAACATGATGACAAAGGTCACGCAGCACAGCTTGCTGAGCATAACATTGAACCCATTCAACTTGTCTGTGTAAACCTATATCCATTCCAAGCGACTATTTCCAAACCGGAAGTCACTGTGGAAGATGCTATTGAAAACATCGATATCGGTGGACCGACAATGCTTCGTTCTTCTGCTAAAAACCACGAATATGTGACTGTTATCGTTGATTCCAATGATTATCCTACCGTGTTGGCTGAGCTGAAACAAAACGGCGGGGTAACAAAAACCACGAATCGCCGCCTGGCTGCAAAAGTTTTCCGTCATACAGCAGCATATGATGCAGTTATTTCAGAGTATATGACAGAGCTTGCCGATGAAGAAAATCCTGAATCATTGACTGTTACCTATGAATTGAAACAGTCGCTTCGTTATGGGGAAAATCCACATCAAAAAGCCGCATTCTATAAAAAACCGCTTGGTTCCGTTTTCTCGATTGCAGAAGCGAAGCAATTACATGGAAAAGAACTATCATACAACAACATCAATGATGCTGATGCAGCACTTCAAATCGTAAAAGAATTCAATGAGCCTGCTGCAGTTGCAGTCAAACATATGAATCCTTGCGGCGTCGGCGTCGGTGCGACTATTTTGGAAGCATATGAAAAAGCTTATGAGGCAGATGCCACCTCCATTTTTGGTGGGATCATCGCTTTGAACCGTGAAGTCGATAAAGCGACTGCGGAAAAGCTTCATGAAATTTTCCTTGAAATCATCATTGCCCCTGGGTTTACACAAGAGGCAGTGGAAGTATTGACAAGCAAGAAAAACCTACGTTTATTAACGATCGATTTTGACGCGGTTAAAAAGCCTGAACGTAAATTGACATCCATTGAAGGCGGATTGCTTATTCAAGATCGGGACGCACATAGCTTAAAGGATGCAGAGGTAAAAGTGGCAACGAAACGTGAGCCTACACCTGAAGAGTGGAAAGCCATGGAACTTGGCTGGAAAATCGTGAAACATGTCAAGTCGAATGCAATAGTGGTTTGTAACGATCAAATGACATTAGGTGTTGGCGCAGGTCAAATGAACCGTGTGGGAGCTGCAAAAATTGCTCTGGAACAAGCTGGGGAAAGAGCGACAGGAAGTGCATTGGCATCAGATGCATTCTTCCCAATGGATGATACTGTAGAAGCGGCAGCAAAAGCGGGCGTCACGGCAATCATTCAGCCTGGTGGATCTGTTAAAGATGAGGATTCAATCAAGAAAGCTGATGAATATGGGATTACAATGGTGTTTACAGGAATTCGTCACTTTAAACATTAATCAAAAACGAGGTGCGATAATGAATGTACTAGTAATTGGCCGGGGCGGCAGGGAGCATGCCATAGCCCGCAAACTATTTGAAAGTAAACGGGTTGGGACCGTTTTTGCAGCACCGGGAAATCCAGGGATGACCGATGTAGCGACTCTTGTTCCAATTGATGAAAACAATAACAGGGAATTGGTTGCCTTTGCCAAGAATAATGCAGTTGCATTAACGGTGATCGGGCCCGAAACACCATTGTTGAATGGACTTGCAGATGATTTTGCGGAGGCAGGATTACAGGTATTTGGACCTAATGGCCGTGCTGCTGTCATCGAGGGAAGTAAATCCTTTGCTAAAGATTTAATGAAGAACTATAGCATTCCGACAGCGGAATATGAAACATTTTCTGATTATGATTCAGCAAAAGCATATATCGAAAAAATGGGTGCCCCCATTGTCATAAAAGCGGATGGTTTGGCAGCAGGAAAAGGTGTCGTAGTTGCTATGACGATGGAAGAGGCGTTAGACGCCATCCATGATATGCTAGTCGGAGCAAAGTTCGGGGAAGCATCTGCCAAAGTCGTTATTGAGGAATTCCTTGATGGCGAGGAATTTTCATTGATGGCATTCGTTAATGGGGAAAAAGTGTATCCGATGGTCATTGCTCAAGATCATAAGCGGGTTTTTGATGGAGATCAGGGTCCGAACACAGGTGGAATGGGTGCATATTCACCGGTACCGCAAATATCCGATGAAATGATTCAGACTGCAGTCGAAACGATTCTTAAACCCACGGTAAATGCGATGATTTCTGAGAATCGGAGTTTTACAGGAATATTATATGCCGGGTTGATCGCCACTGAAAAGGGCACAAAAGTCATTGAATTCAATGCCCGTTTTGGCGATCCGGAAACGCAAGTCGTTTTACCTCGTCTAAAGACAGACTTCGTAGATACGCTTGAAGCGGTTCTTTCTGGCGAGGATTTACAACTTGAATGGCATGAAGAGGCCGTGCTCGGAGTGGTCGTCGCAGCTGATGGATATCCAGGGGAATATAAAAAGGGATCTATCATTAAAGGCTTGGAAAAGATTGATCCGAAAGCCCATGTTTATCATGCTGGAACGGCTCTCAATAATGAAGGGAACTTCATCTCGAATGGCGGACGTGTACTTCTTGTTGCTGCAAAAGGGAAAGATTTGGCCTCTGCGCAAGCTGAAGTATATAAAGAGTTAGGGCATATTGAGAAAGACGGTTTATTTTGGCGAACGGATATTGGCTACCGAGCAATAAAATACAATTTTTCATCATAATATAAAGAAGCTGACTCTAAGCGGAGTCAGCTTCTTCTATAAGACTTAATATGAATCAGATTGATTCGATTCATTTTCCTGTTTTGGTTCTTTTGTCATCAAGTTTTGTCCGTTTTCCATCGCATCGACGACAGGACAATAACGGAGGATCCCTTCACCTATTTTCATGGCGGAAAGCATGGCCACGATTATATATGATTGGTTTTTCCATGGTTTTTTCACCATTTTAGCCGTAGCCCATGTTAGAAATGTAAAACCACAAGTAATTCGCATTAAAGCATTTATTATACTGATATTTTGTTTAAACTTCATATAAAATCCATCCCTTCACAAAAATTTAACAATAATCTGGATAACATTACTGTTCTAATGGGGCAAGTATGTTACTATGAAATAAAATTGGATTGAAAATGGTTTTTTTCATACACTGTTTCTAATAACTTATGGGGGAATGTTTATGCTTGAACAGCGCTATAGATGGAAAAATAAACATCTAAGAGAACATATAGATGTGCTGGATGGCAATAGGGCACCACACATTCTGCTAAAAAATACGACTTATTTAAATCAGGCTTTACGAAAATGGGTAAAAGCGAATATATGGATATATGAAGATCGCATCATATATGTTGGCGATAAGCTTCCTGATAATATAGACCGCTGTGAAATGGTCGACTGTACAAACCAGTACTTGGTTCCGGGTTATATTGAGCCGCATTCACACCCTTCTCAATTATATAATCCCCTTTCTTTTTCACGTTATGCATCTCATTTTGGCACAACGACATTGATCAATGATAACTTGCCGTTTCTATTGCAGTTAGATAAAAAGAAAGCGTTTTCTCTTTTGAAAGAATTACGTAACATTCCTGTAACAATGTATTGGTGGAGCCGTTTTGACGGACAAACGGAATTGATCGATGAAGATATGGTCTTTTCCCATGGAGCCGTCAAATCATGGCTGGAGCATGACGCCGTATTACAGGGCGGGGAACTAACTGGATGGCCGAAGCTTCTCGATGGGGATGACATGATGTTGCACTGGATTCAGGAAGCCAAGCGAATGAGGAAGAAAATAGAAGGACACTTTCCAGGTGCTTCAGAGAAGACTTTAGCAAAAATGACCTTGTTCGGCGCCGATTGTGATCATGAGGCAATGACAGGTGATGAAGTCATGTCACGCTTGCTGCAGGGCTATTATGTATCGTTAAGACATTCTTCGATCCGTCCGGATTTCCCAAAGCTGATACAGGAAATCCATGAACTGGGCATTGATCATTATGACAAATTCTTTTATACGACAGATGGATCACCTCCGTCCTTTTATGAAGGTGGTTTCATAGACTGCTTGATCAAAATAGCGATAGAGCATGGCGTTCCGGTCATCGATGCCTACAATATGGCGACCATCAACATCGCACGGTATTATAACATTGAATACCTTCATGGCAATATTGCCACAGGGAGGGTGGCGAACATCAATTTCCTGACCGATGTAAAGGAACCCGCACCGGTTTCGGTAATGGCGAAAGGGAAATGGGTGAAAAGGGATGGTGAGATCATTCCGGATAAACAGGAAATCGAATGGAGTGATTTCGATTTTAAACCGCTCGATCTTGATTGGGATCTCAGTTTAAAGGAAGATTTTGAATTTTCCATGCCGTTCGGGATAGAACTGGTTAATAATGTAATTACGAAACCATACTCCCTTGCCAATGATGTTGGGCATGAAGAACTGAACTTTGAGGATGATGAATGCTTTTTCATGCTAATCGACCGGGAAGGGAAATGGCGTATCAATACGATATTAAAAGGGTTTGCGGACAAATTGTGCGGCTTTGCTGGCTCTTATACAAATACAGGTGATATCATACTGATCGGTAAAAGGAAAAAGGATATGCATTTGGCATTTAACCGGCTGAAGGAAATTGGCGGTGGAATCATTTTGACGGAACAAGGCAAGGTGATTCATGAACTTCCTCTGAATTTAAAGGGAGTCATGTCGACCAAGGAGGTTCCTGAATTGATAAAAGAAGAAAATGAATTGAAACATTTGCTGCGGGAAAGAGGTTATCGCTTCGCCGATCCTGTGTATACCCTTTCATTCTTTTCGACAACCCATCTGCCATATATAAGGCTGACCCAGCGAGGAGTATATGATGTAATGAATAAAACTATACTCTTTCCCACTATAATGCGTTAAAATATAAGAGAAGAAATGGCTAATAAATCAGAGGAGTGGAAAGATGAAATTTAAGAGAGTTCTTTTCATCGTTATTGCTATTTTACTGCTGGCAGGCTGTTCGACGAAAGAGGACCCTGCATCGGATGACGGTAAGCCGAAAGACCAAGCTGTCATCAAAAATACAGATGTGAAAAATGAACCTTCCAATGAGTTTCCACTTACAGGTATAGCCACCGAAGCAGGCAGTGAGCGAAGGGCTGCAGCAGTGATGATTAATAATCATCCGGAAGCACGCCCGCAATCGGGCCTCTCAGAAGCCGATATGGTTTACGAAATGCTCGCAGAAGGTGACATAACCAGATTTTTAGCTATCTTCCAAAGTGAAATGCCTAGTCAAATCGGTCCGATTCGGAGTGCAAGGGACTATTATATCGAATTGGCTAAAGGCCTTGATTGCATCTATGTCTGTCATGGGTATAGCCCCGAGGCAAAGACCATGCTGGACAGAGGGTATATTGATAACTTGAACGGATTATATTATGATGGTACTTTGTTTCAACGTTCGGCAGATCGAAAAGCACCGCATAATTCCTACACCTCCTTTGAGGATATCGAAAAAGGTGCAAAGGAAAAGGGTTATGAGTTGAATGGTGCACCGAAGCCTTATGCTTTCCTTACAAAAGAAGAGGCAGCTGGACTTCAAGGGGAACCTGCATTGAAAACCGAGGTTTCCTACGGATCAGACGAGTATGATGTACAGTATGAATACGAAGCCACGGAAGAGAAATATAAACGTTATTCGAATGGAGAGCAAACAGTCGAGCATAAATCGAATAAACCTATTTTACTGGATAATATATTGATCATTGAGGCTGCTCATCAAGTGATCGACGACAAAGGGCGTCGAAAAATCGACTTGAAAAGTGGCGGAAATGGTTATTTACTTCAAAAAGGAAAAGCGAATGAAGTAGAATGGGTGAATAAGGATGGTCGTATTACACCAGTGAAAAACGATAAAGAGGTAGGGTTGGTTCCAGGGAAAACTTGGATCAATATTATTCCGGATGAACCTGGTTTAGTAGGAGACGTCTCATTTTGATACCCATGAAATTGAGGGGGAGTAACATGCAAATTGATAAGTTAAGAGGAAAAGAAACGGATCAGCTGTTCAAGTCGATCCTTTCCTTGCGTGATTTGGACGAATGCTATCGATTTTTTGATGATCTATGCACAGTTAATGAAATTTCATCATTGGCACAGCGTCTTGAAGTAGCCCGCATGCTTGAAGAAGGAAAAACCTATCATAAAATCGAAACGGAAACAGGTGCAAGCACGGCTACGATTTCCAGGGTCAAACGCTGCTTGAACTACGGAAATGATGCTTATTCCATGGCTCTGAACCGTATTAAGGATAACGTAGAGGAAACAACTGAATCATAATTCTTTCGATTAAAATAAAAAGCTGGGGAATTCATTTCCCGGCTTTTTATTTTGTGTCCAGCACGCTCATTGCCGGCTGTCTTTCTGCCGTATCCATGTTATATTGGATTTTAGATTAAAAGGTTCCATTTGGTAATAACATTTTATCGATACTTCTCTTTTTTAATGAAAAATCTTAATGCTATAATGGTGTAATGGGAAGTGTGAATGGAGGATTATAATGTACGATTTTCGCGAGTGGAAACATGTTTTCAAACTCGATCCAAATAAAGAAATAAGTGATGAGGCCCTTGAGAAAGTCTGTGAATCCGGTACTGATGCAATCATGGTCGGGGGAACGGATGGTATCACGCTTGAGAATGTGCTTCATTTAATGGCACGTGTCAGGCGATATACGGTCCCATGTGTGATGGAAATTTCTTCAGTTGAAACGGTGACCCCGGGGTTTGATTTATATTTCATTCCGAGTGTCCTGAATAGCACCAACCCGGATTGGATGATGAAATTGCATCAGCAAGCAGTCAAGGAATACGGATACCTTTTGAATTGGGATGAAATTTTCGTTGAAGGGTACTGTATCCTGAACCCTGGGTGCAAGGCGGCCCAATTGACGAAAGCCAATACTGATTTGGATATGGATGATGTGGGTGCATACGCGATGATGGCGGAAAAGATGTTCAACCTGCCGATCTTTTATTTGGAATACAGCGGTGATTATGGCGATGTCCAGATGGTGGAAGCGGCCAAAGAGAGTTTGGAAGATACCATACTATTCTATGGCGGTGGGATAAAATCGGTTGAACAGGCCAAAGAGATGTCCAAGATTGCGAATGTCATCGTTGTCGGCAATGTGATTTATGAAGATTTGAAAGTGGCCCTTGCAACAGTTACGGCAGTTAAATGAAAACATGTAAGAAATATAGTATACTAAAACAGAAACGAATGTTCGTATAGGTGGTGTGATAATGCAATATTTAGCGGAAAAATTATTAATTGGTTTGAATGAACAGCAACAAAAAGCAGTGAAAGCAACAGATGGTCCACTTTTAATCATGGCTGGGGCAGGAAGTGGAAAGACGCGTGTGCTGACTCACCGAATAGCTTACTTGATGGTCGAGAAGGAAATAGCGCCTTGGAACATCCTTGCAATCACGTTCACCAACAAGGCGGCACGTGAGATGAAGGAGAGGATCCGTGCCATACTTGGCGGTGCATCCGAAGATATCTGGATTTCGACTTTCCACTCGATGTGTGTCCGTATTCTACGAAGAGATATCGACCGTATCGGATTTAATAGGAACTTCTCGATATTGGATACGACGGATCAGCAATCGGTCATAAAACAAATCATGAAAGACCGTAATATGGATACAAAGAAATATGATTATCGTGCCATTTTGGGCAGCATCAGTTCAGCGAAAAATGAATTGGTCGGGCCGGAAGAGTACCTGAAGACGGCGTCTGATTACTTCACTAAAGTAACGGCCGATGTTTATACGGAATATCAAAAACGGCTGCGCAAAAATTCAGCGCTCGATTTCGATGATTTGATCATGATGACGATTCAATTGTTCCAGCTCGTACCTGAGGTGCTTGAATATTATCAGCGTAAATTTCAATACATTCATGTTGATGAGTACCAAGATACGAACAGGGCTCAATACATGCTTGTTAAATTATTGGCTTCACGCTTCCGTAATCTCTGTGTTGTCGGGGATTCCGATCAATCGATCTATCGTTGGCGCGGTGCGGATATTGCGAATATCCTTTCATTTGAAAAAGATTATCCGAATGCCAACATGATTTTCCTTGAACAGAATTACCGCTCGACGAAAAAGATCCTTGCAGCTGCGAATAAGGTCATCGATAACAATCAAAACCGTAAGCCGAAAAATCTTTGGACCGAGAATGCAGATGGCAATAAGATTTTCTATTACCGTGCGGACAATGAACAAGGGGAAGCGCAATTCGTTGCCGGAAGGATAAATGAGTTAGTTCAGGACGGCAGCAGGAAGTATTCAGATATAGCAATACTTTACAGAACGAATGCACAATCACGTGTCATGGAGGAAGTTCTGCTTAAATCCAATATTAATTATGCAATAGTCGGGGGCACTAAGTTCTATGACCGTAAAGAGATTAAGGATTTACTTGCCTATCTTCGACTTATTGCGAACCCTGACGATGACATCAGCCTTCGCCGTGTAATCAATGTGCCAAAACGCGGAATTGGTGCAACTTCGATGGACAAAGTGGCAGATTATGCAGATCAATATGATGTTTCCATATATAAAGCACTGGAGTCTGTGGAAATGGCAGGGATAAGCGGGAAGGCCACCAAAGCGGCAAGGGAATTCCATACGCTGATCACTAATTATACAAATCAGCAGGAGTACTTATCCGTGACGGAACTTGTGGAGGAAGTCATCGAGAAAACCGGTTACCGTGAGATGCTTCAGGCAGAAAAAACGATTGAATCACAAAGCCGGCTTGAAAATATAGATGAGTTTTTATCTGTTACGAAAGCATTCGAAGATAACAGCGAGGACAAATCATTGGTGGGCTTTTTGACTGACCTGGCGTTGGTTGCCGATATAGACCAACTTGACGAGAATACCGAAGAAGCTACAAATACGGTAACGTTGATGACACTGCATTCAGCGAAGGGACTTGAATATCCGGTAGTCTTTCTATTGGGCCTTGAAGAGGGGGTTTTCCCTCACAGCCGCTCTCTCATGGATGAAGAGGAGATGGAAGAAGAACGCCGCCTGGCTTATGTGGGAATTACAAGGGCCGAAAATGAACTATTCATAAGCAATGCCCAAATGCGGACATTGTATGGACGGACGAGCATGAATCCCGTTTCACGTTTCATCAGTGAAATACCAGAGGAACTTCTAGAAGACCTAAAACCGAAACCTGCTCCTAGGGCTAGGCAAACGCCTTTCAGCTCTTCGAGGACCGGGTCTCCTTCAACGGCTTCAACAAGAAAAGTGCCTGCCTTTGGAAAAGCTGTTTCTGCACCATCCGCAACGGGCGGTGAAGAAATCGGCTGGGCTGTCGGTGACCGTGCCTCCCATAAAAAATGGGGTATAGGAACCGTGGTGAGCGTAAAAGGGGAAGGCGAAGGAAAGGAATTGGATATTGCCTTTCCAAGTCCAATCGGCATCAAACGCCTATTGGCGAAATTTGCACCAGTTGAAAAAGCATAAGCTATTAATATGCTCCTGCTGGTAAAGAATAGGGATATCTGACTTTAGACACCGCTCTTCTATCAGAAGTGCGGTGGAGTCTTCTTTAGAAAGGATTGAACGTATGGACTTACAAGCTGCAGAGAAGAAAGTTCTGGAACTGCAAACGTTATTGAACCAATACAGCTATGAATATTATGTGATGGACCAGCCATCAGTACCTGATGCTGAATATGATCGGCTGCTACGTGAACTTATTGGGTATGAGGAGAAATTTCCGGAACTGCAAACGGCGGACTCGCCGACACAACGGGTCGGTGGCGCCATTTTGGATATGTTTGAAAAGGTGGAGCATACCACACCGATGCTTAGTTTAGGCAATGCCTTCAACGAAAGTGACTTGCGGGATTTCGACAGAAAGGTCAGACAATCTGTAGGTGACGATTTTTCCTATGTATGTGAATTGAAAATTGACGGACTTGCCGTCACACTTCAATATGAGAATGGATATTTCGTAAGAGGGGCAACCCGTGGAGACGGAACGATCGGTGAAGATATTACCGCCAATTTGAAAACGATCAAGTCGATCCCATTGAAGCTGCGGGAGCCAGTTGCCATAGAAGTGCGCGGTGAGGCATTCATGCCAAAAAAATCATTCGAATCATTAAACACGGCTAAGGAAGAACGCGGTGAGGAACCATTTGCCAACCCGCGAAATGCCGCTGCCGGCTCGTTAAGGCAGCTTGATCCGAAACTTGCTGCGAAACGGAACTTGGATATTTTCCTTTATGCGATTGCCGATTTGGGGGAAACGGGGGTCCGTTCCCATAGCGAGGGTCTGGATTTATTGGATAGACTCGGGTTTAAGACGAACCGGGAAAGAAAAACATGCTCGAATATAGAGGAAGTACTGGCCTATATAGTAGAATGGACGGAACAACGTCCAAACTTAGCCTATGATATTGATGGAATTGTCGTAAAGGTGGATTCCCTTGAACAGCAGGATGAATTAGGTTTTACTGCAAAAAGTCCGCGATGGGCCATTGCTTATAAATTCCCAGCTGAAGAAGTCATTACAACCCTAAGGGATATCGAGCTGAATGTGGGCCGTACGGGTGTATTGACCCCGACTGCCGTTTTGGATCCCGTCCGGGTAGCAGGTACGACTGTGCAGCGAGCTTCACTTCACAATGAAGACTTAATCCGTGAAAAGGACATCAGAATCGGAGATCAAGTGGTTGTGAAAAAAGCGGGTGATATCATTCCAGAGGTAGTCAATGTACTGGCAGAGCGCCGTACAGGGGAAGAAGTCGAGTTTCAGATGCCGACTGAGTGCCCTGAGTGCAGCAGTGAACTTGTCCGGCTGGACGGGGAGGTTGCTTTACGCTGCATCAACCCGAAGTGTCCTGCACAAATACGGGAAGGTTTGATTCACTTTGTTTCCCGTACAGCTATGAATATAGACAGTCTTGGTGAAAAAGTGATTAGCTTGTTATTTAAAGAAGAACTCATACAAGATGTGGCTGATATTTATAAGCTTACATACGATCAACTGATTGCTTTGGAAAGGATGGGGGATAAATCCGTCACTAAACTTCTTCAAGCAATCGAAGCTTCGAAGACCAACTCGTTGGAAAAATTACTATTCGGGCTGGGCATTCGCCATGTTGGTTCCAAAGCTGCCAAGACGCTTGCGAGGGAATTCGGGACGATGGAAGCCTTAAGCAAGGCGAGCCGTGAAGAACTAACGGCCATTAATGAAATAGGTGATAAGATGGCTGATTCCATCGTAGCTTATTTTGAATTGGAAGAAGTCCATGCATTATTGAATGAGCTGGATGCAGCCGGTGTGAATCTTACTTTCAAAGGGCAAAGAGCTGTTGCTTTAGAAGATATCGACTCTTTTTTTGCCGGTAAAACAGTCGTTTTAACGGGAAAACTGCATCAGTTAACACGTAACGAAGCTAAAGAGAAATTAGAGGCGCTAGGAGCTAACGTTGCTGGAAGTGTCAGCAAGAAAACCGATTTGGTCGTAGCTGGTGAAGATGCCGGTTCCAAACTGGAAAAAGCCGAAAGCCTAGGCGTCATGGTATGGGATGAAGAGAGACTGATTGAGGAACTAAATAAATAAGAGGTGTAGCTATGAGGAAACACTCCATTTTGGGGATGATTCTTATACTGCTTCTTGCTGGATGTGCGCCTAGTTTCGAGGATAAGCAAGAGGTAGTTCAAGACTCCAAAGACAAAAAAGAAACGGCAATTATTCCGAAGTATAAAATTTCGGAAGAATATTATCAAACAATCCTACCGTTTGAACCATCAAAAGCACGCGGTTTGGTCGTATCCAATCTAAATACCAGATACGACATTGAAGAATTCGAAAATGGATTGATGCGGTTGGCCCAAACCCAATTCGACCCGGAGGATTACCTGTTTCAAGAGGGGCAAATGCTAGATAGTTCCAAGATATCTTCCTGGCTGAACAGAAAATATACCGATAGTCAGTTGAAAGAAAAGAAGATGAAGGCCAAAGAGAACGTTGGCTTGAATCCGGTTGATCCGGGCAAGGGTGACATTGATAAGCGGAATGAAGAAAATCCGATCTATCTTGCCCATATTTTAGAACATAATTACTTGGTCAAAACAAAAGATAATTCAGTAAGCCTTGGCGGAGTTGTAATCGGTCTAGCGTTGAATTCAGTGCATTACTATCAAAAAGAGGCATTCGGTGCCACCTATGAAAATAAAATCGATAGTAAAAAGCTAAAGCAAGAAGGGGAAAAAATTGCTGCAGAAGTTTTAAAAAGGCTGCGTAAAATGGACAAGCTGAAAAATGTTCCGATTACGATTGCCTTATTCGAGCAAAATGAAAAATCTTCAGTAGTCCCTGGGAATTTCATTTCCTATACAAATATCGATAAAAACTCGAACAATATTGGGAAATGGACGAACTTGGACGAAGAGTATTTCCTATTTCCTTCTGCTGCTGCTGAAAAGAAATACCGTGATGACGTCAATACTTTCACGAACTTTAAAGAAGATGTCGAAGAATACTTCCCTAACTTTAACGGAGTCATCGGCAGGGCGTTCTATATGGATGATCAATTGCAAAGCCTGAACATCGATATCCCCATTCAATTTTATGGGAACTCGGAAGCGATAGGCTTTACCCAATATGTTGCTGGGCTCATAATGGAACGTTTCCCGAACTATATTGCCGTACAGGTATCCATTACGTCTGTAAATGGACCTGAAGCGCTCATAGTCCGTGAAGCGAATCAGGACGAACCAACCGTTCATATATACGAATGAAAAAAGGATGAAGCTTAGCGGCTTCATCCTTTTTTTCGACTGGAATCTATTTCTTGTAAATGTCAAAATAATCTTTAACAATGAACAAAGATATATAATGGAAAGTAAACCCTTCCATCTTAGGGAACAAGTGCTTTAAAAAGGCAACATTTGTCGAATTTTAAAAGCCTTATTGTCATTTCCCCGGAAATTCCGGCAACTTTCCCATATTTCCCGGAAAATATCTCTTTTTCCTTATGAAATAATTGAATTTCGACATTGTATCTCTTGTTGCTTTACTGTGCAATAGTTTGATATGATTTAAACGATGATTATATGGAGAAAAGCGACGAAATTCAGTCGATTTGGATATTTTTTCGGAGGTGAAGAGAATGTCACGTATTACTATGGAACAAGTTAAACACGTTGCCCATTTGGCCCGATTGGCCATTACGGAAGAAGAAGCAAAACAGTTTCAGCATCAGCTTGACCAAATGATTTCATTCGCGGAGCAGTTGAATGAGCTTGATACGGATCAAGTAAACCCGACTTCTCACGTTTTGGATATGAAGAATGTTATGCGCGAAGATGTCGCAAAACCAGGATTGCTAGTGGAAGAAGTAGTTAAAAATGCACCGGATAGCAAAGAAGGATATATCCGTGTACCATCAATAATTGAATAAGGAGGGACAATGATGTCGTTGTTCGAACAAAAGGTTTCTGAGCTTCATGAACGATTACATAAGAAAGAGATAAGTGTCACTGATCTTGTGGACGAATCGTATAAGCGAATCGGACAGGTAGAGGACAAGGTGAAGGCATTTTTGACACTTGATGAAGAAAACGCCCGCAATCAAGCAAAACGTTTGGATGATCAATTGGTAAAAGGCGAGAACGAAGGCGCTTTATTTGGTATGCCAATCGGAGTGAAGGATAATATTGTCACTAAAAATTTACGTACGACTTGCGCGAGCAAAATTTTGGAGAACTTTGATCCAATCTATGATGCAACCGTTGTTCAAAAGCTACAGAAGGCAGAAACGGTTACGATCGGTAAATTGAATATGGATGAGTTTGCGATGGGTTCTTCCAATGAGAACTCCGCATTTCAAGCAACACGCAACCCTTGGGATACGGAATATGTGCCAGGCGGTTCTTCGGGTGGTTCAGCTGCATCTGTCGCTTCCGGTGAAGTCCTATTCTCTTTAGGTTCCGATACGGGTGGATCGATCCGCCAACCAGCGGCATATTGTGGAGTCGTCGGCTTAAAACCTACATATGGACGGATTTCCCGATTCGGCCTTGTAGCATTTGCGTCTTCATTGGACCAAATCGGACCTGTTACAAGAACTGTTGAAGATAACGCTTATTTGCTTGAAGCGATCTCAGGAGTAGACCCAATGGATTCGACCTCTGCTAATGTTGACGTGCCGAATTTTGTGAATTCATTAACAGGCGATGTTAGAGGATTGAAAATAGCTGTGCCTAAAGAATACCTTGGTGAAGGCGTTGGTGAAGAAGCGCGTAATTCCGTACTTGAAGCATTAAAAGTACTAGAGGGTCTTGGAGCTCAATGGGAAGAGGTTTCCTTGCCGCATTCCAAATATGCTTTAGCTGCCTATTATCTGCTATCTTCATCGGAAGCCTCGGCTAACCTTTCACGTTTTGACGGTGTTCGTTACGGACATCGGACAGATAATGCAGAAACTCTTATAGAAATGTATAAGCAAACCCGTGCAGAAGGATTCGGTGACGAAGTGAAACGCCGTATCATGCTTGGAACGTTCTCCTTAAGTTCCGGTTATTATGATGCTTATTATAAAAAGGCTCAAAAAGTACGTACATTAATCAAAAAAGACTTTGAAGATGTCTTTGAAAAATATGATGTCATCGTTGGGCCGACTACACCTACGCCTGCATTTAAAATTGGTGAAAAAGTCGACGATCCATTAACGATGTATGCGAATGATATCCTGACGATTCCAGTCAATCTTGCTGGCGTACCGGGTATATCCGTGCCATGTGGTTTCGCAGCGAATGGTCTTCCGCTTGGACTGCAAATGATTGGGAAGCATTTTGATGAAAGCACGATTTACCGCGCGGCTCACGCATTTGAGCAAGCAACAGATTTTCATAAACAATTTCCTAAGCTGTAAGGGGTGAAAATAATGGACTTTGAAACGGTGATTGGTCTAGAAGTACACGTAGAATTAAAAACGGATTCTAAAATTTTCTCAGCGAGCCCAAATCATTTTGGTGCCGCTCCAAATAGTAACACGACTGTAATTGACCTAGGCTACCCAGGTGTATTGCCTGTCGTCAATAAAAAGGCTGTTGATTTTGCAATGAAGGCTGCAATTGCCCTGAATTGCGAAGTGGCGGAAGTTACGAAATTCGACCGGAAAAACTATTTTTACCCGGACAATCCTAAAGCATACCAAATTTCACAGTTCGATCAACCGATCGGTGAACATGGTTGGATTGAAATCGAAGTGGGCGGCAAGAAAAAGAAAATTGGTATTACCCGCATTCATATGGAAGAGGATGCTGGAAAGCTGACACATAAAGGGAACTATTCGCTTTGCGATTATAACCGCCAAGGTACGCCTCTTGTTGAAATCGTATCCGAACCGGATATCACTTCCCCGGAAGAAGCGTATGCTTATTTGGAAAAGCTGAAATCCATCATTCAATACACGGGCGTTTCCGATTGTAAAATGGAAGAAGGCTCACTCCGTTGTGATGCTAACATTTCCTTGAAACCTGTTGGTCAAAAGGAGTTCGGTACGAAAACCGAATTGAAAAACTTGAATTCATTCAACTTCGTTCGCAAAGGGTTGGAGCATGAAGAAATCCGCCAAGCGGAAATCTTGAATGAAGGCGGCATAATCGAACAGGAAACTCGCCGTTTCGACGAAGCTACAGGCAGAACCGTACTAATGCGAATTAAGGAAGGCTCCGATGATTACCGTTATTTCCCGGAACCGGACTTATTGACGATCCATATTGATGAAGAATGGAAAGCTCGTATCGCTGCCGAAATTCCGGAACTTCCGGATGCCCGGAAAAAACGCTATGTCGAAGAATTTGGCTTACCTGAATATGATGCAGCCGTTTTAACGGTAACGAAAGAAAGTGCGGATTTCTTTGAAGCGACAGTTGCTTCAGGTGCCGATGCAAAACTAGCATCTAACTGGATCATGGGTGAGGTTTCCGCTTTCTTGAATGCAGAAGGCAAAGAGCTGCATGATGTCAAATTGACTGCTGAATCATTGGCTGGAATGATCAAGCTGATTGAAGATGGCACGATTTCGTCTAAAATCGCTAAAAAGGTTTTCAAAGAATTGATTGAAAACGGCGGGGATGCTGAAACGATCGTCAAGGAGAAGGGACTAGTCCAAATTTCCGACGAAGGCGCATTGCGTACAGCCGTTGAAGAAGCATTGAATAATAACCCGCAATCCATTGAAGATTTTAAAGCCGGTAAACAAAAGGCAATCGGCTTCCTTGTCGGGCAGATTATGAAAGCGACAAAAGGACAAGCCAATCCACAACTTGTTAATAAAATTTTGGTGGAAGAAATCAATAAACGTTAATGTTGACCGTATCACTTTTAAAGTGGTACGGTTTTCTCTTGATTAAGGCTGAGAAAAATAATAAGCGGAAAAATAATTTTGAGTTATCTGTAGGGGTAACTCCTTTTTGTGTCGTCTATTACATGAATGTATATCAGGAAAGGGGGAAGAGAAGTGTCCGATGAGTTAGTTGAGAAGGTAAGGGCTGGGAATGATCATGCATTCCGAATGTTGATTGAAAATTATAAACAGACGATTTATAGAACCGTCTATTCCGTCTTGCGGAATCAAAAGGATGCAGAAGATGTTACCCAGGAAGTCTTTATCAAAATCTACACTTCTCTTCCTCAATATAAGAACCAAGGCTTCAAAACTTGGATTACCCGAATTGCCGTCAATCATGCAATCGATCTAAAGAGAAAGAGGGAACGCCAAAAGGAAGAATTACAGGACGAACATTCATCGGAAGTTAATTTGGGCTTAACGGATGATGTCGAGGCAGTATTTTTTCGGAATGAAAGGCGAAAGCAAGTATTACGGAAGCTGAATGACCTTCCAGAGGGATATCGAGACGTTGTATATGGCTATTACATAAAGGAAAAGACATTCAAGCAAATTGCAGAGGAACAGCAGATTCAAGTGAAATCTGTGGAAGTAAAGCTATACCGGGCAAGAAATTGGATGAGAAAACATTGGAAAGAGGAGGATTTTTCATGAATCATGTTTCAGAGGCACAATGGGTTGCATATTTGGCAGATGAAATACCAGAGGCTTTAAAAATTGAATATGAAAATCATCTATACTCCTGTGACAAGTGTTTGTCCGTCTATATGGAAGCGATGGAAAAAGAAGAAACAAGTCTTGACCTTGAAGGATTTGATATTGCAGGTCCAGTCATGGACTCTATTAGCCGATTGAAAGGCGGCTCTGTTGAAGAGTCTTGGCCACATCGAAAAGAGAAGTCACTTCGGACAATCACAAGACATTACCTGATTGCGGCAGGATTTACGATTTTATTAATGGCAGGCGGGGTATTTCAATCATTGACAGAATACGTGGATTCTGTGGAATCAAGCAGTGAAAAGAAAACGCAGTCCTTGACCGAGGACCTTATTGATAAAACATTTAATTGGATGGATACAATCGAAAAGAAAAATAAGGAGGGGTTTAGAAATGAATAAAAGTCCGGTATTAGCCTTTTTATTATCCTTTCTGCCAGGTTTCGGACATTTTTACCTAGGAAGGCAATATAAAGGGCTATTTTATTTTCTTGCCACAGCTGGATTGGGGCTTGGAGGTCTTTTTCTTTCGTTAATCAGTCAATCGGATGCGTTTCTGGCATTTTCCGTTATTGGAATGGTGTTTTATTTCATCAGTATATTTGATTTGGTGGTCACCTCATTGAGGAATCCTAAAAGTGAAGAGGATGTGGAGGGAATGGCAAATCCGCCGGAAGCGGAAAGGTTTTATGTAATCATCCTTTCATTCGTTCCTGGGTTAGGGCATTTTCAGCTAGGCCTCATGAACCGTGGGCTCATTTTTCTCATCAGCTTTTTAGGCTTTGGCATCATGGTGATATTCATCAGTGTGATGACACAAATGGAAGGCCTGTTAATATTCATGGCACTATTGCCTGTTATCTGGATTTACAGCTTTTTTGATTCTGTTCAACAGCTGAATAAAAAGCAAAGAGGTGAGGAGCTTATCGATCGGACCGTTTTGGAAGATTTCGAGGAGAGACGGGAATCCGGGAAGAAGAGTAAAGCGGTCGCGACTTTATTCGCTATTTTCCCTGGTGCAGGTCACTTATATTTGGGGCTGCAAAAACGCGGGATACAATTGATGGCCGGCTTTTTATTCGCCATTTACATACTGGATTTACTCCGGTTGGGTTTCTTCTTCTTCCTTATTCCGATTATCTGGTTTTATAGTTTTTTTGATGGATTGCAAAAAGCTTCGAAAATGGAAGAGGGTCCAGTAGAAGATACGCCCATCATTTCGGGAATGGTCAATCATCAAAAATGGTTAGGATTGGGTCTGGTGGGAATTGGAATCTATTTCTTGGCTAGTAATATGATCGTCCCGGCCATCGCTCCCCATTTAGATGAATGGATTGGAAGCAACTTGGAATATTGGTTTAGGGATTATTTTCAAAAAGGCCTTGTATGCATCCTTCTAATAGGCGGAGGAATCAAATTGCTGTCGGGAAGTAAAAAAGGGAGCGTCAAGGAGGAGACAAAATGAGAACATGGAGAGTCGGAACGATTTCAATGGGGATCTCCCTGGTTGGTTTGGGTTTTGTTTTACTCGTTTCCCAAATTTCGGATATGAATTTGACGACGATTCTGCTATCATGGTGGCCGTTGCTGTTCATGATCTTGGGTACAGAGATTCTCTTCTATATTTATTTTTCCAGAAAAGAAAGTTCTTTTGTAAAGTATGATATTCTTAGCATTCTTTTCGTTGGATTGCTTGGAACGACGGGAATAGTTTTAATTCTGCTTACATCCAGCGGATTGTTGGATCAAGTTAGGGCTGCCGTTAATAGTGAAGAGAAAACGGTCAATTTGCCTGGTTTCAATCAAAAGGCAGGAAAGGGCATACAGAGAGTTGTCCTGGACACTGGTTCATACCCATTGACAATTGAAAGTGGTAAGGACGAAGAAGTTTCCGTTTTTGGAACATATGGTGAGCGGGTAATGGAAGATGATGATTCATTGTTGAACAATGCGGAAGATTATTTACTTGTTGAAAGAAATGGTGATACTCTTTATATTAGCTTCAAGGATTTACCGAGTCAAAATGGACTTTTGGACAGTGGTACAAGGAATCTTAAGGCAACCCTTATAATCCCTGCTGAGTTGGCAGTGGAGATAGACGGTCAAAGTACCGATCTTGTCTTGAAGCCTAGAAAGCTCTTGAATGACTGGAGTGTGAAGGACAGCGGAAATCTAAGTATAGTCCTTCAGGATAATAGTGATATCAAGATAGATGCTAGAGGGGTCGAGGAACTTGAAGGCCCCGAGAGTGGCTGGAAGATGACTGAAGTGAAAAAAGGAACAAGTGATGAAGGCATTGTAAAAAAGAATGGGATATTCAATAATGGTGATGGGAAACATACTTTAACGGTTACCGATACATTTAACGTGAACGTTCAATATCCATGATTGAAATCATTTACTAGAATAAAATTGTAAAAAGCATTATAATTTTCCCTGATAAGATTTCTAGTAAAATGTAAAAGATATGGACCGAAATACGGTCCTCTTTTTTTCGAATATTGCTTTTCATGTAATGAAGGATTAAGATGTAAATTATGGAATCAATATGTATAAGGATGATGGGAAATGAAAAGAGCAAGGTTGATTTACAACCCGACTTCGGGCCGGGAAGCCATTAAGAAGAGCCTGCCAGGTGTGCTAGCGAAGCTTGAAGAAGCTGGTTATGAAGCTTCTGCACATGCGACGACTGGTGCTGGGGATGCGACGAAAGCGGCAAAGATAGCGATTGAACGCGGCTATGAGGTAGTTATTGCAGCAGGGGGCGACGGTACGATTTATGAGGTTGTTAATGGACTGGCCACTGCAGAGAAACGTCCGAAACTAGGAATCATCCCGACGGGAACGACCAATGATTTCGCCCGGGCGCTGCATTTACCGAAGTCGATCGAAGGGGCAGCCGAAATTATTGCCGGCGGGCATACGATGCCGATCGATATCGGGAAAATGAACGATAAGTATTTTATCAATATTGCTGGCGGGGGCAGATTGACAGAATTGACCTACGACGTGCCGATCAAGCTGAAAACGATGCTCGGTCAGCTAGCGTACTATATTAAAGGAATTGAAATGCTTCCTTCAATTAAGCCGACGGAAGTTTCTATTGAATATGATGGAAAGCTTTTTGAAGGGGAGATCATGCTTTTCTTGGTGGCTAACACGAATTCGGTCGGGGGCTTCGAGAAACTGGCCCCTGACGCCTCTTTGAATGATGGTATGTTCACGTTGCTTATTTTAAAAAAGGCAAACCTGGCTGATATTGTCCGTGTCGCAACATTGGCAATGCGCGGTGAGCATATCCATGATAAAAATGTCATTTATGAAAAAGCCAATCGAATTAAAGTACAGGCCAAAAAGGATATGATGCTTAATTTGGATGGGGAATTTGGCGGGATGGCCCCAGCTGAATTCGTCAATCAGTACCGCCATTTTGATGTATTCATTCCGCAAGGACTACTGCCGGATGATCCGGCAAATAAATAAGGTGAAAAGGCCACTGAATCTGGTGGCCTTTTCAGTTTAATGAAGCAAGGAGAATTGCAACATGTATATCAGGAAAGCGACACCGGAGGATGCGGACAAGGCAGCCATATTGACCCGGTTAGCGATTAAGGAAATTGCAGAGGTTTTGACAGGGGAAACGGAAGAAGAAAGAATACTTTCCGTTCTTGCCGACTTGTTCAGGAAAAGTGGGAATCGGGTCAGCTATGAAAATACGCTTGTCAGTGAACATGATGGACAAGTATCTGGATTGATCATTGCTTACCATGGCAAGGATGCCGAGAGCTTGGATGAACCGATAGTGAAACAATTAAGGCTCAAAATGAAAGACCCAAGCGTTACGCTCGATAAGGAAGCGGAAATGAGAGACTTTTATTTGGATACCGTGTCCGTCGACCCGAATTTTCAAGGAAGAGGAATTGGCAGTGCACTGATTCAATATGTGGAGGAATACGCTAAAAATAAGGGGTATCCAAGAATTTCTTTAGTCGTTGAAAATGAAAATGTAGCGGCGAATCGTCTCTATGGCAGATTAGGATATATAGAAATGAAAACCATTTCGATTAGCGGCCATGAATTTCGCTATATGGTAAAGGAAATAGAAGAACCTCCTGTTTAACAGGGGGTCCTTTTTAGTTCTTTGAAGTTTGGCATTGTATGCGATTACATTTGCTGCCCATTCATGGCTGCCCAATCAGCGTAAGCTCCGGTGCCATTACAGCCGGGACAGTCGTGTATATCGGAAAAATGATATTCCGTAGGTACGAAGGAGCTGTATCCACGTCCGTAACAATCCGGACAGAGGCCTTTTTCCTCCATACTCGCTCGATGTTTTTCTATCCTTGTAGCATTCCAGGCCGATATAGAGTTAAATAAACCCATTTCCTCACCTCTTTTGTTTTTCCTTATTTTTCTTTTTTTATTGAACTTTTATTCATGGAACTATGAAAAATCCGTAATTCCTTCCACTATATTTTTATGAAAACCAGGGTAAATTGGTGAGTGGTTTTGTGGCAAGGCCCCTATTGTGGTAAAATACAGGCTAGCATAAAAAAGAAAAGAGAAGATGATATGAAAAAAACAGCACCAGTTGCTAAAAATGATATAGTAGAGGTTTTATTTGAAGATTTAACACATGAAGGAGCTGGCGTCGCTAAAGTCGATGGCTACCCGATCTTTGTTCAGGGCGCCCTTCCAGGTGAAAAAGCAAAAATCAAAGTGATGAAGGCTAATAAGGGTTATGGCTTCGGACGCTTGATGGAGATTATCGAAAACAGTCCATACCGGGTTGAGGTCACGACTGAAGACTACCATAAGTACGGTGGTTGTCAGCTGCAGCATATGAGCTATGAAGGGCAGTTGGAATTCAAGGAAAAGCAAGTACGTGAAGTGATGACACGCATTGGGAAACTTGAGGATGTGAAGGTTCATCCGATCATCGGGATGGAGAATCCAACCCATTATCGCAATAAAGCGCAAGTGCCTGTTGGTGAAAAGGATGGCAAGCTAATAGCAGGGTTCTTCAAACCGCGGACACATGAAATCGTTGAAACGAAAGAAAGCATTATCCAAAATGAAGTGATTAATGAAGCCGTTCAAGTCGTTAAAGAGATTTTCAGTAAACTTGGTATCCCCGCTTACAATGAAGAGGCACATAAAGGTGTATTGCGGCACATCATGGCCCGTTATGGCAAGCAAACAGGGGAATTAATGATTGTTCTTGTTACTAGAACGAAAAGTATCCCTTTCATCGAAACCATCGTGAAGGAAATCGTTGAACGTCTTCCACAAGTTAAATCCATCGTTCAAAACGTGAATTCCAAGAAAACGAATGTTATCTTAGGCGATAAAATGACTGTGCTATGGGGCGACGAAGTAATCCATGATATGATCGGTGATGTGAAATTTGCGATATCAGCAAAATCTTTCTACCAAATCAATCCAGATCAAACGAAAGTCCTTTATGATAAAGCTCTTGACTATGCAGGGCTGACTGGTGAAGAAACGGTGATAGATGCCTATTGCGGCATTGGGACCATCTCTTTATTTTTAGCTAAAAAAGCGAAAAAAGTAATTGGTGTCGAAGTGGTCGAAGAAGCGATCGAAGACGCACGGCGTAACGCTGAATTGAATGAAATCTCAAATGCAGAATTCATGGTCGGCGATGCAGGTAACGTTATTGCTGAATGGTATCAAAAGGGCAATACTGCTGATGTCATCGTGGTGGATCCGCCACGCAAAGGTTGTGAAGAATCCCTTCTGAATACGATCATCGAGATGAAGCCTAATAAAGTCGTATACGTATCATGCAACCCAGGCACTCTAGCGCGTGATCTTCATATCTTGGAAGAAGGCGGATATAAAGCAGTTGATATCCAGCCTGTCGATATGTTCCCAATGACTACACATGTTGAAAATGTAGTGTTATTAGAGTTGAAATGATTGAATGCGGGCCCGGTCTAATTGACTGGGCCCGCATTTTTTATGTTTGTACAATATTGACTTCCGATCCACACACTCGCTCTCTGCGGGCGGTCGTCCCTCGGCATGCGCCTGAGGGAGGTTTTTCACTAGGTGCGCTTTTCCCGCAGGAATCTCTCCAAATAACTTAGTTACAACAGTTAGAAAGGAGACCATGCCTAAAGGAGTTGCAGGGCTGCTTTGGGTCAGGTTGTTTCGGGAGAATATTTGAAGAAAGATAGGTTCCCGAACCTCTTTGTCAACAAACTGTTGGTCCCGGTCTAAATGACCGGGACCTTTTTCACGTAGTTAAATTGAAGAAAAGGGAGGGGGATTTTTTTTTGAATGATTATTCTTGACGCTCTGACTTGGACATATATTAAGAAATATATGGATTGGGAGGCAAGGTGATTTTATTAATTTTCAAAAAGCGGTGGCTGTCATTGTTGGTAGCTTTTTGGTGGGCATTGGAATAAATGGATTTTTGGTTCCTCATCATTTAATAGATGGCGGCGTAATTGGGATTGCACTCATCCTTCATTATTTCTTTAGTTTTCAAACGGGACTATCCATGTTGGTTCTTAGCATTCCTATATTTTTATATGCCTGGTATTATGAACGCCCTTTTTTCTATAGCAGCGTTCACGGATTGCTTTTGACATCCCTTTTTATGGATTGGCTTAATCCATTGAAAAAGGTTTTTTCCATTTCAATACTGGCAAGCTCCTTGATTGGCGGTGTCATCATAGGGATGGGCATAGGACTCATGCTTCGATATGAGACAAGCAGCGGGGGGACGGATATGCTAGCCAAAATCATCTCAAAATCCACCTCCATGGATATTGCTTTGGCGATTATTGTCATAGATACATTAATCATTTCAGCTGCAGCATTCACCTTAGGTATCGAAATTTTTCTTTTTTCATGTGTGACGATCGTGATCATTGGGCTGGTCACATCGCTTATGAAAGTGAGGGAATGAATATATAATCAGTTCCTTAAGATATGGATTACGTTATCTATCGCCTTTTGCAGCTTCTCGCTATTTTTGCTAAACATCTCTTTAGCTTCTTTTGATTCAGTTCCAAGTGCAAATAACTCCAAGTCCGCTTGGCATTTCTTCAAGGTCGCGAGCAAAAGAGGTTTTTCTTGAGGAGAAGGAACTTTAAGTTTATCATCAAAAAGGTCCACAGTTAATTCTCCATTAGAATTGGCTTGACCAAGAAAAACATTATCGAGGATTACCCCCAACTTATCCAGTTCAGTAAGAAGCCAATTTCGGTTCAGACCAATCGTGGAAAGTGGTTCATCAAGTATACGGCCATCCATGATGATGGTTTGTGGCTCCTTTACTGCAGCCACTGGCATGTTAAGGTCCTTAGGTGTTACAGGTTGATTTTGCTTCTTTAACATTACGGAAAAATCCCCATTGGCTTCCAATAAGGCAAACTCAACTTCGGAAATATCAAAGACATCCTTTTTTCGGAGCAATCCCAGCAATTCATCGATGGTATATTTCTCTTTTTTTAAATTATCTTCCATGACTTTCCCATCTTTGATGAAAACCGATGCTTTTCCTTCCACAAGATCACGGAATGTTTTACTTTTTAAGGATATTAATCCTGCAATGAAAGGTGCTATGGCAAAAACAAGGATGGACAGGACGCCATGTATAATATTGCCCTCCACTTTTGTAGCTAATTCTGCCCCAACATTACCGATGGTTATGCCCGTTACATATTCAAAAAAGGAGAGCTGGGACAATTGTTTTTTTCCTAACACTTTAGTGATTACAAAAAGAACAATTAAAAAGAAAAATGAACGCAAAACAATTTCTAACCAACCCGGCATTACCAAACACCTCCTGCTTGATCATTAAAAACCTTTATATTGTGGTTCTTCCCGTTCTAACTCGCCCACGCGCTTCTGTACATCCTTCCTAACTTCATTAACCACCAGCATCGTTTCGTGCAAAATCCGTTTAGATTCATCATCTTGAGTCCTGAGTGCTAAGCTGGATAAGCCTGCTTCAATTCCTTTTAGGCTGGAGACACATTGTTTGACATTGGAAGCTATCGTCATGCAGCAACCTCCTTATCTTTTTAGGTGTATAATAATGACTCGGAACCATGAGCAGCTGTTATCCAGGCACTGGTTGCTTCCAGCATGCCAGTGGCAACAACCGATCAATCGATTTTTTTTCACATCGCTAACGCTACAGGTGTCTGTTCAAATATCAACCCTTAGTTTTGTGCTTCTCCGTCATATTCAATCGATACGGCATGGGCGATGCATGGAATCGTCTCACTTTGTTGAAAGGATAGGGGAGATAGCAAGGCACCGGTAGCCACGACGAGCAATCGTTTAATTTCCCCTTTTTTCATGCGATTTAATAAATGACCATAAACGACGGTTGCGGAACATCCAGGGCCACTTGCCCCGGCCAGGACCGGTTGACCATCCCTGTATATCATTAAACCGCAATCTTTATATTGCTCTTCTTTAATCGGCGTGCCATGTTTTTTAAATATTGCCAAAGAAACTTCATGTCCAATCTTTCCTAAATCCCCAGTCACTATCAAATCATAATAGGATGGGGCGAGGTTTCTTTCTCTGAGATGTGCTTCAATCGTATCTACAGCGGCCGGAGCCATGGCACCTCCCATATTGAAAGGATCGGTCAATCCCATGTCGATGACACGGCCTATCGTAGCTGAAGTGACCCTTGGGCCTTCCCCGGCACTGCTTAATAAAGCCACTCCTGCCCCCGTAACGGTCCATTGGGCTGTCGGAGGTTTTTGCCCTCCGTATTCCGTTGGATAGCGAAATTGCTTTTCCACTGCAGCGTTATGGCTTGATGCTCCTGTCAATAAGTACTCTGCCCCTTTGGTGTTGACAAGGTATGCACCAAGAGCCAGTCCCTCCATGGAGGTGGAGCAGGCGCCAAATAAGCCGAGATAAGGTGTTCCAAGTGTTCGGCAGGCAAAACTGGTAGGGGTTATTTGATTGATTAGGTCGCCTCCAAGGAAAAATTGTATCTGTTCCTTTTGAAGACCCGCCTTCTCGATTGCTTTTGTACTCGCTTCCTCCAATAAGACTTTATGTGCTTTTTCATAGGTATCTTGATTAATCCATAAATCGGAATGGAGAAGATCGAAATCATCCGCAAGCAAACCGTCTGCTTCAAATGGACCGCCAACGGTTCCAGTGGAGACGATGACAGGCTTTTGATCAAACACCCATGTGCGATGCCCCGTAAGCATTATTAAACCACCCCATTGTATGAGTATTGTCAGTAAAATTAAACAAAGGAATAACATAAAAATCCTTCAGCCAATTTGAATATAGTACAGCCACGAAACCTTTGGCCCGGAGTTCAATGGCTGCAGTATCACCGCAACCTGAAAGTAACAAAGCGGCCAATTCGGTCAAACAAAATCCGGAGATAAAGCAGTCAGCTTTCACTTTTTATCATTTAACATCCTTGTATCACATCATTCGGCGTTAAAAGTCTTTCTGAAGTCCAGGACAATCGTAATTCTCAAAACGATCTTCTACGATGATTCTGAAGTTGTAGTCGATCATAATTTAAGAATTACAGCTCTTTCATCCGCAGTTCAAGTCAGGTATGTAACCCTTTGGTAGTTTGTGATTGGCTTAAAGATTTTGTTCTTGGTTATGGAAAGATATAAAAAAGGCTGGTTGCTTTAACCAACCTTTTTTATATGGATGATCATTGTTTATATTGAGGTTCCTCGTTTTGAATCTCTTCTATGCGAGGAGTGATGCTGTCGACAATCGTTTGTGTTTGTTGGGCAGCTTGTTGGTACAATTGTTTGGCTTGCTCATTATCTGTTGAAAGGGCGAAAGTTTCAAAGCTCGCTTGAGCGCTTTTTAACCCTGCTATAGTTGTTTTGACATCGTTTATAACTGTCATATATGAACCCCCCTAGTTTTTAACTGCCTTATTAGAGTGAGGAAAAAATGAATATCCATACCTTCTAAATATATCCATGATTGAAATCACTTAGCTTCTTCCATTAATCAAACGTTTGATTAATGGAATGGAAACAGGCAGAATTCATTGTTTTAATCCTCCTTTTTCGTTGTGCGACTCGTTTTTATTGTTTAATCATTGACCGTATTCAGAATTTTAAATATAATTGTAGAAAACATAACGTTATTACGTGAGGTGATATGACATTTATATTATGGACGATTTATATAGTAGGGTTGTTATTGAAATTTCATCTGAAGAAGTGATGAAAGGACTGCTATTCCACAAAAGCAAACAGGAGTCGGAAATTGAATCGATCAAAGGTAAAATTCATAAATATGAGCAAAAACGACGAGCTGAGGAAGCTTGGTATCAATCACTGTCACCATTTAAACGTTTTTTTACAGGGCGTGCCCCAAGTCATCACCAGGCGGTTGAACATTTGGTTAATGTGAAAGATAGATATAAACAAATCGAGAAAATAAAACAGCGGGTCGCTTTATTAAATGAGGTGATCGGTTTACTTGAGGCTGAACCGGAAAAAAGGGAAATGAATTTGCCATCAGACATCATTAAAGAAATAATGGCCTGGCAGAAAGCGGAGGGAACGCCGAGATGACTCTAGAAACGTTAAACGCTGGCCTGGATACGATTTGGGTGGTTCTTACAGCAGCCATGATACTATTGATGGAGGGCGGGTTTGCCTTATTGGAGGCAGGGTTCGTCCGTACGAAAAATAATGTGAACATCATCATGAAGGTTTTTGCCGATATTACGATCGGAACGCTTTGCTATTTCGTCGTTGGTTTTGGCTTAATGTATGGAAAGGATGTATTTGGAATCATCGGGGCAAGTGGCTTTCTGCTGAAAGGTGATTTGTCGCACATCGACCTTACGATTTCCATGGATGCATATTGGTTATTTCAAGGGGCATTCGTCATCGCCGTCATTTCCATCGTTTCGGGAGCAGTTGCGGAAAGGATCAATTTTCGGGCGTATCTTATTTTTGTCGTAATGATGACAGCATTCATCTATCCGATTGCCGGTCACTGGGTATGGGGTGGCGGATGGTTAAGTAGGATGGGCATGCAGGACTTCGCAGGGTCTGCTGTCATTCATGCACTAGGCGGTTTTTCAGCACTTGCGGCTGCCATTGTTATCGGGCCGAGAGCAGGTAAATTCACTTCAAGGGGGACCAGCTCCATTTCGCTGCCGAGTAATCTCCCCTTGGCATCTGTCGGGGCATTCCTTTTATGGTTTGGCTGGTTTGGATTTAATGCAGGAAGCACCTTGCAAGCTACAGATGTCCGAATTGGACATATTGCCATTGTCACGATGCTCTCAGCTGCATCAGGGGGAGCGGTTACCCTGCTTTATACACTGTTTAGATATGGACGCTCGGATGCACCTTCCGTCATCAATGGCTCACTTGCTGGTCTTGTCGGGATTACGGCTGGATGTGCATTCGTTAGTGATCTGGCGGCGTTGCTGATTGGAGCAGTTTCTGGAATGTTGATGTTAGCTGCAACAAATTGGTTGGAAGCCCGGAAAATCGATGATCCGGTCGGTGCCTTTCCTGTTCATGCGGCATCAGGAATGTGGGGTACGCTAGCGGTAGGGCTTTTCTACACTGAAAACGGATTGTTTGCCGGCGGAGGATGGCATTTGCTCGGAGTTCAAATATTAGGATTAGTGGTGTTATGCATCTGGGGCTTTTCAGTTACTTGGCTTGTTTTTAAAGTTATAAATGTTTGGCTGCCGATAAGATCGACTGAAGAAGAAGAAGAACTTGGGTTGGATATCAGTTATCATGGCATCATGGCCACACATACCTCGCCGGAATTCATCAAGGTAGAGGAATACTATAAGCAGGATGAAGAATTGACAAGATAATGTCTATAATACAATGGTAAAATCAAGTAAGAGGTGAATTTTTAAATGGGTGTATGCAATCTTAATCATTCGCAGCAAGATGTCAGGCTAAAATTTGAGAGCCAAAAGGCATTTTTACCAACACTATTGAGTCAAACATTAGATCGATATCTTGAAAAAGGGAATTTGCAAGAAACATTGAATGAACTTTTTCATCTATTGAAGAAGTATGACTTGTCTACCCAGGAGGAACAGGAATCTAGAAACGAAAAGTTGAAACGGATCATGTTGTAAATTAGAAAGAGCAGGAGTGTAAATATGACTCCTGCTCTTTTATTTTCTTGGCTCTTTTCGTAAAGGTTGTTGTTTTTAAAACGAAACTATCTAAGGTTGATTGCAGCGGAAAGCGAGCATCTGGAGGGGAAATCAACCACACTTCACTACTTGGTAAATAGCAACAAAGTATGTAAAAACATCCGTTTTCTTATAAATAACTTGATGAATTCCGCGGGAATATGGCAGATTCCTATTTTTTATTCTGCAGATCAGTATTGTGTAACTACTTTTTTAAAGCAAGTAGCAGGATTCATATTTAAGGCGGCGAAAACAATTGTGTATATGACAAATAGTGAAAATCGTAAAGCTATGTAACTCTGGACAAGGGTTTGTTGAACCTTTAAAGATTAATCAATCGTTTGATTAAATCTCAAAGCAAAAAGCGGGAGCTCACAATGAGCTCCTGCTATTTCCTTCATTAAAAACCATCATCTGTTGCGGTGAAGGGGATGTTAAGGTTTCTTTCCACGGCCCGAAGTCTTTGATTCAGTCTGTTTAACCTATTCGTATGTCGCTGGTCCGCTTGACTTAGCCTGGTGATTTCCTGGTTAATGCGGTTCACTTCACGATTTATCCGCGTGATTTCTTGGTTCTGCCGATTGAGTTCCCTCGTTTGACGCTCGTTTTGACGCTCAAGTTCCCGGATTCTTCTTTCAAGTTGTTGAGGCTGCCTTTCAATATCGAATTGGTCTGGCACCTGGCTATATGGATTTTCTTGTACCTGCTGAAAGTTCCAATCTTGCTGTGGAATATAATCAAATCTTTCAGGCTGTTGGAAGTATGGGTTAAAATTTGGTTCAAAGTACTGATGATTTCCATTTTGTTGTGGATAAGGATAAAATCCGTATGAATTCATGGTCAACTCTCCTTTTTAAAATCAGGATGGATACCCTATAACTTATGTCAGTTCCGGTGAAGTGACTAGGCGTTAGCCCATATGAATGAGAAGAAGAGGGAATTCACAGAAAAAATTTCAATAAATTTGCAGAAACCATCCGGTTCATATATCGTTTAGGGTAGAGAAATTCTTTTTTTCATCTTGAAACCAATTCCAAGGATAATTCGTATATAAAGAAAAGAGTGTAAGTCAGGAGTGTAATGATAATGAATCGATTTGTTGCTGATTTTGTTCCAATATTGATTGCATTTCCAATGGTTTTGCCGGTTTGGATGATTAGCTATTTCGTATTGAATCAACCGTTTGCCCTGTCCGTTGTCATATCTTTAGCAGGAGGGGTACTTGCATACTGGCTGAGTTCCGTATATTTTTCATCAAGATACCTCAAAAAACATGAATTGACGAGAAAAGAATATCAATATATAAAGAAAAACTTAATTGAAGCAAAACCGAAGATATGGAGGGTGCAAAAAGCACTAATCTCGGTCAGGCATATCTCTTCTTTTAAACAGAGGAAAGAGATGATTAAAATGATCAGGAAAATATACAGTCTGACAAAAAAAGAACCGAAGCGGTTTTATCAAGCGGAACAGTTTTATTACTCGCATCTGGATTCTGCCATGGAGCTTGCGGAGAAATATGTTTTTCTAGCACAGCAGCCAAAAAAGAATAGGGAACTTGAACTTTCCTTAACGGAGACTCGTAAAACTTTAAAGGAACTTACTAATACGATAGAAAAGGATTTATATAAAGTGATTGCCAATGATATCGATGACCTTAACTTCGAATTGGATGTTGCTAAGCAATCCATTAAAACTAGAAAAGAGTCACAAGTAATTGATGAAAGCAGGAGGTTAAAATGAATAACAATGATCCAAACCTGTTGAATAAAACGAATAACGCCAGTTTGATCGATGACCTTTTAGCCAATCCATTTGATGGGGTGCAGGAGCTTGAGAAAGTAACTTCCCAGGAAGCGAAACCGGTTAAACTGATTGATGTCATTCCTGAAGAGAACAGGGCCAAAGCTTATCAGCTTGCTGAACAAATCGACCCAACGAATCATCAGGCAATGATATCCTATGGTACACCCGCCCAATCAAAGCTCCTGACCTTTTCTAATTCCATGCTTGAGCATGTCCAGAAAAAAGATGTGGGTGAAGTGGGTAGCATTATCAATGATTTAATGAAAAAGTTAAACGAGCTCAGCCCGGATGAGTTAAAACCGGATAAGCCCTCATTTTTTGCGCGTATGTTCGGGAAGCTCTCGGGATCTGTACAGGAGGTGCTATCCAAGTATCAAAAAACCGGTGCCCAAATTGACCGAATCAGCGTAAAACTCGATCGGAGCAAGAATATCCTGTTATCGGATATCGTAATTCTCGAAAAGCTATATGAAACGAATAAGGAATATTTCCAGGCATTGAATGTCTATATTGCAGCTGGGGAAATCAAACTCGAAGAAATCCATGAGAAAACGATTCCGGAGCTAAGGAAGTCCGCTGAATCAAGTAATGATCAAATGAAGTTTCAAGAAGTAAATGATATGCTGCAATTTGCTGAACGGTTGGATAAAAGGCTTCATGATTTGAAGTTGAGCCGTGAAATCACGATTCAAAGCGCACCGCAAATCAGGCTGATCCAAAACACGAATCAGGCACTAGTCGAAAAAATCCAATCTTCGATCATGACAGCCATCCCACTTTGGAAAAACCAGGTTGCGATTGCACTGACCCTAATCAGGCAAAGGCATGCTGTAGAAGCCCAAAAACAGGTTTCCAAGACTACAAATGACTTGTTATTGAAGAACTCCGAGATGCTGAAAACGAATACCATTGAAACCGCAAAAGAAAATGAGCGCGGACTTGTCGATATTGAAACATTAAAGAAAACTCAAGCTAACTTGATATCCACGCTTGAGGAGACCATGCGGATTCAAGAAGAAGGCAGGCATAAACGCCGTCAAGCTGAACAGGAATTGGCGTCAATGGAAAATGAACTGAAACAGAAACTATTAGAGATAAAGGGATAAGGGGAGATAACATGGAGACTATCGAGGCTATAAAAACGAGAAGAAGCATTGGAATCGTTAAGCAAGATCCGGTTCCTAAAGAAATGATCGAGCAAATCATTGAAGCCGGAACATATGCACCTAATCATCATCGGACGGAGCCTTGGCGTTTTTTTGTTTTGACAGGGGAAGGAAGAAATAAACTTGGGCAGGTATTCGAAGAAATAACAAGAATCGAAAATGCTGATGATACCCCTGAAAGTTTAATCAGCAAGCTCGAAAGGCAAAAAAAGAATCCATTAAGGGCTCCAGTCATCATCGCAGTGGGCATGGAGCCTAGTGATAAGAATAATGTCCTCGTCGCAGAAGAATATGCGGCTGTGAACAGTGCCATCCAAAATATGCTTCTTGCAGCACATTCTCTAGGTTTGGGAGCAGTATGGAGAACGGGGAAAATAACTTATCATGACAAAGTCCGTGAATTTTTCAATTTATCCTCTAAGGGAGAGGTATTGGCTTTCATATACTTGGGTTATCCTGACATGGAGCCGAAACCTGCTAAGAAAACACCGATTGACGAATTGACCACATGGATCGGATGAGGATTAGTGGCTGCATCAGTTTATAGACACTGATGCAGCTTTTTTTATTGGCTTCTTTAATTATACTTTTACTGAAAGGGATTTGACTTTGTCAGGCTTCGTTTCAAGTGACGATTGGTGAATTAGGTTGTACAATACAAAGGAAGAATAAATTTTGATGAATTAGGATGTGTCTATAGATGAGAACGATTGATCCATTTGAGATACTCGATGGAAAAGCGATAAAATATTTGGATGTATTTGGCGTTGAGGATGGCATTGCTTTAAAAAGTAAATACGAAGATAAATCGTATTGGATATATGATTATTATTGCATGCATCAGACTTGTGATTGCCAGGAAGTATACCTTGAATTCGTTGAGGAGCTTAAAGGCAATAAACAGGCGGGACAGCATTTTGGAGTGAGGGTTTCTTTCGGGGATAATCAATTCGTCCTGGAGGATTATAATATTTCGAAGCAAAAGGCGATGGATATCGCGGAAGATACGCTGAAGTACAGTAAAGATGTAATGGAGTTATTTAAACAGCGGTATCAGCAAATGAAGGAAAAAGGCACGCAAATTATCACGGAAAGTGCAAAGGCAGCTAAAATGCCGCATGTTCATGCAGAACCGGTCATTGGCAGAAATGAGCCTTGTCCTTGCGGAAGCGGGAAAAAATACAAAAAATGCTGCGGTGCAGCTTAACATCTTGGAAGCTGACTCGATTCGGAGTCGCTTCTTTTTTATTGGAAAAGTGCGTGCTTGGGAAAAAAATGAGAAAAAAGTGTAGCATAAAACGAACATTTGTTCTATAATAAGAGTACCAGATAATAACACAAAAAGAAATAAAAACTAGTTATTTAGACGGAATTTTCCGAAAACTTCTTTTTTATTTTCATAAATCTGGTATATATAAGAGAGAAGAGTTTTTTGATCTCATCTCTTTCAACGGTAGACGGCAACCAGACGGGATGAAAATCCCTACACTGATGGCAGTTTAACTTATTGAACGAAGGAAGGGGTAATCAAATGACAAGAGAAAAAAGATTAATACCTTACAAAGTTCTTGAAGTGATGGAAACGGTGAAAGAGAAGATTCCTGAGGGTGTCGAGCTTGTGAAAGCACCGGCAATTTGGGAAAAAAGCAGTTATGGTGAGGGCGTGGTAGTTGCCGTCATTGATACAGGCATAGACAAGGGACATCCAGACCTCAAGGAAAGAATCATTGGCGGGAAGGATTTTACCAATACCGGGGATTATCAAGATGATAACGGACATGGGACACATGTTAGCGGTACGGTTGTTGCTGCCATCAATAATGCTGGTGTAGTGGGAGTTGCTCCGAAGGCAAGCATATTAGCGTTAAAGGCCCTGAATGGTCAAGGACAAGGCGACATTGATTGGATTAATGGTGCTCTAGAGTATGCCATCAATTGGCGGGGGCCAAATGAAGAAAAGGTTTCGGTTATTTCACTTTCGCTTGGCGGACCTCCCGATGAGACTGAACACAAACTCATTCAAAAGGCCCTTCAGAACGATATCCTTGTTGTTTGTGCAGCTGGAAATAGCGGTGATGGGCGTCATGAAACGGATGAATTGGATTATCCAGGAGCATATCCCGAGGTAGTGGAAGTGGGGGCTGTGGATTTAAGCAGAAATTTAGCGGATTTTTCAAATACAAATGATGAAATTGACTTGGTGGCGCCAGGGGTTGATATTCTCTCTACGTATCCAGGAAATAAATATGCCAGGTTGAGCGGAACGTCAATGGCTACGCCTCATGTAAGCGGTGCGGCAGCTCTCTTGAAAGTGATTGCTGAAAAAGAATTTGAGCGCAATTTAACTGAAGCGGAATTATATGCACAGCTGGTGAAAAGTACGGAAGATCTGGGAATAAGCAAAAAAGCGCAGGGAAATGGACTGCTTAACTTAACGATTACGGAACAAAGAGCTGAAAAATCGATTAAGATTACGATAGAATCAGAAAATCTAAAGTTACCGAGTAAATCGGTGGTCATGGAATAGTAGAGAAAAAAGGTGCCCCAGGAAATTTTTGGGGCACCTTCCATAATGATTATTTTTTATTTTTCCTTAGAGCTGCAAAAAGGGCTACAATGGAAAGAATTAATGATATGACAGCCAGGGTAATGACCAGCGTTTGGTTGCCATCACCTTCTGTTGTTGCTGCATCCTTTGAATTGTCAGGTGTCGTGGAATCATTAGTGTCAGCTTCATCTTCGTGACCATGGTCCGCAGGTTCAGCATCAGCCTTGGGTGCAACCGTGATTTCCGTTACAGAATGCGGTAGGTCTGAGCCTTCTTCACCGCTCCATTCAACGATTTCACCATCTTCGTAATATTGAAATGCATCCCAGGCAACTTTCGTTTCTTCTTTAGGGTTTTGTGCTACGAAAGAGAATTGCTGGAATTGTCCAGCAGCTATTCCTTTGTCAGTTGCTGCCCAAGTTACCGTTTTTACATGCCCATCTTTGTCACCTTCTGTCGTTACTTTCCATCCCGGTACAGGCTGATAGCTTTCAAAAGTAACCCCTTCAGGTACTTTTAAAGTCACCTTTGTAGTGGCAGTTTCTTTTTCTACGGGTACTTTAATTGTATAAGTTTCCCACGCCTCAGGTGCAGATGAACTTGGCTTGACCGAAACGTGAGCATATGCTGAACCGGAAAAAATGAATAATGCAGCAAATGTAAAAATAAGTAGCTTTGAAATGTTTTTCATTTTTATAAATCCCTCCTATTATGAATTCCCTATGAAAATTATAAAATCAGCATTGATTGAATCCAGGCTTTCAGTCAATCCATGAACATGGATATTCCACTTTCCTGGCATGGTTAATATAGACTTTGATGTAAATGTCCCTGTGTTTTTCTCCTTCATTTGCAGCTTTATTTCACCGCGTGGCGTATCCAATGGCTGCATCGTGATCGTAAGCTGCTCTATTTCAGCAATTGGCTTGCCTTCATTGGATAGATTTACTTGAATCATGTTATCCCCGACTTCATTGGGCGTCACCATTAATGTAACCTCGTTATTTTCATCAGTCCGTAACGTTTTTTCAATGGGGCCCGGAGAAGACATGGCAGTTTGGACATTTGTTAATAAAGCTGCAACGAGAAGGATGACGATTCCTAAACCAAACTCCATTCCCACACTATAACCAAGTTTTTTCGTTTGCTTTTTCCCTCTGAGAAAATGAAAGCCGCCTAAAACGATCATGATTAACATGAGACCGATTTTCGCTAGTAACAATTGGCCATATGTTGTGTTAAACATTGAATGGATAGTTGGCACATGCTGTAAACTGCTATATATTCCGCTAATAATCAGGATGATTACAAACAGAAATGCCCATTTGGAAAACCTTTGAATGATCGACCAGTAAAAGGTTTTCTTATCTTGTTGGACTGCCTGCCGATCTGCAAGCCCAGGCAAAATCACCAATATGGCCATAAGGCCGCCGAGCCATAAAGTCATGGAAAATAAATGAAGGAAATCTATCAAAACGGCCAGAGCCTGATTAGGAACGGCTGCTGTATGTCCGGTGAATGCCTTACAAATCATCAAGCTGGCAATTATGATGAATGAAATGAAAGGTAGTGATTTATTCATTGAGTTCTCGAGCATGAAATAAATTACTAAAAATAGAAGGAGCAATATTAGAATTTCCAAGATCCAGATCGTCCCAAAGTTTGTAGCATTCAATACTTCCTTTATATAACTAACATTAAATGCATCGGTCCAACCTACGCCAGCATCGATCGTAACTCTTAAAGGCAGGCTGCAGAAGATGGAAAATGCTAAACCAGCATATGAAAGCCAAAGGTATAGACGGGTTCTTCTGCTGGCTTCAAAAAGTCGGGAATCCTTCATTAGCGATAATCTGAAAAAAAGGATTCCGGTAAGGGCAGCGAAGCATATGTATTGTAGACTTTGCAGAAAAACGTTGATGGAATTCGGAAAACTTTCATTCACTTCGGATTTATTTTGATCTGATAGGCCTGCCGAATCTCCGAATTGAAAGGGGATAGTTCCTTCAATAGGATGGCCATCACTCGAAACCACTCTCCATTTAATATAGTAAATCCCTTCATCGATCGTACCCTTCCACTTAGCTTCCAGTATTTTTTCACTCTGTTCAGAGATTGTACTGTCTTGAGTTTGAATTTTGTCTCCATCTTGGCTGAATACCTCAAGCGAATGAAAAGCTGGTTGTATATTCTCGCTGAATTGAATGGTGATCTTTTCAGGAAGAGTATCCATCGCTTCATTCGGGCTAGGATTAGAGCTGATTACTGTAGCATGCCCAGAAGCCATTGCCGGGTATAAAAGCAAACTGAATAGGCTGACTACCAGCCATAAATATTTTTTCATCTTGGTGTGTCATCATCCTTTCATCCGATTATGTAAGCCCATTATAAAAGGAAAATGTGAAAAAACAGTGAAAATAATTTAGTTATCTAAAGGCAGTTTAAGAGGTTCGCTATAAAATGAGAACAATAAGTTTTAGTTTTGCCTTCCATTCCAGTATAGCCATAAATAAGTGGTGGGAATTCCACTTTGCATAAAGTTTATACCAAATAGGCATCCTCCTTTTGATATAAAGTCCATTAAGAAATAATTAAGGTTCCTTTAGTAATCTGAGCCTATCATGTTTAAGGAATTTGGAGGGATAGGTTTTGATGAAGAAGGGATTAAAAGAAACAAGTGTGAAGGTGATCTTGGTTGGTTCCCTTGTGGGGATGGGAACATCCATTTATACGCCAGCGACAGAAGCTGCGGAAGGCACTTCTGTCATTTTGGAAGAGGCCCAAACGGTAAATAGTCTTTCAAAGCTAGAGATAGAGGGTATAGCACTGGATCAAAAGTTTACAGAAGATGTACACGACTATAGTTCAACAGTGGGGAATGTGGAAAAGATTACCTTGCTTGCAGCAAGCCCTAACGAGAATGCAGTCATATATGTGAATGGTGTCAAAATGACGGATGGTAAATTGAAGGATTTAACTCTTCAAACTGGCATGAATACGTTTGTAATCACCGTCAGCGATGGGGAAAATGAAACCGTTACCTATACTCTCAAGGTCGAAAAACATGAAAGTGATGATAACCTTTTAACATCGATTGGATTATCAAAAGGCTCATTAACATTCGATTCTAAGGTGACAGCTTATCATGCTTCAGTTGAAAATGAAGTCCAGTCGGTTACGGTAACTCCAACATTAAGTGACAGCAAGGCAATTGTAAAGGTAAATGGAAAGGATGCAACCAGTGCAGGTGTAAAGGTTACCCTTCCAGTCGGTAAGAAAACGGTGAAGATAACCGTTACAGCGGAAAATGGTGATGAAAAAATATATACACTCACGATTACACGGGCTGCAGCCGCAGCAAAGGAAACGGAATCGAAAGCTGCTCCAAAAGAGGATGAAGTTCAAAAGACCCCCTTAACAGGAACGAGTAAAGCCCAACCTTCCTCGGATAAGGGGAATAAATCTTCTTTATCATCAGCAGAATCCTCGGATAAGGGAAGTAAAACATCTTTAACATCAGCGGAATCCTCCAATAATCAAAAGCCAAGCAGTGGTGTCAGTGAAGTAACGAATGCACAGCAAATTGAAAGTATTTCAGCACAAAAAGTGAAAACGGATTCTGTTGAGAAAGTAACGTCCGCAGATTCTTTAGGCAAGGAAGGCAATAATGGACCAGTGTTAAACAGTCTGACGGTATCATCCGGCGTATGGAACAAATCTTTTGAATCTAATGAGCATACCTATCATATAGAGGTCGATAATGATATTTCTTCAGTCGAATTGAATGCAACGACAAATGCCAGCGGAGCAACGATTGAATATGACGGTGCGAGCAGTGCAAAAGTGAAGATCAAGGATAAAGCGAAAACGGCCATTTCCGTTACCGTTTCAAAGGATGGGGAGCGTCGTACTTACGTCCTTGTTTTCGAAAAGGACATGGATGTTGAAATGGATGAGGAAGAAACCGTGGATGATGTCAAAACAAAAGAGGTGGAAGTTGAGGCAGCGCAAACGAGTACAGCTGGTATGACGGAGAGCGAAACATCCAATGATCCAGGAGGCCAGGCTAATGGGAAACAACCTGCTGAGACGGTTTCATTCTTTGGGAATATAAAGGAATTCTTCACCTCTCTGATAAAATAGGATGGTTTTGAATCCTGCAAAAAAAGGACAAGGTTCAGGCTTGTCCTCGAAGAGTTCATATTTATATGGGCAAAATGATTTGGACCTCGGTTCCTTGGTTCAGTTCACTGTTAAACCGGACCTTTCCCCGATGCGCCTCAATGATTCGGCAACTGACTGTCAGTCCTAATCCGGTTCCTTTTTCTTTTGAAGAATAGAAAGGCTCTCCAAGATGTTTTATGCGGTTTTTTTCTATTCCGCTACCGTTATCTTTGATGGTGATGGAAAGGTTATTGTTCATTCGTTCAAAATCAATCCAAATGTGGTCGGCGGATGCCTCCATGGAATTCTTGAGCATGTTTATGAAAACTTGTTTTAATTGGTTTCCCTCACATAATAGAAGCGGTATTTCATTTTTGACAGATATTGATATTTTGGTTGGGTACGAGTCCGCCTCTGGTTTCAACAAGGTTTTGACATCGTTCATCAGGTCGATGATTTGATGTTTGCTGAATGGAAGTTCCTGTGGTTTTGCCAGAACGAGTAACTCGCTTACAATAAGATTGATCCGGTCCAATTCACTTAACATGATCGTGTAGTATTGTTCAAAGGGATGGTCGCTCTTTTTAAGCAGTTGGACGAAACCTTTTAAAGAAGTCAGCGGATTTCGTACCTCGTGGGCTACACTTGCGGCAAGTTCGCCGACTATCGATAATTTTTCGGTTCTTCTTAAGCGTGCTTCGGTTTCTCGAATTTGAGTGACTTCTTTAGCATAAGTAATGATTCCGACTAAATCCTCGCCAACCATCATCGGGACAAACGTACAAGAAAGTAAGATGGACTTCCCGTACTTCGTCAGGAATTCTATATCTTTCCCTTTTTTGATCCCCTTTTGGTTTTCCATGACATATTGGCATGATGTACGGATCAATTCCGCGTCTTCTGCTGAAAAATTCAAATTAATGAATGAAGCGCCATGTATTTCTTCTTGTTGAAAGCCTGTTACCGTTTCAAACCTTGGATTCACGGTCGTGATCATTCCATTTAAATCAAGCATCAGCATCGGATAAGGGTTGTGCTCAAACAATGATTTATAGCGTTGTTCGCTATCAAATAATTGATTCTCCGCGACAACTCTTTCAGATATATCCCTGCCAATGACGACTAAGCCTTTACGTGAACCATCTTCATTGAACAGGGGAACTTTAATCGTATCAAAGGTCTTGTGATTGCCATCGGGAAGAGGGATGATTTCCTCGCACCTAGTAATTTCCCCCTTTACCCACGTTTCTTCATCGGAAATTTCACAGTAGATCAACGATTCTTTATAAAATTCGGTGTATTCTGCGAGCTCACTGTCTCTTTTTCCCTTATAATCTACATGCTCCAATTGAAATAATTGCAGCCCGAAGGTATTGGATTCAAGCCATCGGCCATCCCCATCCTTGAAATTAACGAAATCCACCATTGAATTGATGAGTGTGCGCCGACGTTGTTCCGCCTCTTTTAATCGTTTGAATTCTTCCTTTTTAGCTAAATAAAGATATAGAATTAAGCCTATTGATAAAAGGAAAACAATGCCTTCCGCCCTTTGGAGTTGAATGAAGACCTCTTTATTATGGATATTTGTAGTTAAAAAATAGTCGAAAACGACTAATGTAAGAATCCCGGATAGGATATATATTGCTAAGATGGAGCGTTTGGACATGGAGATTCTCCCTGTTTTTAAGACATTTCAAAGGTAAAAATACATACACATTTTAACAAACTATCGGAAAAAAATATATGCAGAATCTCTAAATAAAAAAACAGGGGCCAATGTGGTCACCTGTTTTTTCTGAAGAGGGTTAGTTTCTTCTTCTTTTTTGCACGCTTATAGATCATGAAGAATAGTAAGAAGAGGAGTGCAAGAGCAGCTAGCGTATATTGGTTCATTTCAACAGATAGCAGTCCATAGGGAATCAGTGATAGGAAAAAAAAGTATATAAGGTTGCCAAGTGCCGTCGCCAATAAAAAGTCTTTGAAAGTGACGGTGCTGACTCCGGCTGCCAAGTTAATTAAGCTTGTGGGGATAAGCGGGAAAATCCTGCCTGTAAACACGTACATGAAGCCATGATCCACTACAGATTCTTGCCACTTTTCACCAATCTTCTTTAAAAGAAGCTCCTGAAACCAGTTTCTTGCTGCATAAAAAATGAATCCTGAGGCAACAACACTTGTAAACCAACTCCATAGATAGCCATATATGAATCCGAATATCGTGACGTTGATGGTTAGGAGCAAAATTAAGGGGATGATTGTAAAAGAATTTTGTACAAACATCAATACGAATGTCACAATAAATGTAAGCAAAAGATTTTCCTTCAATATGCCAATAACAGAATCCAAATCACTTTTCCAAACCAAAGTGAACAGTTCTGCATTAGAGTATATAAAAATTGCGATTACAAGTAGACCGATTATGGTCAGGACTTTTTTCAAAGGGCCACCACCATTCTTACTAATAGTTTATCATTTTCGAGTTCAATGGTGAAAAAAAAGAGCTGCCGCATCATGCAGACAGCTCTTTTCCATTATAGTGGCTTAACGGCCCGGAGATTCCTTTTAAAGCCACTTTTCAAACTGAATTCTTTTGTTCATTCCATAAATGATTGGCGCTCCAATCAAAAGGACAACGAACTCACCGACAGCTGTAGTCATCCAGCTTAGCCAGAATGGCAAGCCAAAGGCAAGGTTCAGTTCAATTGCAATTAAAAACATTGTGAACGTGAAAAAGATAATCGTAGCGACCATACGTCCTTTAATGCCTTTTATGAAACGAGACACATAAATGACAAGCAATAAGGCGAGCAGGGATTGGCCCACCCCAAAAATCAAATCATATGGCACCATCGGCGAAAAGAGCAGATTCGATATGAAGACTCCTCCAACGATACCGTAGATATACTTTTTATTGAATACAATCAGATGATTCAACATTTCCGGTACACGGAATTGGAACATCTCAAAAGCTATTGGTTTAAACACCAATGAGACCGCCACATACAAGGCAGCCAATAACCCGTTTATCACGAGTGTACGAACATTCATTTTACTCTCTCCCTAGTTTTTTATCGTGGGATGGTTACGAACCACGTGCAGGCGTTTACCCGATGTTTAATAGTAGCCCATGTAAGCTTGTTTCGTCAATTTGTAAAGAATGGTTTTAATTTATAGGTTTCCATCCAGATGAAGCAGCACAATTGAATTTTGAATTATTGCAATGAAGGATGATATTATTTCAATATGTACATAAAAAGGAGTGAATATTGATATGTCGATCGAAAGTGTCAAAAGCCATTTTAAACAATGGAATCGGGAAGGCGACGTAAAGGAGTTTGAAACATCTAGTGCCACGGTGATTGAGGCAGCGGAAACCATCGGTGTTATCCCAGCGCGGATTGCCAAGACCCTTTCCTTTAAAGGGGAAGGTGAACACGCGATTTTGGTTGTTGCCGCAGGGGACGCGAAAGTGGAAAATAAGAAATTTCGTCAGACGTTCGGTTTCAAGGCACGAATGCTTTCACCTGATGAAGTGCTTGCACAGACCGGCCATGCAATCGGAGGCGTTTGCCCGTTTGGCCTGGCAAACGATTTAGCTGTTTTTCTTGATGTATCGATGAAGCGCTTCGAGTCATTGTTTCCGGCTTGCGGCAGTTCAAACTCTGCAATAGAACTTACGCTCGCTGAATTATTTGAATATTCAGGTGCCAAGGATTGGGTGGATGTTTGTAAGGGGTGGGAAGAAAAGGGGAATGTGGAAACGGCGGCAGGAAATGCAGTTGATGGCATTTGATGAATGGGATGGAGTCCACTAAAGTGAACTTTATTTGGGGCCGCATTCATTTCTATTATTAAAGCGGAAAACGGGCAGAAAGTGTTCCTGATCGGAGGTTGAAAGATGTTAAATGGAAGCGAAAGAAAAAGCAATAGCAGCTATCTGAGTCTTAAAACTCTTTATGAAGAAAATATAACGGTTAAGAGCATTGCCCAGGAACTTGAGTTTTGCCATAAAAACGATCTGGCGCTGGATATCCAGAAAGCAATGAAAAAAAAGAATTTTGATATATTGGCAGTCCAAGATCAAGGGGAAATCATCGGATATATCGAAAGGCAAGAACTAGGTGAGGGAAGTATTTCTGAATATATGAGAAACTTCTCACCAAGGGAAATGGTTTCGAATTCCACCCCTTTGATCCAGCTTCTCCATATTTTTAAGAATAAAACAAGGGTGTTCGTATTAGAGAATAATTCAATTAAAATGTTGATTACCCATGCCGACCTCCAAAAGCCTCCGATCAGGATGCTGATATTTGGATATATTACCTTATTGGAAATGAGGATGAGCGATATCATCCTTGATAGATTCGGCGATGGCAGCTGGTATCCAATGATCAGCGAAGACCGTTTAGAAAAGGCAACCGAATTATATAAAAGGAGAATCGATAAAAATGAGGATATCAATATAATAGAGTGCCTGCAAATCAGTGATAAATTCGATATTATACATAAAGATAAAGAATTGAGGCACTTCTTCCAAATTCCTTCGAAAAGTAAAGGGAAGAAGGATGCGAATGCCATCCGAAAATTACGGGATAAGATTTCCCATGCTAATGAACTGGGTCTGGACATGTCATGGATGGAAATTATCGAGGTTGTCGAGTCCTGCGGCCGACTGCTCGAAATCTCTGAATCCTATCCTTATGAAAAATAAGATCCGGCTAATCATGCTGGTTCTTTTTTTTGCGCATCCAGATAGAAAAAAACTGCCCGTATCAGGCAGTCTCCCCGAAAAATTCAAAACTCCGGCAGTTGATCCAGGTTATTTTCTTTTATCCCATCGGGCTCACTCCGTAATATGTCACGTCCATATTTATGAAAGACGTCAACGTTGGCCAGGTTGCCAGCTTTGGCTTCCGCAAGGGCTGTTGGGTAGTCGAGTTCGCGGCCGGAGTTCGTTTTGATGGCGATAATATTGTCCTCTTCATTTTTCCTTACGGCGATGATTTCTTCTTTTCCTGCTGCTGAATCACTTTGGTTTGCTTGCGGTGTTCCCTGCTGTTTATATGACTCATAGGCTTCTTCAAATTGGTCCATGGTTTAGACACCTCCTATTTATAGGGTGAACCATTTTTCTTGCAATATACAAACCGGATTTCGTCCAACTTGAGCCGTTAATTCGTCCAAATGGGCCGATCTTTCGGCACTTTTTTTTGTGAATGCTGTCGTCTTGGCCTTTTTGCAGTGGCATGGCACTTGCATCTTGTATAAGTAGTAACGAGAAATAATATTCACTAGATTAAGGGAGGAATAGTAATCATGAATGTAAAACAAGGGGCAAGCACTGTAAATGCAAAACAACAGGTCAAGACAATGAAAGCGGCGGTCGTCAATGAGTTTAACCAAAAACTTGAAATTAAGGAAGTACCGATTCCGGAATTGGAATATGGTGAGATATTAGTGAAAATTAAAGCCTGTGGCGTGTGTCATACCGATTTACATGCTGCACATGGTGATTGGCCGGTAAAACCCAAGCTTCCGCTTATCCCGGGACATGAGGGTGTGGGCATTATAGAAAAGGTGGCGGAAGGCGTAACTTCCTTGAAAGTGGGTGACCGTGTTGGGATCCCTTGGCTTTATTCGGCCTGCGGCGATTGTGAATATTGTCTGACCGGCAGGGAAACGCTTTGCCTGGATCAATTGAATGCAGGCTATTCCGTGGACGGCGGGTATGCGGAGTATTGTAAAGCATCAGCAAAGTATGTGGTGAAGGTTCCTGAAGGGCTTGACTTTGCGGAGGTATCACCGATTTTCTGTGCAGGTGTAACGACTTATAAGGCGCTTAAGGTATCAGAAGCAAAACCTGGCGATTGGGTAGCGATTTATGGAATTGGCGGATTGGGACATGTTGCCCTGCAATACGCAAAAGCGATGGGCTTTAATGTCATTGCTGTCGATATTCAAGATGATAAGCTTGATCTGGCAACGGAACTTGGGGCGGATTACACGGTTAATGGGCTTAAGACTGATCCTGTACAGGCCATTAAGGATAAGGTTGGCGGTGTGCAGGCATCCATTTCTGTGGCGGTTACGAAAAAAGCATTCGAACAGGCTTACAGTTCAGTCAAGAGAGGCGGCACACTTGTCGTAGTCGGATTGCCGAATGATGAACTTCCAATCCCGATTTTTGATACAGTGTTAAATGGGGTGACTGTAAAAGGGTCCATCGTCGGGACGAGAAAAGATTTACAGGAAGCTGTTCAATTTGCGGCTGAGGGTAAAGTCAGAACGAATATTGAAACAAGAAAGCTTGATGAAATCAATGACGTGTTTTCAATGATGGAAAACGGAGAAATCAACGGCCGCATCGTTTTGACGCTAGAATAGGAACAGAGGAGGAAGCCCTGGAACGGGGCATCCTCCTTTTTATTATGTCTGGCTCTTCTCATTTAATATATAGCGCAATTTCCTTATGGATATTTGCAAGCGTTTGGCAGCTTCATTCCGGTTGCCGTAGGTTTTTTGCAGTGCCTGCATGACGAGCTCCTTTCCAATTGTTGATTGAAGCTGTTTGATTTCCGTAAGGATTTCTTCAAGCATCAGTTCATCCTTCTCATTAAAATCAGCCACCAGCCTTTTTCGCCACTCTTCAAGAAGGTTTTCTGTTGACTGTATCTCAGGTGACACATTTTTGTCAGTTGTGATCTGGCTGTTGGATAGTGAGATATCATTGGCGGTTATTACTGACTTATTGTCTGCAAGAGTTAGCGTGCGCAAGACCACATTAGATAGTTCGCGTATGTTGCCTGGCCAGTTGTATTGCTGTAATTTTTCAATGGCTTCATTGGAAAATGAGATATCTCCATGACCATTTCTCTCAACCAAGTGTCGGACAAGCAACGGAATATCCTCTTTTCGGCTCCTTAATGGCGGGATATCCAGAGTCACGACGTTCAGTCGGTAAAATAGGTCTTCCCGAAATTTATTCTTGTCCACTGCCTTTTGCAGATTTTCATTGGAGGCCGCCACTAACCGGGCGTTCGTCCGTAATGTCACGCTGCTGCCAACCCGCATGAATTCCCGCGTTTCCAAAACCCGAAGCAATTTGACTTGAATGGCCGGACTAGCATCCGCAATTTCATCAAGGAAAAGCGTCCCGTTCCCAGCAATTTCGAAAAAACCCTTTCGCAGCTGGGTAGCTCCGGTGAAAGCGCCCTTTTCATGACCGAATAATTCGCTTTCAAGCAGGGATTCAGAGATCGCTCCGCAATTGATGCCGATAAAAGGTTCATGGTTTCGGGGGCTGGCTATGTGGATGAAGCGTGAAAGCACTTCTTTCCCGCTTCCGGTTTCTCCTTCGATTAATACATTGACGGATTTTTGGGCAACCTTGAAGGCCGTTTCAATCAAATTCTTCATTAAAGGACTTTCACCGACAATGAGTCCTGAATCCTCGGCAAGCTTATGGATGAAATGCTGGTTCAAAGCTTCATTTTCATTCAATAGGTTGTCAATCTGCCTTTCCAGTACTTCAATATCCACGAAGGGTTTTTCCATGTAATCACTCGCGCCGAGTTTCATGGCATCAACAGCGGTCTTGACGGTGCTGTATCCGGTCATGATCAGTACCTTGCAACGCGGCTGAAGTCGTTTTAGATGCTGCAGGAGGGAAAGTCCATCGCAATCCGGAAGCTTCAAATCTATCATTGCGACATCAAAACGCTGCTGATTCCAGTCGATTTCATGAAACTCCTTCCCGCTATTCGCAACTTGTACGAGGTAACCTTTCATCGTAAAAAGGCGGGATAGAAAAGTCCCAACCTCTTTCTCATCGTCTACCACAAGTAAATGAATCACCTTATCATCCCCTTTCCTCTCCTTGTATAGGAAGCCTCAGAAAAAAAGTGCTTCCATGTCCTGGTGTGCTCAAAACGTCGATCTTTCCGCCATGGTCCTTGGCGATGCCAAGGCTTACAGACAGCCCCAAACCTGTTCCCTTTTCACGGTCTTTAGTCGTATGAAAGGGATGGAATATGAAGGGAAGGCGTTCTTGTTCAATCCCCATTCCGTTATCAGTCACCTGAACCACCATGAACTTGTTTTCTGAATAGGTAGCGATCGAAATCGATTTTTCCGTTTGCGCAGACTCATCCAATGCGTCCTTGGCATTCAATAGCAAGTTGATGATGATCTGTTCGATCTGCGGCTGGCTGCCCTTTATGAAAGGAAGGTCTTCCTGAAGGCTAAGATGGAGGGAGATTTGCTTCTTCCCAAGTTGGAACTTCAATAGGTTCAGAACCTGGTGAATGGCCTCGTTAATAGAGTAATAGTGGAACCTATACTCATCCTGCCTAGAAAAGGTAAGCAGGCTTTTCACGATTTGCCTGCATCGGTCCCCGCAAATCTTAATGTCGTCCAATAGTATATAATCCGGATTGTCCTGTGGGGTTTTCCGTAATAAAAGTTGCGAGTTACCAAGAATGGCCGTTAATGGGCTATTCAACTCATGGGCAATCCCAGCTGCCATTTCACCAATCGCCCCAAGTTTACCGGCATGTAATAGCTGGACTTCCATCTGTCTTCTTTCGGTGACATTTTTATAATAAGCAATGACCCCATATACTTGATGCTCCTTATTCTGAATCGGGTAAGCATGCATTTCCAAGATGGTATCATGCGGAAGGAGTATTTCCTGAAACCCTGGCTTATTAAATGAAAAGGTATCTTGAATCAGATTTTGCGATTTTTCAATTAAAGGAACCAAGTTGGAAAAGCCCCTGGCTGAATCATTGGATTGATAGACCGTTCCTTTGTGATCGAAGACGATGATCATATCTTCAACTGCCTTGAATGTATCCTCCCACTCCTGTTTGGAATGTAGAACTTCCTTATAAAGCTGGGCATTCTCCAAAGTTAACGCAAGCTGATTGGATAGTTGCTCAAGAAATTCTAGTTCATCTTCCTGCCATGTTTTCTTTTTCTTCCTGCCGAAAGTCCAAATTCCGATTTTTTTACTTTTTCCGTATAAAGGGACTAATAGAAGTGATTCGATCTCAAGGGATAATAGACGATCCTTTTCTGGGAAGTCCGGTAACTGGTTAACTTCCACCTGAATCGGCTGCTTTTCTTTCAAGGCCGATGAGAATTCCTGAAAAGGGTGTAACAGGTTTTTGGGATCCATTTCAAGATCGCAGTGACCATTAGGGCAGATGTGAAGCAGGGCAGGTTCTTCCTCATACAATATGACAAAATGACTGTCGTCGAAGGTGATGAGCTGCTTAAGTTTTTCAATAACATTTCGGAGAATCTCTTGGATGTCGATTTCCATATTCATATTTTTTGTGATGTCATTCATGATTTCAAGCTGCATATTCTTCTTCTTCAGCTGATCCACGGTTTTCTTAAGTTCCGTGTAATACGTTTTTTTTGAAGATTTAACGCCTGTCATTAAATCTATCAATTCATGTTTGTTCATGCTTTTCACCTCTTATAGGGCTGTAAGAAGCAGCTGATTAATCTGTTCTAATGACATATCACGGGGGTTTGTGATCATGCAGGCATCCTCAAGAGCGGTCATCCCTATGGGATCTATCATTTCTTTCGTAATGCCGACATCACTTAAACTCTTGGGAGCCCCTATATCCCGGGATAATTCCCTTACGAAGTGAATGGCAGCCATTCCTGCTTGCTGCTCCGTCAATGCCCGTGTATCGATGCCCATGATGTTTGCAATCTCGCTGAATCGCCTTGGTGAGGCAATTCGATTGAAATCCATGACATGGGGAAGGAGTATCGCATTGATTTCACCATGCGGAAGGAGGTACTTGCCGCCTATGGCATGTGAAATGGCATGAGCAGCTCCCAAAATGGCATTCGAAAAAGCCAGTCCAGCCTGCAGGCTCGCCATCGCCATCGCTTTTTTTGCTTCCTCATTATGCCTGGATGCAACAGAGGGGCGTAAGTGGCGGGAAACAATCGAAAGCGCGTTTTTAGCTTGTACATCGGTCAAAGGTGTCGCAGCGATTGAAACATAGGCTTCAATGGCGTGGGTTAACACATCCATTCCGGTAGCTGCGGTCAAATCGGGTCCCAAGGTGGTTAAGGTAGCAGGATCGACTATTGCAATATCGGGTACGAGTGATTTTGAAATGATCGTCATTTTTTTCTCGCGGAATGAATCGACGATCACCGAAAACTGGGATACTTCCGAACCCGATCCTGCAGTGGTCATGATCATCACCATGGGAGGGAGGGGAGAGTGGACTTTATCAACACCTTCATAATCACTGATGATGCCGCCATTCGTTACTAAAAGGGCTACCCCTTTGGCAACATCCAAAGCACTGCCTCCGCCCAAACCGATGATGGCATCACATTCTTGTTCTTTAAATGTCAAACAGCCGGCTTCGATCTCCCTGTCCTTCGGATTGGTTGTCATTTCAATGAATGTAGCAAAAGCAAGGCCTGCATCTTGGCAGGATTCAATGACTTTATCCAACCAGCCAGCATTGGCCACCCCGGAGTCGCTTACGATCAGCGCTTTTTTGGCACCCAGCCGCAAGCAGGCCTCGCCAGCTTGTTCAATCGAGCCTTTACCGAAAATCACTTCCGGCATCACGAATTTAGTTATCGACATCTTTGCGCCTTCTCCCTGTAAAAATTCAATATCTTCTGTATTATTTTCCCGAAAAAGTGCGAAAATCCTGTTTGGATTACAGGTATTTTTATATAATATGACAAAATATCGAATGGATAAGGTCTTTTGATGCAGGTCAAATAGTTTGGTAATTTCTTGTATTTGTAATTTCGGTACTTTAGACATGCATGAATAGGGATAAACCTACCTAGTTAGTAATTTCTATATATTGTAAAATTGTGGTAGAAACTATTAAACTGGGAGGCATTCCATGAAAAAACAATTTCTGTCGTTAACATTAATCACAGCATTGACACTCGGTACAGCCGGGACAACCACCGCTTTAGCAGCGCCGCTTTCATCGCCGGTGATATCTGAGCCATCCACGGACAAGCAAGTCATTAAAAGAATCGATGCCGATAAAATCTACAAGAATATTGAATACCTCTCACAAACACCTCGGGTGGCCGGTACGGAATCTGAGTATAAAGCAGTCCAATTCATCAAAAAGCAATTCCAATCTTATGGCTATAAAGCAGATATCGAAGAGTTCAGTTTTTTATCTTATACAGACCCAAATCTGGTCGAGCTGTCCATTGCCGGATTCGATGGGGAAATACAAGCAAACCATTTAACCTATTCAGTTAATGGGGACCTATCCGGTGAAGTGGTATATGCCGGTTTAGGAACAAAAGAAGAGCTTGAGGAAACCGATGTTGCAGGGAAGATTGCCCTTATACAAAGAGGGAACCTCACTTTTGCAGAGAAAGTATTGAATGCAGCGGAAAAAGGGGCAACGGGAGTCATCCTATTCAATAATGCAGATGGGGAATTAAACGGGACACTCGGAGAGGATAATGACAAGTATATTCCATCCGTCACGATCACCAAAAAGGATGGAGAAGCCCTTTTGGAAAAATTGAATGATGGAGTCAAATTGACAGCATCATTAAAAATTGAAGGAGCCCATTCAGGAGAAAAAACCTCTTATAATGTAGTGGCAACGAAAAAAGCAACAAAGAACAATAAAGCAAAAAAGAGCGATATCATTTATATTACCGGACATCATGATTCCGTCGCGGGGGCACCCGGAGCGAATGATGATGCATCTGGAACATCCGTCACCCTTGAACTTGCCCGTGTTCTGAAGAATCTTCCTACAGATACGGAAATTCGCTTCGTCACCTTTGGGGCAGAGGAAAATGGATTGTTGGGTTCGCAGCATTATGTGGACAATCTCCCTGATGATGATATCAAGCGGACCATTGCCAACTTCAATCTGGATATGGTGGGAAGCAGGGATGCCGGAGATTTGGTCATTTTGACTAATGATGGAGAAATGAACCTTGTAACCGAGCTGGCCCAGGCATCAAGTACAAGACTGAATGGTGAGCCGACTCCATATGGACAAGGCGGGAGAAGTGACCATGTGTCATTTGCTGAGGCTGGAATACCCGCTGCTTTATTCATCCACAGTCCATCAGAACCTTGGTATCATACTCCTGATGATACCATTGATAAAATCTCAAAAGAAAAGCTTCAAGATGTTGCTGAAATTGTCGGCACAGCTGTCTATGACCAAGCAAAAATCGAAGCTGAAAAACCTGATTTCAATCATAAAAAAGGGAAAAAAGTGAAAGTTCCGCATTTATTTGGCGAAAAGGAATTTAAATAATGCAGTAAATATTCAGAGGGTGCAGCCTGCACCCTTTCTTTATGTTTAAAAATGGAAATGAGAGGGTAAAAAGTCTAATTTGGAATTGGAGCGTGCGGGCTGAATCTCCTAATTCCGTAGCATAAATAGCTTATTTATCCCTATTTAACTCTAAGACTATAATCCTTATAATAAAAATTATGAAAAATATGACAGTCTACATAATGAGAATAGTATGTTTGAGGTGATTTTTTTGGTGTATGCAAATTCATTGAGTGAAATTCACTCTGCCCTCTCCAGTAAAACTTCCGATGTGAATGAAAAAATCAATCGTTTGGAGCAGGCAAAAAGACAAATCAAAGAAGAACAGAATGCTTGTCTTGGGGAAATAGCTAAAATTAAAAACCCGGACTTGGCAAAAAGCTGGACGGGAAACCGGGCAGAAGACTTTCAAGATGCCCGCAGTGATGCATACAAGGCAATGTCAACGATCATTCATGATGATTATGATGACTATCAAGAGAAAATCGACGGTAAAATTATGATGCTTAATATAGAGAAAAAGGCTCTGAGTGCAGCAGGTACGATAGCACATGAAGCGGATGTTCTTTTAGGCAAAGGAGAAGCCGTCATAGATCAATTGGAAAGTAAAATATCATATTTAAAAGGGTGGTTGTTTTAATGACGACAATCAAACTGAATCATCCTGCCGTAACGAAGCAAGTCGATCAAGTGAAGACGGCACTTGGTACAGTCACGCTTGGAAATTTACCGGCAGGCGAGCTTGGCAACAATAAATTGGAATTCACCTCGAAATGGATCGATCGCGAAACGAACCTGGAGAAGGTCTTTGAGCAATATATCAAAATCGTCCAGAAAAATGTGGAAGATACCCGTGCTAACATTGACTTATTAAAAGAACAGGATGAAGCCATCGCCCATACGTCTTCACATGGGTATCAGCGATGAAGATATTTGAAGCCGAGACATTGACGGCCGCAACCAAGTCGCGCGCCAAGCAATATGAAGAACTAAAGAAGGAAGTCACAGCCCTGAAAAAGGAATTTCAGGGCATTGTCGGCCTGGATGACGAGTTCCAGGGAGCCGGTGCTACCGCCATCAAAAGCTTCTATGAAGCACAAATCGAGGTGGCGGACGCCTGGATGGAATTATTCACGACCCAGATCAGTTTTTTGGAAGGCATACCGGCCAATCTGGAAGAAGCGGACCTCTCCGGAAATACGGTGGTCGAGGTCCCCTTTTTAGATGGCGAAGTCTCAAACGGCATCAACCAAGCGAAGTCGCTTGTTGATCAACAAGCGAACGACCTTCAAAGGATCCTTAATAGCATTGACGATATCCTGCCTCTTGATATGTTCAACCAAAAGGACTTTAATGAAAAAATCACGCTGGCCGGACACAGGCTGGATGACACCGTGACAAAGGTCGAGAATGTCGACCGGCAATTGGTCGAGGAATATGATGTGTCCATCGGGCAGGAAAACGTGGCCGTTGGCCTCTTCCGTGCCTTGCTTGATGCCACCAAACAGGACGGCCACGTTTCGCCGATGACATTCAACCAATCGGCATTCAAGAGCAGTGACGTCTATCAAGTGAAGGATGAAGTCGCCGGTCAGATGAAAGACTATCAAACCTTCAAAAAGGAACAAGCAGAAGCCCGGAAAATCGAACAGGAAATGGAAGAACTCGAAAATCGTCCATGGTACGAAAAGGCCTGGGATACGACAAAAACCTTTACAGGGGAATTCACGGGATATTATGATTCAATCAGGGCCTCGACCGGAGTCGATCCAGTAACGGGCCGCAAGCTGTCCGATGCCGAACGAATCGCCGCCGGCGCCATGGCCGCCGCTGGATTCATCCCCGTCGTCGGCTGGGCCGGACGGGCCATCAAAGGCGGTAGCGCCATCTACAAAACGGCCAAAGGACTCAATGCAGCGGACCATGCGCTTGATGCCTATAAAACGACAAAAGGCTTTAGCCTCCTCCAGAAAACCGAATACGGAATATACGGACTCCTCGCAGCCAACGGCCTCGGTGAAGCGGCAACAGGCAAAGACATGTTCGGCAACCAGCTAACCGAGGAACAGCGCCAGAACGGGCTGTTAATGGCACTTGGCATCGGCGGTGTGGCAGGTGCGGCTAAGTATGTGGATCATAAGTTTAAATTGAAGAATAGCTTATCTACCACAAAAGTAATTTCAAAAACAAGTGATGGTATAAAAAAGGTAGTAAATGAAAATGGCTATGAAGTCGATGATTTTATAAAGTTATTACATCCCGATAGAGTATTAAATTTAACAGAAAAAGATATTGTGGCTTCAATTAGGAATCAAATAGGCATTCCATCTATAGGGACAATAATGGCTAAAACTATTCCACAAAGGGATATTTATAAATACTTATATGATCCTGATTATAATGGTGTTAGAGGCTTTACTGCAGTTAAAGATGATTCTATAAAATTAAAGACTTTACATGATCATTATGAAGGAGCAAGATTGGATTATAACAATACGGCCTATAAAGTTACAAATGGTGTAGATGGAATTTCACAATCTATTGGAGGACCCGATAGATTTTATGGTGTGTTTGAATATCGGTTAAATGACCCAAGTAAAGTTTCAATCCCGAATTGGGATCCAACTCCTGAATCTTATCCATATACAGGTAGAGGGTTTACTGGCAGCAAAGAAGTTGTATTACCAGAATATTATCATACACCTAGACAATTTGAAGATGGTGACATACTTGATATTAAGGATGCAACTACTGGTGAAAAACAAATGAGTTTTATATTTGATGGAGATATTATGGAATGGATACCTAGAAAATGAGGTGAATAAAATTTGAAATATGCAACATATAAACAAAAGGATTATCACTTGAATATTCGAAATGACATGTTAAGGCTGAGAAGTAATACACCAGATCCAGGATTTCAAGAACTTATTGATTTAGGGGGGAATAAACATCCTAATCTATATATCAAGGTGGTAGCTATAGAAGAAGTGAATTTTGCTTATGAGCTAGATTTTTTAGTGACTTATAAGGGGAAAGAGTTTAGTCCTTATTCATTGGGCGGGCATATCTTGGATGAAAATGAGATTTCATTATTTAGTATGGATAGTAATGATGTAGAATGCTATGGATTCGAAAAGCAAGAGCAATTTGTTTTTAAAAAGGACGTGCCTCTTGACGACATAGAGTCGATTATTGAGGTGAAAAAACCAATATTAATATTTGAAGATTTACCTGAAAGCAGGAAGGTTATACCAAGGGGAGAAGTTAGAGACTATATAATGAAGTTGGATAATTAATTATGCGCTTTGGGGCTGGAAATTATTTATTCATTGTAATAAACGAATATAAAGACTGAGCTACTTAAGAAGACCTTAACAAATTTTTGTTAAGGTCTTCTAATATTATAGGGGAATGGTAAGCTGATAATCTCAATTTGGAAAAGGCGGTTCTATCGATGCCGGACTCTATCAAAAGTTCCTTTTTATAGCTAGGATTATTACTGGGTTATAAGACAGATGCATATCATCGAAGATATTGATGATTTAATCGAGAAATTTCATAGTTTTTGTGCAGATAAAGCAATTAAAGAAGAGTAGGGGGATTGATGTAAATCACTCACCCTATAAAAGTCCTTTATAGGGTTTTTTTATTTCCAAAGTTCAGTTTATGCTATATTAACTTCGGCGTTTTTCAACTTATATATATTAGATATAAGAATGCATTGGATGTAATGGAAAATAATGAAGATATAAGAGAATTAACTATTATTGGCGGCGTAAGGGCTTATATGGATAGTTATAATGACTATCAAAATCCGTTATTAGGAGAATTACATAAAGCTGAAAACTTACATAAAGAATTGCATCTTGTATTAGACTTAAACAAAAAGTAAGTGTAAGGAATAGCAGGCAGAAGAAGTGAAAATAATCGAGGAGAGGAAACCCTATACATTAGATTAATTTCCTGATTTAAAGTGCCCACATAAAGTAAAAGCGATTATTTCTTCAAAAAGTGGGTATTAAGAGTTAAGCGGTCTTTCATTTAATATCTAGCACTAAGTTTTCTTTATGTTGAATAAGGAGAATTTGGTGGGAGGTGATTAAATGAGGAAAGCCTATGGTATAAAAAGTTTGATGATTTACCTTGAGTCGGTAAATTATCCAATTACCGAAGAGGAAATCAATAATCTAATATTGAATAAAAAGATCCCCCATCTCAGACCCATCGATAATTTGCTGATTTTTAATTTAGATCATATTGATGGCTGGCTTAGTGATCAGCAATCCAACCCTTAGTTAATTGAAGCCCTGCTTTAAGTGGGGCTTTGATTTATATATGTACCTGTAATCTAAGTTTATTGATAAAAAGGAAAAGCGAGCCGAGGTGTTTCATGAAAACCTTGGCTGGCTTTTTGTTTATCTCTTCATTTTCAGAAAAACGAATCAGCACCAGTTGATTTGGTAACAACAGTATTCTGCCGTTATGCCTGAATTATAATAGCTTAAGCAGAGCTTGTGCACCTGTTAGGATAAGCCCTATGATAAAACCGCAGACCGCCCCGTTCACCCGAATCCATTGTAAATCTTTTCCTACACCGTTTTCCATCATATCAATCAGCGTTTCGTTGTCTAACTTATCTAAGTTTTCTTGTACAAGATTGCCGATTTGCGTATGATTTTTTTCAATGAGAACAGTAATTTGTTTCTGTATCCATTGATCGATGCGGGTGCTATTTTCCTTAATATTGTCCAGTATATGATGAATCATTGGAGTCAGGTAAGTATCCATGAAATGTTCATCTTCGACGAAATCCAATGCTTCTTGTTGAATTTGTTTTAGGCTTCCCTCTATTGTCGCCTCAGGCTCCCATTTTGTCAGAAGTTGTTTTTTCCATTTTTCAACTCCTTCTAACAGTTCCCGGTTATGGTTAATGCCTTGTATCTCTTTCCTGATATATAAGATTAAAGCCTCTCTATTTGGTTCTTTCTCGTTTTGTAAATTATTTACGACACTTAATAGCAGGTTTTGGATTATATTCCCAAGTTTCTCTTCGTTAAGTAGACTTTGAATGGATTTAACGGCGAACTGAAGCATACCTTCCAGTTCAATCTTGCTGAGTACATCCATGGAAACAGTTCCAAGTCGGTGACTGGTTTCTTTTTTTCCTAACCAATCTTCAGCTTTTTTCAAAACATGATCCAAAGCCTTCTTATCAAACTCTTCGTTAAGTAACTCTGAACTTACTAAATGTAGAATCTTGCTCATGTCTATGCCAGAAAGTGATGCTTTAATTTTTTTTGCAACGAAAGGCGTAATCTTTTCTATATCTATATAACCAATCATTTGCTTGATCAGTTTAATCAGGACTTTTCTAAAAGTATCACTTTGAATCTCTTTTCCTAAAATAGGGATCAGTTTTTCAGTAAAAGGAATATGTTTTACTTTGTCCTGAATGCTTTCCTTAGAAAGCCAGTCGTTTTTTAACATCGAAACAAGTGCATTTGTCATTCTTTTACGATTGTTGGGCAAAAGCGCTGTATGGGGGATTGGTAATCCAAGCGGATGGCGGAATAATGCAGTGACTGCAAACCAATCTGCCAATCCGCCGACTAAACCAGCCTCAAACCCTCCATGTAATAAATCTAAAGGCAATGTACCTTGAAATGGAGTGGTTGCAATATAACCCGCCCCCATGATAATTAGTGAATATCTAGCTATTTTTCTTGAAGATTTTATTTTTGGTGACATTATATTCCCTCATCCTTAAAATGATAGTCAATTACTATAACCCGAATCATTAGCAAATTTTATAACTTACTTTCATCTAGTAGTATAGCAGGTAGTACAAAAAAATAACCACAACAAGGCAGTAAGTTCATTATTTTTGGGCATTGAATATTGTCATTTCCCCTTGAATGTTCAATATTCTGATGATAAATGCAAAAAAAAAAGCCGATTCACTCAATCGGCTTTTTTTTTGCATTTACTGAAAAGCATTTTTTTGTTCATCTCCAACATATTATGATGCGTCTGTTTTTATCGAATTATTTTTATCGGTGCCTACATTTTTTTTATCTTTCATGAGACTGAAGATATAGGCCAGAACGGAACCTGATATGTTATGCCAAACACTGAAAATGGCACTTGGAACAGCGGCCAAAGGCGAGAAGTGGGCTGTTGCTATGGCTACACCTAAACCAGAGTTCTGCATACCGACCTCCATTGCAACAGCTTTCTGTTTAGCTAAATCCATCCCGCATAAACGAGCAAAGAAGAAGCCGAGTAAAAAACCAAGAACATTATGAAGAACGACTACTGCAAAAATCAGCAAACCTGTTTTAGCCAGCTGATCTTGGCTGCCAGCTACTACGGCAGATACGATCAGAACGATGGAAATGACAGATACTAGAGGTAAAGCCTTTGCACCGGCCTCTGCCTGTTTGCCGAAAAACTTTTTAACAAGAAATCCCAGTATCAGTGGGATAATCACCACTTGAATGATCGAAATGAATAATGACCCAATACTGATGTTGACCCATTTACTTGCCAAGAGCAGAATAAGCAGGGGCGTTACGATAGGCGCTAGAATAGTGGAAACAGAAGCAATGGCAACTGCAAGCGCAACATTTCCTCTCGCAAGAAACACCATGACATTCGAAGCCGTTCCACTAGGGCAACATCCTACCAAAATAACACCAACAGCGACTTCTTTGGGCAAATCGAACCCTATTGCTAATCCGAATGCCAATAAGGGCATAATGATAAAATGACCTGCTACCCCTAGTGCGACCTCTTTCGGCCGTCGGAATACTTCTTTAAAATCCGCTGCTGATAATGTAAGTCCCATGCCAAACATGACAATTCCTAGTAATGGAACAATATATTCTCCAATCCATATAAACTGATTAGGTAAGATATACGCAATAACTGCAAATAAAATGACCCATAAGGTAAACGTTTTACCAGCAAATCCGCTGATTTTCTCTACTACTCCCATAGTGACCTCCTAGATGTTTTGAAATAAAACAATTATAATTTATATTCAGAATATTTAAAACCCTTTTGGGCAATAAAAATATCATTAGGGCTGAACTAGTGTGAATATGGCGGTTCACTATAGGAAAAAAGCGGACAGGGTTTTTAGATTCTGTTCGCTTTTGACTTTATTTTTTTTAAAAAATAAGAAGGTGCTGTATATTAGCGGCAAACTAGTTTATAAGGAACCGGAAATTGAATTAGTATTTGTTGTTTTACAGGTTTAATTATTGCTATTGTATGTTTAGCCAGGGCTATAAAAGAAGTGGAGATGTGGTTTCTTTGATACATATATTAATTGCGGATGATGATCGGCATATTCGGGAGTTGCTTAAATTTCACTTGGAAAAGGAAGGGTACATGGTATCGGAAGCGAAGGACGGTAATGAAGCTTCCTTGTTACTGGAGAAGGAAAGGATCCATCTGGCTGTTGTCGATATAATGATGCCGTATAAAAACGGACTGGATCTTTGTAAGGAAATCCGGGATCAATATGATCTGCCCGTCATTTTATTGACAGCTAAAGATCAACTTATCGATAAGGAAAAGGGGTACTTTGCGGGTACGGATGATTACCTCGTGAAGCCATTTGAGCCAAGGGAACTTCTATTTCGGATAAAAGCGCTATTGCGAAGATACCGTATGGTGAATTCTGAATCCATCTCATTGAATCAAACGGTGATTGACCGCAAAAGTTACGAAGTGCGAATAAAGGGGAATACGCTGCTCCTGCCGCTTAAGGAATTTGAGCTGCTGGCTCAGCTGGGAAGTTTTCCTGATCAGGTCTTTACGCGTGAGCAGCTTATTGAACTGGTTTGGGGTGCTGATTTTGCAGGGGATGATCGAACGGTTGATGTCCATATTAAACGGTTGAGGGAACGTTTTGCCGGCCGGACCGATGACTTTGTCATAACGACTGTCCGTGGCTTAGGTTATAAACTGGAGGTCAACAAGAAGTGAAAACACTTTATTTCAGGATAGTTATTCAAACCATTTTGATCATGGTGCTTGCCAGTGTCATCGCTTTTTTAATTTCCAATGTCTATTATCATCAGGTTCAAAAACCCAACAATGGTGAGAAGATAAGCAAAGTCGCAAGTGAGATCGTCTCCTTATATGAGGAGAATCCTGATCAGGATATTGATGCGTATTTAACCCATATTGCAGGATTGCACTATCAAATGTATCTATTTAATGAGCAGGGTGAAGGAACTTTATATGGTGAGCCGTTTCGGGAAACGAATTTGGACCGCGACACGATTTCCGGAGTTTTGAATGGGAATACCTATCAAGGGATCGCCAATTATAATAATGGGTTATTTATTACGGGTTTTTTTGAAGATGTATTAATTAATAGCATTGGGGTCCCGATGAACGTGAATGGTGAAAAGCATGCATTGTTTGTAAGGCCCAATATAGAGCTGCAGTTTGGCGAATTTCGCTTTTTCCTTGCAGTTTTACTCGTTCTGACGCTACTTCTTAGTTTTTTATTTGTGATCATTAATACGCGTTTCATCGTTAAGCCGATTACGAAATTAACGGAGGCTACAAATAGAATCGCCGATGGGGATTATAGTAGTGAATTGAATGTCTCCCGAAGCGATGAAATAGGGGACTTGGCACAGCACTTCTCGAAAATGACTCAAAGCATACAGCGGTTGGATGATATGAGGCAGGAGTTCGTATCGAATGTATCTCATGAAATTCAATCTCCGCTTGCATCCATCCAAGGTTTTTCCCAAACCCTTCAATCGGAGGAATTAACAAAGGAACAAAGAAATCAGTACTTATCCATCATTGAAAAAGAAAGCAGGCGCATGTCGTCGTTAAGCAAACAGCTGCTCATGCTTGCTTCGTTGGATAAAGTAGATGATCCGCTACAGCGGTCAAAGTTCGATTTAGCGCAGCAAATCCGGCAGGTGTTGTTCATGCTGGAATGGAATTGGCGGGAAAAGGATATGGTGATCGAAATGGATTTGCCGTCCACCGCCATTTCTGCAGATGAGAAACTTTTAAATCAAGTTTGGACGAATTTGATAACCAATAGCATTAAATACTCGGAAAGCGGCAGTTCAATCCATATTCGGATTAAAAGTATAGGCAGTACTGTTGAAGTGATGATCGCGGATAGGGGCATTGGAATTCCAGAAGAAGACCTCCCTTATATCCTTGATCGCTTTTATAAAGTCGACAAAGTGAGGAACAGAAGTGAAACAGGCAGCGGATTAGGACTTTCGATCACGAAGAAGACGGTTGAACTTCATGGAGGGACGATTGAAGTCCAAAGTGAACTTGGTAAAGGGACCACTTTTTATATACGGCTGCCCTTTATGTAATCAGTTGTTCATCTTCCATTCATATTGAGTGTTTACAATCGAGTCATACCGATTGAAGCAGGACTTGATTGGTAAACAAAAGAAAAGGGAGATGAAATGATGTTTTTGGCAATGCGTGAACTAAAGCATTCAAAGTTACGTTATCTGCTGATTGGACTGATCATGGTATTGGTCGCTTTGCTTGTTTTTATCATTTCAGGATTAGCTAATGGACTTTCATCAGATAATGCTTCATCCATACAAAACATGAAAGCCGACTATTTCGTCATGGAGCATGACTCTAAAAATAAATTGAATCGATCGATCATATCGATGGAAAAGCTTGATGAAATCCGGGCTATATCGGATGTTAAAGCAGCCGAAGGACTTGGGCAAATGATGATCACATTGAATAAAATCGGATCATCGGAGAAAACGGATGCCACTATTTTTGCGACCAATGCCAGTGGGATCCTAGCACCAAAGGTCATAGAAGGAACGAGCTATGACAATAAGAAACAAGGTGAAGTCGTTGCAGATCGTTCTTTAAAAGAAGTCGGTTATAAATTGGGTGATTCACTTAAAGATGACCTATCAGGTAATGTTTTCACCATTGTTGGTTTTACGGAAAAGCAGTCTTACAGCCATACACCCGCAGTTTACATGAGTGTTAAGGGGTGGCAGGAGATTAATCCTGGATTGAAAAATCAAGGTAAAGACTCAATCAGCGCAATAGCCGTGCAAATGGATTCGAAGTCAGAAGAGAATGTACGTGAATCATTGCCTGAAGGTGTAACGCTCATTTCGAAAGAAGAATCACTTCAGAGTATACCAGGGTTCAAAGAGGAACAGGGGACATTGACGATGATGATTGCCTTTTTGTTTGTCATTGCAGCTTTCGTTTTGGCCGTATTCTTTTATGTGATTACTTTGCAGAAGACGAATCAATTTGGAGTCCTTAAAGCACTGGGGGCCAATACGGGCTACCTGGCAAAAAGCATCGTTGGTCAAGTAATGCTGCTTGCCGTGACATGCATAGCCGTCAGTGTTGCCCTGACATTCGGCGTCACTTTAATCATGCCAGAAGGAATGCCATTTGAATTGAGTGCCGATTTGGTCATTAAATATTCCGTATTACTTTTGGCTGTATCCGTATTGGGTTCGCTGCTATCCCTATACCGAGTAGCGAAGATAGACGCGATCGAAGCAATAGGGAGGGTATCATGATGGGGGATAAACTATTATTTGAAAACGTCAGTAAGGTTTATGGGGAAGGCGATAATAAGGTGAAAGCCCTTGATGATATTTCCCTGAATGTGAGAGCGGGGGAATTCGTCGCCATCGTCGGTCCTTCAGGTTCAGGAAAAAGTACTTTTCTTTCGATAGCAGGTGCGTTACTATCCCCGAGCAAAGGCCGCTTACTGCTGAATGGTGAGGATATTACAACACTATCCCCAAAAGAATTGACTCGGGTGCGCCTTGAAAAGATCGGGTTTGTATTCCAATCGTCGAATCTTGTGCCATATCTCTCCGTACGAGATCAGCTTCTGCTGCTTTCCGAATTGATCGGCAAGCGAGATAAAACAACTGTGAAAAAAGCGGACGAATTGCTTAGCCACCTTGGACTTGGACATCGGACAGATCACCTGCCAGAAGCACTGTCGGGCGGTGAGCGGCAGCGTGTAGCAATCGCCCGTTCGCTGATGAATGATCCAGAAATCATTTTAGCGGATGAACCAACCGCAAGTCTTGATTCCAAAAGAGGCAGGGATGTTGTTGAAATGCTTGCACATGAGGTGAAATCAAGAAATAAAGCGGCCATCATGGTAACGCATGATGAAAGAATGTTGGATTTATGTGATCGAGTGGTCAATATTACGGATGGCAAGGTATTTGGATGAAGTTATACGTAAAAAATCCGCCGCCTCTCCAAAGGAATTAGGAGTGGCGGCGGACTGAATTGCTTGAAGGGGATGGTTAACCGACAGTAAGCGGATGGAATACTAGTCGTAACTATATTAACGATTTGCGATTATGTATAATACTTTGCTTGTATCCCAGCTGGTTATCTTCGGATCATTCATGTTTTTTTATTTTAAAGAACAAGCAGTGATAGGTTGCTTTCACACCTGAATCATTTCGGAATTCTGTGTCGTATATGTTGATTAACTCTCGAAAAAGGGAAGGGCGCTGGCAGTAGTTTTCTTTGTTGCTGTTAGCAGCGCCAATCTTTTTGATTGAAGTGAAAAATTCACGAACTGTCTGAAAGTACTCCAGTTCAAGCTTTTCTATTTTTGTAATCTCGATTGGAGCTGCTGCTGAATAGGGGATTGCTGCTTCGCAAACTTGGGATAATTCTTCCAGAGTGTAAAACGTTTGGCCTGGTAAACTATCCATGGAAAGTTGAAGCTTTTCTTTCGCTTGTTCATATGAACTATGAAGCTCTTGAAAGGTATCTATTCCGAACGTTGAAAATATCAGGCTTCCTTCCGCCGTTAATCGTGTAAAAAGTTTTTCAAGGGTTGCAGGAAGATCATTCAGCCATTGAAACGTTGCATTGGAAATAATTAAGTCGTAATTTTCATTTAGCGCCATTTCTTCGATGTCCGTACATAAAAATGTAACACGGTCTTCCTTTGTTAATCCTTTTGCCACTTCAACCATACCGGGTGCCAAATCAACAGCCGTAATGGCGGCATTAGGGAATGTTTTGACGAGTAACCTGGTTAAGTAACCGGTGCCGCAGCCGATTTCAAGAATATTGATTTTATGATTGGTGTTTTTTTGAGGAAGCAAATCCACTAATTGCTTTGCCATGTTTTTTTGAACATTGGCATACGCATCATATGTTTGCGCGTGTTCACTGAATCGCTTGCTTAACAATCGTTTATCTATCATGAACGTACTCCTTTTGAATAAATGTTTTTATATGCTCCATACATTCCTTTGGTTTTGTGAAAAATGGAATATGACCAGTACCTTCGATAATACGAACCTCGGCTTTCCCACCCAGATTCTCTTTAATGAAAGATGAAGCTTCAAGTGGACAAATTTTGTCTTCCCTCCCATGAAGCATTAAAAAGGGGGCTTCAATCCGGTCGAGTCTTGCTCGAGCATCTTTCTGAAGTAAATAATCCAGTCCAATCAGAAGCGAAAACACATCATCTCCATTAAACTCGCTTTGACTGATCTTGGTGAATTGATGATAAAAACCTGCTTCTTTTTCAGCATCGGAAAACATCGCTTCATAGAAGGAAGTCAAAGTCTTTTCTTTATTGCGCGGCAGTTGTTTCTTCATGCGCTCGACCATTCGCGGATCCCAGCCAACTGAATAATTTTCCCCTGTAGTGAACCGACTTGTTGCGCCAAAAAGGATAAAACCTTTTATTCTTTCTCGAAAAGAACTTGAAAGTTCAAGTGATACTAGTGATCCTAATGACCAGCCCAATAAATAAACAGGACCATCGATGGAAGCGATTGTGTTTATGACCCGTTCTTCAAAGTCATTTAGTGCCTTCATATCTCTCCAATCTATAAATGAAAGGTGAAATAGTTCTGACAGCGGTTTGATTAACGGTTGAAAAGCCTCTTTTTCCATTCCCCAACCAGGAAGCACGACTAAATTCGGCTGCTTCATTCAACAACACCCATTTCTTTTCCAATGATCGAAACTTTTTGAACTGCCCAATCAAGATCTTTTTTATCGTGGAGAGCCGTTACGGTAAACCGGATTCTCGCTTCATTTTCAGGAACGGTCGGCGGCCTGACAGCAATAGCGGCAATTCCTTCTTTTTGCAAACGTGCAGCAAATTCCATCGCTTTTTCGTTTTCCCCGATGACGATAGGAACAATTTGTGATCGGCTTCCGCAAATGTTAAACCCGTAATTTGTGAGTTCTTCTCTAAAGTATTCTGAATGTGTTTGGAGCAGTGAGCGGCGTTCTGGTTCTTGCTGTACGAGTTCAATCGCTGTTTTTATAGCACCGAGTATGGCAGGGGGAAGTGCAGTTGAATAGATGAATCCGCGCATGCGATTTTTTAAATAGTCGATGAGCCATTCTTTCCCGACAACATAGGCACCGAATGAACCAAGCGCTTTACTGAATGTTCCCATTTGGATATCTATTTTATTTTGAAGATGGAGATGACCTGCATAGCCTTCACCGTTTTTACCGTAAATGCCGCTTCCATGTGCTTCATCTGTCATTAACATTGCGTTATAACGTTGCTTTAACCGAACTAGGTCTTCTAGATAAGCGAAGTCACCATCCATGCTGAAGACCGTATCCGTCACGATTAATTTACGTGCTTCAATCGGTGATTTTTTCAAAAATGCTTCTAAATGATCTAAATCATTATGGCGATAGCGTACATGCTTTGCTCTGCTTAAAAGAGCTCCATCGACAATGCTTGCATGATTCAATTTATCGCTATAAATAATATCGTTACGGGACAGCAGGGTGGAGATTATTCCAAGGTTCGCGTTATAACCACTGTTGATGACGAGTCCTGCTTCGGCCTTCTTCCAATTGACAAGAGCTTGTTCCGCCTGCTCGTAAAGAGGATGATTGCCAACAATTAAACGTGAAGCCGTTGCTCCTGCACCATATGTATGTACGGCATCAACCATAGCCGTTTTCAGCCGCTCATCTCCTGCATATCCTAAATAGTTATTAGAAGCTAGATTAAGCATCCTGCACCCGTTGATCGTAAGCCAAGGCTGCTCGGCACATACGGTTGATGCGAGTTCGCGCTTTTGCGAAATCTCTTCTAAATGAGCCAGTTCTTTTTTTATTTTTTCTTCCCAACAAAGTAAACGTTTTTCACTGTGCATGGCCATTCTCCTTTTTATATGTCAACTAAAATTAATATAGGTTAACATATAAATTATTCTAATCATGACTCAATGAAACTGTCAAGCTTTGAAAATGAGCATGAGAATAAAGTAATGATCCATTAATCTGGGAGAATTCAAGGGTCGGAAAAGGCTGGTAGATTATTTAGATCCCAGCCAGGAACATGAATCTAACCAGAAAAATCAGTTTAAGGAGAATTGGGCAGCGGTGGTTTTGTTAAGCTAATGTATAAAAATATGTATTAAGCTCGTTCATTGAAGATAATCTAACTTCCAAGGTAGTCTTTTTGTTAAACCTTCAAATCTTTGAAGGATTAAATGGAATTCCATGTTACTATAGAGCAGTGAAATTTAACAGAATTCACATTAACCATTACATAAAGGAAGGGTATAAATATGAAAAAGATTTCTTTAGATGTTTTCTTTATATTAATAGGAGCTTTTATTTTCGCTTTGGCAATAAATCTTTTCGTCATTCCCAATGAGCTTGGTGAGGGAGGAGTCACAGGGATAACCATCATACTGTTTTATCTTTTTGAATGGTCACCAGGACTGTTAAGTTTGATCATTAACGCTTTCCTGCTCATTGTCGGTTATAAATTTTTGTCGAAAATGACAACGGTATATACAATCGTAGCCGTTGCCTTTAATTCACTTTTCCTTCATTTAACCGAAAGCTGGACGATATCTTCAGATGAAGTGGTCATCAATGCGATATTTGGCGGGGTTTTTGCCGGTGCAGGTATTGGCATGATCATTCGTGTTGGAGGCACTACTGCCGGTACGACGATCCTTGCCCGAATTACGAATAAGTATTTGGGATGGAGCTTAAGCTACGGACTTCTGTTTTTCGATTTAATCGTTGCGTTCTCATCTTATTTCATAATTGGCGCTGAAGGTCTGATGCTCACTATACTAATGCTTTATATTGGAACAAAAACGATGGAATTCATCATTGAGGGATTGAATCCGAAAAAAGCGATCACCATCATTTCAAAAGAAGCGGACCAGATTGCAAAACAAGTAACCGAATTGATGGACCGGGGGGTCACTGTTTTTAGTGGTCATGGATACTATACAAAAGAATCCAAGGATATTTTATATATCGTTATAAGTAAGCAAGAGGTACTGAAGTTAAAGAGAATAGTGCAGTCAACGGATAGCAATGCTTTTATAGCCATACATGATGTTCGGGACGTATTCGGTGAAGGTTTCCTGGATATCTCGAAGTCCTGATGGTAATAATGTATAAGCGAAATGAAAAGGCCTAATAGGCTTTTTTATTTTGTATGGCGAAAAATCTATAAATTCTGAATAATTTGTTATATTATGTAAGTAAGAAACCACACACCCTGAGGAGTGCAGCCATTAAATGTGGAGGTGTCCAAGATGATCATTTTAAAAGTGGATGACAGAAAGTTTGGGAAAAGCAATATCAAGTACAGTGTCGTTGATAAGGAAACGAATGAATTGATCATTAGCGGTGTGTTTAAGGAATTTGGACAAGCAAGCGATAAATATTATGAATTGAAGGATGAATACGGTCCTTCCAATGTAAAGATGATATTGAAGTGAAAAGAGGGGGACCGACGGGTTTCCCTTTTTTCGTATAATGCCGGGAATGAAAATGCCCGTACAATAAATAATCGGATAAAGGAATAATCAAAGGTTTCTGAATCATATAATTAGATTAAGAGAGTTCTTAATATCCTTTTTTTACAATATACTACAATTTTATTGTAAAGTATGGAATTTGGTGGTAATATAAAGCGCATAAATGTAAACGTTTGCAATGTTTTTGTGAGGGGGTGATGTAAAAGAAGTACGATAGACTACGAATTTTATAGAATGAATGGCTTTTATTTTACTAATTTTATGCAAACGTTTTCTTAAAATTGCATGAATATTATGAGAAAAAGGGAGAGTGGGTAGGCATGAAGCGTAAAAAATGGTACGGGGGAATTCTTACTGTTTTATTGATTTTTAGTGTGATTTTGGCTGGATGCTCTTCTTCAACAGGCGGAAACAGCGACTCAAAGGATGTCGTGACGCTGGATATATTTCAATTCAAGGTAGAATTCAAGTCGCAATTCGAGACATTGGCAAAACAATATGAAAAAGAAAATCCAAATGTGAAGATCAAGGTATCGACAGTCGGCGGCGGAAATGATTATAAATCAGCCATTACGGCAAAGTTCGCTTCAGGTGAGGAGCCAGCGGTGTTTAACATTGGCGGACCGGTAGATGTCGCACAATATAAAGATAGATTAACAGATTTAAAGGACACGAAGGCTGCTGCTGCAGCGCTTGACGGTACTTTGGATGGCGTGGAAGAGGACGGGCAAGTCCTTGGACTTCCATTTAACCAGGAAGGATACGGCTTGATTTATAACAAACGGATATTTAAAGAAGCCGGAATTAATCCTGATGACATTACAAGTTATGAAACATTAGAGGCGGCAGTTAAGAAAATCGATTCACAAAAAGACAAATTGAAAATCGATGCAGTTTTCGCTTATCCGGTCAAAGAGAAGTGGGTGACAGGAAACCATTTATCCAATGTATTCTTATCACCGGAGTTTGATGGGAATGTGTTAGAAGCAAGTAAGGCACCAACGGTTAAATTCACGGATGGTGACAAGTTTAAACAATTGGTCGATATCCAAAATGAGTATTCCGTCCAGCCGACAGCAAGTCTTGATTACTCCCAACAAGTGGAGGAGCTGTTCTCGCTTGAAAAGGTTGCGATCATTCAGCAAGGTAACTGGGTGTATAACACAGTCTATGATATGGATCCTGAGTTAGCTGAAAAGGGAATTGGCATCATCCCGATTCCAAATGGAGACAATGCAGGCATGCCGGTCGGTGTACCGAACTATTGGGCAGTGAACAAGAAATCGGATGAAAAGGTACAGGAAGCAGCGAAGAAGTTCCTCGACTGGATGTATACATCCGAAGCAGGGAAAAAAGCTGTTTTGGAAGATTTTAAATTCATTCCTGCTTATGAAGGATATGATGTAGAAAAAATTGCCGATCCAATTTCAAAAGAAATTTATAAATACTCTCAAGAAGGAAATACGATTGGATGGGTGTTTAATGGATATCCGGTCGGTTGGAATGATGATCTTGGTGCAAGTGTCCAAAAATACGTAACTGGTAAATTGACTTGGGAGGAACTTGTCCAACAGAACATTGAAAATTGGGAGAAGATTCAAAGCAAATAAGAGTTGGGAAATGCAAGTGACCAATCGGCAAGAAAAACGTGTCGATTGGTTGTTCCTTATTATAGAAAAGCCGCTAAGGGATTCATCAAATTACCCAGTCATGATCTAACCCATTAACTATTAAATCATTTCAAGGAGGTCGGTTTCGTTGAGAAATCGGGATGCCGCATATTGGCTGTTTTTGACACCTGTTCTTGCTGCACTCATTTTGGTTGTGATCGTGCCACTCATCTACGGATTTTATTATTCCTTTACGAATTGGAACGGTTTAGGGACACCGGATTTCATCGGTTTTAAGAATTATATAGACTTGTTTACGGATAAAGGGTTCCTTGATACATTTTGGTTCACGATTAAATTTTCCGTAGCGGCAATTGTGGTAATCAATATCATCGGATTAAGTTTGGCTCTCATCGTGACTTCGAAAATTAAATCAAGCAACATATTGCGGACAGTTTTCTTTATGCCCAATTTAATTGGCGGCTTGATACTCGGCTTTATTTGGCAGTTCATTTTTATTAAGGTCTTCGGTGCGATTGGTGATTTGACGGGGATCGAAGCATTTAATGGTTGGTTATCGACGACTGATACAGGTTTTTGGGGATTGATCATTTTAACGTCCTGGCAAATGGCCGGATATATCATGATCATTTATATCGCCTATCTGCAGGCAGTTCCTGAAGACTTGATCGAAGCGGCAAAAATTGACGGAGCGAACAGCTTCCAGCGTTTTCGCCATATAACTTTTCCGCTAGTGGCACCTGCTTTTACCGTCAGTTTGTTTTTGACGCTTTCCCACTCGTTCAAGATCTATGATCAAAACCTTTCTTTGACGAATGGAGCTCCCTATAATTCAACTGAAATGGTTGCGATGAACATTGTAAAATCCGCCTTCACCGAAAACGATATGGCATATGCACAGGCAAAAGCCGTTATCTTTTTCGTAATCGTGGCGGTCGTTTCGCTGACACAAGTCTATTTCAATAAAAAACGGGAGGTTGAGCTGTAATGAAGGGAAAATGGAAATTGTGGCTGATTGGATTCATCGGATTCATTTTGGCCATATTATGGCTCACTCCGTTTTATTTAATGCTTGTCAATGCTTTTAAAATGAAACGGGATATATTTGCCGATACATTGGGACTGCCTGAAACCTGGACATTGGAAAACTTCACTCAAGCTTTCGAGCAATTGGATTTCCTCCGGACTTTATTCAATTCTTTATTGATATCGGGCGTCAGTGTAGTCATCATCATCATCTTTTCTGCGATGGCAGCATACGCTCTTTCCCGAAACAAAAGTAAAATAAGTTCCCTGCTTTTCTTTGTGTTTGTAGCAGCCATGCTGATCCCGTTTCAGTCTGTGATGATACCGCTCGTTGCCCAATTCGGACAGCTTGGGATGCTGAACAAGGCTGGACTGATTTTCATGTATTTAGGTTTTGGCTGCAGTCTATCCATATTCCTATATCATGGTACCTTAAAAGGGATTCCCCTCTCACTAGATGAGGCAGCAAAGATTGATGGTGCAAACCGATTTCAAGTATTTTGGTATATCATATTTCCACTATTAAAGCCGATGTCCATTACAGTTGGGATCTTGAATGTCATTTGGATATGGAACGACTATTTGCTGCCATCCCTTGTTATTGGCGGCGCGGGATCGGAGACCATTCCACTTAAATTATTCTTCTTCTTCGGACAATATACGAAGCAATGGCATCTCGCCTTGGCTGGACTTACTTTATCCATCATTCCAGTCATCATTGCGTACTTTTTTGCTCAGAGGCAAATTATTAAAGGAATTGCAGATGGAGCCGTTAAATAACTATTTAAATATAGGGAATATTAAACCATGTGCGGTGAACGGGGAGTGTTGATGAATTTGTCTGTTACTATAAAAGACGTTGCCAAAAAAGCAAATGTCGCTCCATCAACGGTATCGCGTGTAATCCATAACAGCCCGACAATCAGTGAAAAGACCAAGCGCAAGGTACGCAAGGTATTAAAGGAAATGGGCTATCATATGAATGAAAATGCCCGGAACTTAGTCACAAAGTCAACTAAGGCCATTGGGATCGTCATGAAAAGTTCGGCAAGGGAATCACTTTATAATCCCTTTTTTCCCGAAGTGATCCGGGGCATCGGAGATTTCTGTAATAAAGAAGGGTACAGTCTTTCTCTGACTACCGGCGAGACGGAGGATTCCATCTTTGAGGATGTCGTGAAAATGGTCCAGGGCAGAAGAGTGGATGGCATGATTGTTTTGTACTCTAAAAAGGACGATCAAGTGGTGCCGTATTTATTGAAGCAGGGCTTCCCGTTCGTTTTGATCGGGAAGCCAAGTACGAACATGAGCGGTATCACATTCATTGATAACGATAATGTTCAAGCGGCCAGGGAAGTATCGGAGTTTGTAATCAATCTTGGACATGAGCGAATCGCCTTTTTAGGAGGCAGCCCCGAGTTTGAAGTGATCCAGGACCGCTTGACAGGCTTTCAACAAGCGATGGAACAGGCCGGGGTGGATGTGCGACAGGAATATATCAAATTGATTCCTTTAAATCGAACGGATGGAATAAAGGCGATTGACGAATTGCTGGAATTGAAGGAGGCACCAACCGCTTTTTTGGTTATGGATCTTTTATTGGGTGTGCTCTTACTTGGAGTATTAGCTGAAAAGAACTTGAAAGTGCCGCAGCAAATAAGCGTCGTCTGTTTTAACCACTCAGAATTCATAGAATTTTTAAGTACCCCGCTGACAACGGTTGATATCCATACGTATCAGTTAGGGTATGAAGCCGCAAAATGCGTGTTCGATCTTATTGCGAATCCGGAAATGATGGAAAAGAGCATCAGCATTCCTACCAAAATCATAAAGCGAGAGTCGCATTTTGTTGCTGAAAAGGAAATTAAATGAAAATTGTAGAAAAGTTTTACCAATTAAAGCTTGATTTTTGCTAACATAAATTTACAATATAGATTATCACTATTATTTTTGAAAATTCATACTTTCTAAGGTCGATAAGTATGTTCTTATATTTTGATCATCCCTAACGCAAACGTTTGCGTTTTGAATAAAGAGGTAATAGTTAAACATCAAAACAAGTTGCCGTGAAATGATTCTTGAATGGAGGAGGTTGTTCATGAGAGTCCTTGTATGGAATGAGTTTCGCCACGAGAAAACAAAGCCTGAAGTAGCAAAAGTATATCCGGATGGCATCCATGGTGCAATTGCCGGCTTTTTACAAAGTGAACAGGTCGAAGTGAGGACCGCTACTCTCGATGAAGAAGAGCACGGATTAACCGAGGAAGTACTGGAACGAACCGATGTACTGCTTTGGTGGGGGCATGTTGCACATGATGAAGTTCAGGATGAAATCATTGCAAGGGTTCACAAGCGAGTACTCGAGGGAATGGGTCTCATCGTCCTCCATTCTGGACATTTTTCAAAAATCTTCAAACGATTGATGGGAACGACTTGTGATTTGAAATGGCGGGTGGCGGATGAAAGGGAACGGCTTTGGGTAGTCGATCCGAGTCACCCTATCGTTGATGGAATCGGTGAATATATCGAGCTTGAAAAGGAAGAGATGTACGGGGAACATTTTGATATTCCTGCACCAGATCAATTAATATTCGTCAGTTGGTTTGAAGGCGGGGAGATATTCAGAAGCGGTTGCACGTATCAGCGGGGTAAAGGGAGGATTTTCTATTTCCGTCCAGGACATGAAACATATCCTACCTACCATAATCCGGAGATTCAACGTGTGATTAAAAATGCCGTTGATTGGGTCAAGCCGGAATTCGGAATCGCAACGAACTATGGTAAAGCCGAACCGTTGGAATCCATCTCATCCAAAGAGATGAAGTGAAGGAGAGAACAAAATGGGCATAGTGAAGGTAGGAGTCATTGGATGCGGGAGTATCGCAAAAAACAGGCATTTTCCGGAGTATGAATCACATCAGGAAACGGAGATCATTGCCGTTTGTGATATTGTGCCGGACCGGGCGAATGCAGCAGCACAAAGGTATGGAGCGCAAGCATATACTGATTATATAGAACTTTTGAAGAATGAGGAGATTGAAGCGATCAGTGTATGTACACCGAATTACCTGCATGCACGCATCACGGTTGCGGCCTTGGAAGCGGGTAAGCATGTCCTATGTGAGAAACCAATGGCTACTTCTTTAGCAGACGCTGAAAAAATGAATGAAGCAGCAGCGAAAAGCGGCAAAATACTAATGATTGGCCATAATCAGCGATTTGTTCCCTCTCATCAAAAAGCGAAACAGCTTATTGAGAGCGGGGAGCTAGGGAAAATCTATAGCTTCCGGACGGCTTTTGGACATTCCGGGCCGGAAACCTGGAGCGTGGACGGACTGGAAAGCTGGTTTTTTAAAAAGGATCAGGCGGTCATTGGTGCAATGGGCGATTTAGGCGTTCATAAAGCTGATTTATTACGGTATATCCTTGGAGAAGAATTTGTTGAAGTGGGAGCCTTTGTGGAAACGACTGCCAAGAAAAACACGGACGTTGATGACAGTGCGGCCTGTATCCTCCGGACGGAGAACGGTATCATCGGAACTCTTACCGCCAGCTGGTCTTATGCAAAAGAAGACAATGCTACGGTCATTTATGCGGAAAAAGCGGTATTGCGCCTTGAAGACGATCCGAAATACTCACTGATCATCCATCATGATAATGGAAAGACAGAAACCACCCAATTAGGAAGCATCCAGACTAATGACTCAGAAGGACAGCATGATTCCGAAGTGATCAGCCACTTTGTAAAATGTGTGGTGGACAATGAGGAGCCTCTTGTCTCAGGAGTTGAAGGATTAAAGTCATTAAAAGTCATTCTTGGCGCGATGGAATCAAATGCATCCCGAAAAATCATCCGCTTATAAAGGGGTTAAAAGTCATCATGTACAAATTAAAAATGGGTATTATCGGTGCTGGCGGAATTGCCCAAAAAAGGCATATCCCAGCTTTTCAAAAATTTCAAGATAAAGTGGTTTTATACGCCATTCAGGATATAGATGAAATGAAGGCGCGGGAAGTGGCGCGGGAATTTCATATCGAAAAGGTTTTCACGAATTATGAAGAAATGTTTGCTGAAGTGGATGCTGTTACAATCGCAACGCCAAACAAGTTTCACGCTGAGATTTCCATTGCTGCCCTGCAAGCGGGTGTACATGTGTTATGCGAAAAGCCGATGGCCATTACAACCGAGGAATGTTTAGCGATAACCGAGGCTGCAAACATATCAGGTAAAGTGTTATCGACTGCCTATCATTACCGCTTCATGAAGGAAGCCCAAGCTGCAAAGAAAATGATTCAGGCCGGTGAAATCGGTGAACCGTATGTAGCGCGTGTACAGGCAATCAGGCGGCGCAAAGTCCCTGGCTGGGGAGTTTTTACAAGCAAGGAATTGCAAGGCGGGGGAAGCGTGATCGATTACGGCTGCCATTTGCTCGATTTGGCATTATGGCTGATGGATGACCCAGAACCGATTGAAATCGTAGGTTCGACATATAATTATGTCAGTAAGGGTGTCGATCAGGTCAATTTATGGGGCAATTTCGATGCCTCGGTATTTGAAGTGGATGACCATGCCACGGCATATATCAAATTTGCCAACGGAGCATCTCTATTATTCGAAACATCTTGGGCCGCGAATATCCGTGAAGAAGCAACTGTTTTGAGTTTATCCGGAACGCAGGGCGGACTTGATGTATTTCCGCTGGTCTTGAATCAGGCTAAGCACGGCATGCTTTTAAACAGTGAGGCTGTATGGATGCCAGGAGAGGATACACCAGACCTGCAACAGGCAGAGAACTTTATCAACAGCTGCCTGGGGTTAGCGGAACCATTGGTAAAACCATCGGAAGCCATGAAAGTTTCGAAAATAATCGAAGCGATTTATCAAAGCTCGGCAAGTGGGAAGGTCATGAGCATAAATTAATGAAAAGGTGAGGTGGGGCATGTGAAATTAGGGATCTTTACAGTGCTATTTGCTCAAAAATCATTCGAGGATATGCTTGATTATGTCGCGGATTCCGGATTAAAAACAGTTGAAATCGGTACAGGCGGGTATCCAGGGAATATCCATTGTCCACTCGATGAACTGCTCGAAAGTGAAGAAAAGCGCCAAGAATACCTCGAAGCCGTTCAAACAAGAGGGTTAACGATCAGTGCATTCAGCTGCCATGGCAATCCAATCTCTCCTGATGAAACCTTCGCTAAAGAAAGTGATGAAACACTGATCAAAACAATCAAACTTGCATCCTTACTGAACGTCCCGGTGGTCAATACCTTTTCTGGTACAGCGGGTGATCACGAAGGAGCTAAATATCCAAACTGGCCCGTAGCCCCATGGCCGAATGAGTATACAGATGTGCTGAAATGGCAATGGGAAGAAAAATTGATCCCCTATTGGACGAAGGTGGCTGCCATTGCCGATGAACACAATATAAAAATCGGCCTTGAACTGCATGGGGGCTTTCTCGTCCACACACCCTACACCTTATTAAAACTGCGGGAAGCTACATCTGATGCAATAGGCGCCAACCTTGATCCAAGCCATCTTTGGTGGCAGGGCATCGAACCAGTCGGAGCCATCAAAATCCTAGGGAAAGCGGGAGCAATCTACCACTTCCACGCAAAAGACACATACCTGGATCAGGATAACATCAATATGTATGGATTGACCGACATGCAGCCTTATGGCAATATCCAGAGCCGTGCCTGGAACTTCCGCTCTGTAGGATGCGGCCACAGCCTGCAAGAGTGGTCCGACATCATGAGCGCCCTTCGCACATACGGTTACGATTACGTCGTCAGCATCGAACACGAAGATCCGCTGATGTCAGTTGAAGAAGGATTCCAACGGGCCGTAACCAATCTGAAAACTGTACTCATCAACGAAAGTCCAACTGATTTATGGTGGGTATAATTTAGAGCCGAAAAGAGCAGCCTAATGCAGGTTGCTTTTTATTTTCGCCCTTACTCGTGCAAAAGTGGATGAGTGGAATTCACGAGTAAAAGCGTGAAACTCACGAGTAAAACAGCATAATTCACGAGTAAAAGTGCGAAATTCACGAGTAAAAGCATAAAATTCACGAGTAAAAGTGAAATTCATGAGTAAAAGAGTGAAACTTACGGATAAAAGTGAAATTCACGAGTGAAACAGCATAATTTACGTCGGCTGTATCCAATGGAGAGAGCTGGTTTTTTAAAAAAATCAATTTGACAGTCACCCTACTGTGTGTTACAGCATACCTTGTAGTAAGTAACGCAGGATACCAATATCACCGAGTAGTGAAGTTGCAGAAATATTTTTAAGAAAGAAAGTTGACACTTCTGCTACTCGGTGTTACAGTTTAGTTGTAATAAGTAATACTAAATAGCGTGATTTCCCAAAAGTTATTCAGTATAAAAACTTCCCTCGGAACTACGTTTTAATATAAGTCACAAAATAGAGGAGGCTGAGCATGGAAAATTTAACTGAAATGCTGAAGGGTTCGCTGGAAGGCTGCGTGCTGGAAATCATCAGCCGCCATGAAACCTATGGCTACGAGATTACCCGCCGCCTGAACGAGCTTGGGTTTACTGAAGTCGTGGAAGGGACGGTCTACACCATCCTCGTGCGATTAGAAAAGAAAAAACTGGTGAACATAGAGAAGAAACCGTCAGATATGGGGCCGCCCCGCAAGTTTTACTCACTTAATGAGGCTGGACGCCAGGAACTTGAATTATTTTGGAAAAAATGGGATTTTGTATCATCAAAAATCAATGTCTTAAAGTCAATCTAGCTTCATAAGATATTCCGTACGCTATTTTTTGGAGTGTCTTGTTTATAAAAAAGGAGGATAAATAACATGATGGAATTGTTCAAAAAAATGATTGGTGATAAAAAAGAGTATAAAATGATGATGGCACGGGTTGAAGCCCTGCCTGAGGACTACCAATTTGTATTTAAGAAAATTCAAAACTATATGTGGAATTTCTCAGCGGGCAACGGGATGGATATGCTGCACATGCAGTATGAATTAATCGAGTTGTTCGAAGCCGGTGCTGCGGAAGGCAGGCAAGTGCTAGAAATCACTGGGGACGATGTGGCGTCCTTTGCCGACGAACTAGTGGCAAATGCTAGAACCTATTTCGCCAAGTATCGTGAGGATTTGAATGACAGTATCATGAAGCGATTGGGAAAAAATAAATTCAATAAATAATTCCGACTGAATAGCTGGTTACAAAAGTGAAATGCCACCTTCGCTATTCAGTTATATTTTTAACCCGGTAGTAAGTTATACAGATTATCAGTCAGACTAAATAGAGGAGAATAGGCAACCTAGTCCGCTGGGTGCTCGGAAGGATAAATTCGAATCTTACAAGCGGCATTACTGCGCTATTAAAAGGAGGAAAAAAGTATGAGCCATGCAGTGATTACTGTAAAAGGGTTAAAAAAATCCTTTAAAGACAATAAAGTTTTAAAGGGGGTGGATTTTGAGGTGCGGCGTGGCGAAATTTTTGCCCTGCTGGGCTCAAATGGAGCGGGCAAGACGACGACGGTCAACATCCTCTCGACGCTGATGAAGTCCGATGGCGGTGAAGTAGGTATTTGCGGCTTTGACGTTCAGCGTGAACCGGATCATGTTCGCCAGAGCATCAGCCTGACAGGACAGTTTGCAGCTTTAGACGGCATGCTCACCGGGCGGGAAAACCTGCTGATGGTCGCCAAGTTGCGGGGAGTTTCCAATCCCGCCCAAGCCGCCGACAATCTGCTTGCGAGATTCAGCCTGACCGATGCGGCCAACCGCCGGGCAGATAAATATTCCGGCGGGATGAAGCGCCGGCTTGATATCGCCATGAGCCTGATCGGGACGCCAGCAGTCATTTTTCTCGACGAACCGACGACAGGGCTTGACCCCGAAGCCCGGATTGAAGTCTGGGATACGGTCAAGGAGCTAGCTGGCGGCGGCACGACAATTCTGCTGACGACCCAGTACCTGGAGGAAGCCGAACAACTGGCGGACCGTATCGCCATCCTGCATGGCGGAAAAATCATCTCGACCGGGACCCTTACCGAACTCAAGGAGATGTTCCCGCCAGCGAAAGTAGAGTACATCGAGAAGCAGCCGACATTGGAGGAAATTTTCCTCGCAATCATCGGCAAAAAGGAGGAGTTGTAAATGAATAGCAAAACAGGGGTATTACTAGGGCGTTTAATGCGCAACATCATGCGCAGCCCGGATACGATTATCACGGTGGCGATCACGCCGATTATGATGATGCTGCTGTTTGTCTACGTATTTGGCGGCGCCATAGAGGCAGGCACGGACAACTACGTCAATTATTTATTGCCGGGAATCTTGCTGATGGCTATAGCATCCGGCGTCGCTTACACTTCAGTAAGGCTGTTTACGGATGTAAAGAGCGGGTTGATGGCGCGTTTCATTACCATGCCCATCAAGCGCTCGTCGGTATTGTGGGCTCACGTGTTGACCTCGCTAATATCCAATTTGCTTACTGTCGTCGTGGTAATCCTCGTCGCACTCTTGATGGGCTTCCGTTCCAGCGCTGATATCCTGGATTGGCTAGCGGTAGCTGGGATAATCGTACTGTTTACGCTGGCGCTGACATGGCTGGCGGTCATTCCTGGATTGACAGCGGGGTCTTTGGAAGGGGCGACAGCCTACTCGTACCCGCTGATTTTCCTGCCGTTTATCAGTTCGGCCTTTGTCCCCACCGAAACCATGCCTAAAATTGTCCGTGCGTTCGCCGAGAACCAGCCAGTGACTTCAATCGTGAATGCGATTCGTGCCCTTTTGTATGAAGGGTCTGTTGGGAACGATATCTGGATTGCGCTTGCCTGGTGCGTCGGCATCATGGTCATCGCTTACTTCTTCGCCAGTAAAGTATTTAAACGCCAGTTCGGGTAAGTACACCATTATCGGGATTGGTCATTTCATAGTCAGCCGATGCGATGAATGCATCACATGGAAGTCTGCTTAAATGCCGGGGCAACCATCGATCAAATCATGGAAACCTTCAAAATTGGGGTGATTGGTGGCGGCCACTTATCCCATCATGGGATTTGCGATACTTGCTTTAGAAGAATTACAGCAAAAGGGTAGTGGTCATTCGGAAAGGGGAAATGAAAAGAATAAAGCCCTAGATGTAATTGACAGGAAAAGAGTAGATTCAGAAATAAAACCGCTTTGGGAATGAATGTCTTTAAAAATAGATTCCTTTCATTATCATAAAATGTATGGAGCTCCCCGCGGAATTCACGAGTAAAGGTGCAAAATTCACGAGTAAAAGTGCAAAATTCACGAGTAAAAGTGCGGAATTCACGAGTAAAAGTGCGGAATTCACGAGTAAAAGTGCAAAACTCACGAGTAAATCTGCAAAACTACGAATAAAAGCAAAATGATTGCTGAAAATAATCCTGAAATTAAAAAAGCGATGCCCCCGGAATTCTGGGGGCATCTTCATTATCATCTTTTCCTAGGGGAATAATCCAATTCTTTAAATAGTTCCGTCAATTCATCCACGGTCAGGTCGCGCCATTGTCCGATCGCCAGTCCGTCCAGATGGATGTTCATGATCCGGATTCGATGTAAATCACGGACTTCATAACCTAGTGCGGAGCACATACGGCGGATTTGCCTGTTCAGTCCTTGCATTAAAGTGATGTTAAATGTGTATTTGGTCAACTGCTTAACTTTACAAGGAAGTGTTTTCGTATCCAAAATCTCCACTCCGGATGACATATCTTTGATGAAGGAAGCGGTAAGTGGCTTATCCACGGTTACGATGTATTCTTTTTCATGCTTGTTTTCTGCACGAAGGATTTCATTAACGATATCTCCGTCATTTGTAAGAAGGATCAGACCGCTTGAGTCTTTGTCCAGCCGTCCGATATGAAAAATGCGAAGCGGATGATTTACAAAATCAACGATGTTCCCTTTTATGTGTTTTTCGGTCGTACTTGTAATCCCTATCGGTTTATTCAGTGCAATATAGACATTTTGCTGTTCGACTTTTATCGGCTTGCCGTCCACCCGGACATCATCGCCGGGTTCAGCTTGACTGCCGAGCTCAGCTACAGTGCCATTAATCGTCACACGGCCCTCGGCTATCCATTTGTCTGCGCCTCGTCGCGAGGTAATACCGGATTCACTGATAAATTTATTGATCCTCAACTAAAGCACACCTTTACATTCAGATTTTCTTCTTTAAAGGATAACGTAAATCATGGTGCATAGACAAGGGGAAAAGAGAAGAAAGCGTTCGTTGATGTGTATCACTGGATGCCCTTTACATGTTCTTCGTGACAGCTGACGGATCTGCTTTTTTCTTTTTGCTTGTCAGGTAGACGCCGAGGAAAACAAGGAGGCCACCGAGGGTTTGGATGGTCGTAATCGCATGACCCAAAATAAGGCTAAGAATGGCGGTAAATACAGCAATCAGATTTAGATAAATCCCAGCCTGACCGGCATTGATATGGCGAAGGGAAATATTCCAGAAAATAAATGAGCCGACAGAAGGGAAAATCCCGATATATAAAAGACCGGTGATGGCTTTACTGCTTAAATCAAGGTTCATTCCCGAGCCAATGGCAAATGGAGCAATGAGAAACAAACCGAGAAATACGGAAACGGCAGTAGCTGAGATGATCGGAATGTTTTTCAGTTTTTTACCGATTATAGAATAGAAGGTCCAAACGAGAATCGCCAGGATCATCAATAGGTCGCCTTTATTATAATTGAGCTGGAATATATCCAGAAGGTGTCCTTTTGTTAAGACCAATAAAACGCCGAATAAAGATAGGATAAGTCCAAGTGCATGTAGGGATGAAATTTTCTCCTTTAACAGCAAAGCGGAAAAAAGAACAATTAATGCAGGGTTCATGGAATTGACAAGAGCTGCATTCATGGAAGTTGTATAGGTCAGAGCCCAATAAAGGAAAAAATTATAACTGATGATTCCGAGTACACCAATGACTAATAGTAATTTCCAGGCTTTCCATACACTCTTCCAGTCTGGTTTTTCAATCCATTGCGCTAAAGGAAACAATAAGAAAACGGCGATTAGCCATCGCGCAAAGGTTAGTTGGATCGGGGAAAGTTCGGTCACAACGTACTTTCCGAATATATAATTACCGGCCCAGAACAAATTTGCCAAGATAAGAAATAAAATAACAATAGATTTTTTCATCAGACTGCCTCTCCCTAAATTTATGGAATATTCACTAAATATAGCAAAATAGGGGCACCTAAGCAATATAGGGGGCCTTATCAGTCAATTTTGGACAGGATAAAAAGGCCGTTCAACTTTAGCTGAACAGCCTTTTCACACATCTATATTAAGCGAAAATGGCACTGATTTCGGCGATTTCATCCATGGTTAGATCGACGTCCAATGCTTGTAGGTTGCGTGTGACCTGTTCTGGTTTTTTCGCTCCGGGAATCAGTACATCTATCGAGTGCCTGGTTAAATACCAAGCTAGTACGACATCGGCGACATCGGTATGCTTCCTGTTGGCGATCGCCCGTACTTCTTCCACTTTTTGCAGGTTGCTTACAAAGGCTTGTCCTTGGAAAAGCGGACTTTTTGCCCGGCCGTCATCGAATGTTGAATCCTGATTATATTTGCCGCCGAGCAAACCGGAAGCAAGGGGGAAATAAGGAATGAAGGAAATATCATTTTCGGCTGTATATGGAAGCAGGTCTTGTTCTGCCTCCCGTTTGAATAGATTGTACTCGGATTGCAGGACATCGACATAGCCGTCTTTATTCGCTTCCTTCAATTGTTCAAACGAAAAGTTAGAGACGCCGATTGACTTTATCTTGCCTGCATCCTTCAATTCCTTTAAGGCACCTACTGCTTCATCTTTAGGGGTATCACCATCAGGGAAATGGATATAGAATAAGTCGATGTAGTCTGTTTGGAGCCTTTTTAGACTCGAGTCCACGGCATTTTTCAGAAAAGCGGGAGAGTTATCAAAAACGATGCTGCCATCGACAAATTTGTGTGCCCCTTTAGTGGCAAGGACTATGTCTTCGCGTTTGCGGCTCTCTTTAAGGATTTCACCGATAAGTTCTTCTGAACGTTCAGGACCGTAAATGTAAGCTGTATCCCAAAAGTTGATTCCTTCTTCCAATGCCGTTCTCAAAACATCCCTTCCTGTATCCTCACTTAGATTAGGAAAAAGGTTATGTCCGCCAATTGCATTCGTGCCAAGGCCAATCGGGTTTACATACAGATCTGTTTTACCAATACGGGTTTGCTTAGACATATTACTCATCATCTCCTTTGACACCATCATAACAAAAAGCCGTTGCCGATTTCCAAAATAAAGCAATGAAGGTGTGTACAAAATAAGCAGATGACCGGAAAGATCACCTGCTTACTTCATTATTATAGTGTTTCGACTTCCAACTCCTCAGCGGAAGCTGTTTGTCCGATTTGACTGAGCAGAATGCCAAGGGCTGTACCGACGAGAGCAGGGATGACCCATTCCATGCCGTAAGCGGAAAGGGGAAGGACATCAGTCAAGGTTTGTACGGGTCCTAATTGTAAGCCAAAAGCATTCAGCCCATCCATCAAGGCGAAGACTCCTGTGAAAGTCATTGCACTGCGATAAACCTTCTTCGGATTTTTGAAATGACGGCTGAAGAATGTCAGGACAATCAGGACGATCGTTAGCGGATAAGCCATCACAAGGAATGGTACCGATACTTTCAGAATTTGATTCAGACCCATATTTGAAAGGACGAAACCGACGATTGTTACAATCAGAATGACTGTTTTATAGTTCAGCTTGGGGAAAAGGTTCGAGAAATACTGTCCGCAAGCAGTCGTCAACCCGACAACGGTGGTGAAGCATGCCAAAGTGAAAATGATGCCAAGAAGGGCCTTCCCGCCGGTTCCTAGTAAAAGGGTGGAAGCGACAGTGAGGATATCCGTTCCGTTTTCGAATGACCCACCGGCTGCCATGCGTGCTCCCATTACACCTAAGGAGATATAAACTAAAGAAAGCAAAACACCAGCGATGAGACCCGCTTTTACTGTATATCTCGTCAATTGTTTTCGTTCGGAAATCCCCCTTTGCTGGATTGAAGTAAGGATGACGATCCCAAAGGCCAAGGCAGCTAAAGCATCCATCGTATTGTAGCCTTCGATGAACCCTTTCGAAAAGGCTCCTGCAGCATATGCTTCGGTTGGAGCTTGGAAAGGAGCATCAAGCTTTACGAACCCAACGACACAGAGAATGACCATGGACAAAAGTAGAACGGGCGTGATCCAGCGTCCCATGAAGGTTTCCATTTTTTCCGGATTCAATGAAATGGCATAAACGATGATGAAAAATATGGTTGTGAACATGAATAGAAATAGTGGTTGATCCACAGAGTCGCCAAGATACGGCTTGAAGCCCATTTCATAGGCAACATTCGCATTCCGCGGAATGGCCAGAAACGGCCCGATGCTTAAATAGATTACGACCATGAACAACGTGCTGAATAGGGGATGTACTCGGGCACCGATGGTTTGTGCGCCGCCTTTAACAAGTGAGACTGCAAGAAGCACCAAAATTGGCAGGCCGACTCCGGTGGCGACAAAACCGGCGATGGCTGGCCAGAAAGAAGTTCCAGAAGATGCTCCTAAAAATGGAGGGAATATGAGATTCCCGGCTCCGAAAAACATTGAGAAAAGCATAAGGCCGATAAATAATGTGTCTGTTTTTTTCATGGTGATTTCTCCTTTTTTTAAAATGATAACTCCCGCCGACTGGCCTGAAAAAGGCTAATTAAAGTGTTTTGTGCAAATAAAAAACTCGCCCCTGAAAAATCAGGGACGAGTTTGTGCTCGCGTTACCACCCATATTCCGCACTTCAAAGAAGCTGCGGCACTCAGTCAACGTACGAATTCATACGTGATCCATTGTAACGGCGGAAACCCGTCAAAGCCTACTGCATTTTCAGCTTTGCATCTCAGAGATGATTTTCGGATAGGCCTTGGACATCGACTTCCACCACATGTCGACTCTCTGTGGAACAGGGTTCTCATCTTACTCTTTCTCTTCATAGATTTTATAATATAAAGATAATTTAGCAAATTCTGATTATGAAGTCAACATAATTTATCATTAATCCTTTCAAAGGAGCAGGAAATTAGTCCCCATTTGGCGAAACCAACTTTATCAAGAGTGTTTTTTGAAGAAGAATAGGATATTACTCCCTATTATCTTTCTAATCGCAACTATATTATAATAGAGGCAGAACACTAAAGGAGACAACAACATGTCTGAAAATAAAAAATTAAGCCTGGCGGATGCAGTCAAACAAAAACTGGCTCAAAAGCAAGCGGGATCAAGTAAAGATAAACTGGAAACAGGCGTTGTGAAGAAAACGAAACAGCTAAAAAGCCAGTTGACCAAAAAGCCGAATAACCAACGTAAGCGTACAGGGGTATAATCCTAATTCGTCAAAGGACAAGTACTGTTCGGAGCTTATCAGTGAGCAGTTACCTTTTATGAATGAGGGTACTGCTTTTTTATATGAATGCAAAAATGGGGATCAAGTAATGGACGAGCCAGAGTGATTTTGTTTTTTACCGTTTATAGGTAAGTTGAAGGGCTGGGCTTCTGGTCATTTAGAGGGATGGAGAATGGTTCGCTCACTTCTAGCTGATATGTAGAAAAACATATTTTCTCGAAAATGGAAATGACATCTCTGTATCGGTTTATTAAAAACATTACAGTTCTAGTTGCTTCTGTTTTAAAATTGTAAGAGTGGTGACATGTTGTTACCATATTGTTTTGTTAAAATAACATTTTAAGGTTTTGTAAATGATTTTTTAACTAAAGGAACCTATAAATTGAATATTAGGTCTGCTATGAGTCTTATAGAATCAGTGATTATCCTTTAATTGAAAATATGAAATATATCGGGGGAATAAAGATGGACGAACGTCTGATCGGAAAAAAATATTATGAAACGATGCTTGAGGATACAAGGAAGCATCCCATTCAAGCTTTGGGTGAAATGTTCCTCGTGGAACAAAAAAAGGAAAGATCCGATTTAACCGCAATTAGATTTGCTCAAGGAGAGGTATATTTTCAGCACCATGACTATGAAGCAGCCATTTTTAAATGGGAAAACATAGAAGGGGAACTTGGTTCATGGGCGAAGAAAAACATCGCTGATGCGTATTTTGAATTGGAAATGTATTCAACCGCAGAGGATATCTATAAATCCGTCGATACGGATGAAGCTGTCTTGAAAACAGAAGTTCTTTTGCAGCTGTTTTCCTTGTACATAGTGGAATCGAGAAATGATTTGGCTTCCAAAGTCGTGAAAGAAGCAGTCGAGTTTCAACCAGACTACCCGAATGTCACTGAAATTGCACGAGCCTTTTTTGAAGAACAAAAGGATTGGAACAGTGCGGTGGTATTAGCGGCGAATGAAAGTATCCGTACAGCGTCAATGGGCTGGTTCGATGTGCTGAAAACGTATATCCAGCAGGGTGTTGCCCAATCGATGGAGCCGGATTATTTCTCAACTGTCCTTGGTTCGCTATACACACTCGACCAGGAACGTTTCGAGAAAATGACGGTTGCCCTTTGGAAAAATTATAAATATACGGATGCTTATTTCGAATGGTTAAGAGTGATTAATAATTTGATAGATACCATCGAATTGAACCATGCGGATGTATGGGATGAGCTTTCCGTCTATTACAGGGATGCATATGCAGGTTTGTTAGAAGGAACGCATCTAATCAAAGAATTAAGTCCTGTCGTGCCAAGGTTGCTGGAAAACTGGCTCAAAATCGCAGACGGGGAGCTTTCGCTGTTTGCGGCGGCATCCACGTTGTCCTGGAATGAAATCTTCCCGGATACGATCAATGCGCTGGTCATTCAGGATGCGGAGAGCCTGCTTTCGAAATCGCCTAAATTGGGAGGCGGACTGGAAGCGGGAGAGAAACTGTTCAATTCCATTATCCAGTGGGCTGAAGATAATGATTTAAGGGTTGGAAATAAGCTTAAATGGATGGTGGAGGGGCTTAAAGATACCAGCAATTTCAATCTCCTTCTTGCAGGAAGCACAGGAAATGGCAAGACATCCTTTATTCAGTCAATCGTTGGAGAGAGCATTGCTGCTGAGGACCATTCTTCCCTAGTCAGTGTCAAAGACGGGGATGATTTGGAAATCCTTGAAATTACCGATACAGATAGCAAAGTTGTCGAGGAGCTAACTGATTTGGATGAAACACGCCGTCAGCGCGGGACTATAGTCGATGTGACAATCATCAGTGACTACCTAAGAAATAATCATTTGCGATTATTGGATACACCGGGGTTCAATGGGGAACAAAGCGTGGAATCCGATTTCCAAGGCTATTTACATGGCAGTGATGGCCTGATGTTCGTTCTTGACGCCAGGGCTCCTTTCACCGGCAGCGAAAGGGATCTATTATTGGAAATTCAAATGATGGCACCTAAACTGCCAATCCATTTCCTATTAAATAAAATGGATACGATATACAGTGATCAGGTCGCAGTCCGGATGGAAGACGAAACATGGGATAAAGTGAATGCATATTTCCCGAATGCGAAAGTGTTCGCTTTCTCCAAACATTATGACAGCAGGCAGCAATTGAAGGACCTTTCAGCCTTCCTTCAATCGAATTATCAAGATGATAATTGGAAGGAAAGAAGATCTGAAAAAATCCTGGCATTCATTCGTAAAACTTTATCTTATCTATTAGAAAAACGGACAGCCAATGAGCGGAAATGCGAGCATTCCATCTCTTGGAATGAGCAGATGGAAGTCAAACTGAATGGAGCGGTCAATCAACTGGCTGATCTGGAAAAAGAAAAAAGTGAAAATATCATAAGGTCGTATCGTTCGCTTAAGGACGAAGTGAAAAGTCAGCTTTATTCAAAAATTCCTGAATTACTGAGGGATTGCTCTAAATCGTTAACGGAAAGCAGTGATTTCAGTCAGGTCCATGTACAGTTAAACCAGGAAATGAATGAGCGGATTCAAAACTTCATTTCTGACAAGATCATGCCTCAATATTACCGTTCTCTTCAAGACTGGATTGCCAGTTCCCAAATGGAGTTCTCACAAAGCCAGCAGTTCATGGATGAGATGAGTGCCGGATTCAATGAATTATACAAAGAAGAACGGATTACACTGGCAGGTGACTTCAGGGTATTGGATGACTGGCGCCGTGATGCCGACCGGATGACAAGCAGTATCCGCATCGAAAACGTTAATATCCTTTTGCGCAGGACTCCATCACAATTGCTGCTTAAAGGAGCAGGTAAGCTATTTGGGGCGATACCGCAAAATAAGGCCAATATGTACAATCGTTACAAGAAATACCTGGAAAGTGAAGATTACCTGGATGTTGCTGAAATGATCACGGAACGTTTCCTAACCCAATTTGGATTGTTTGAAAAATCATTGGATCGGGACATCTCACTTTTCTATCGCAGTTCATTTGCCTTACTTCAAAAAACGATAGAGCAGACGCAGACTGAAATAAAAGACTACCAGGCTGCATTGGAGCATATGAAAGAAAATCCTGAGGTTTACCGTGATCCGATCACGTTGTTCGAAGTGAAATTAAGGCAGTTGGAGAGGCTTGAAAAAATCGAGAAAAAGCGTCTAGCCCAGCTCCAAAGAAAATAAAAATAACAGGAAACATTTCAAATATTCAAAAATCTATTGACTTTACGACTATATCCCTATAAAGTGATAATTACGAAAACGTAACACAATATATCTCTTATCAAGAGTGGCGGAGGGACTGGCCCTAAGATGCCCAGCAACCGTTCCATTAGGAATTGGTGCTAAATCCTGCAAAACAGAAATGTTTTGACAGATAAGAGAGGGACAAGTCTGCAAAACAGCCGATTAAACCTCTCTATATTAGAGAGGTTTTTATTTTGGGATTTACACCGACTTAACTGATAAGACTAATTAGAAAACATGGAGGGGAACAAGATGAGAAGGTCTATTAAAGGGATATTCATTTCTGCCATCGCTTCGGCTTTGCTTTTAACGGGTTGCTCTGCAGGGCAGAGTTCCACAGAATCGAAGAAAGAAGAAAAAGTATCATTTGAAAATGTCCCGGAGAGATTTGCTGATGGCGATGGAGCCAAAATCAAAGTGATCCGTAAAATTGGCGGTGATGATCATACTGCCCAATACCTGGCGGGGGCGAAAGAAGAAGGAGAAGCACTGGGGTTTCAGGTCGATACGTACACAGCCAATGGTGATACGGCTAAATTCCATGATGCGATAGCACAGGCTTTGGAGGAAGATTACGACGGCTATATCATTTCACATGGTGATGATGCCGCAACTGTAAATGACGTTCAGAAGTTGGTTGATGCAGGTAAAAGCGTTGTCACATTCGATTCAATAAGCGATCTATCTAAAATAGAGGGCGTGACATTAACTTCACAAGATGATGAAGCGCTGGCAACATTGGCTTTCGATAAACTGATAAAAGAACAGAAAGGTGAAGCGGCAATTGCATATCTTTGGGTGGATGGTTTTCCTCCAATGGTAAGAAGAAATGCAGTCTATCAGGAAAAACTAAAAGAAAATCCAGGGATTAAAGAAGTCGAAAGATTCGGAGTGGCATCCGCTGATACTTCGGTTCAGACACAAAATGCTGTAGCCGCAATGCTGAATAAATACCCTAAAGGCAAATTGGATGCCATTTTCGCAACATGGGATGCCTTTGCTATCGGTGCAGCCCGGGCGATTAAAGAAGCGGGCCGCGATGAAGTGAAGATATATGGAATTGATGTTTCGAATGCAGATCTCCAGGAAATCCAATCGGCTGATAGCTCTTGGTCCTACACGGCAGCAGTCGATCCCAAGTTGATCGGTGCAGTGAATATGAGGATATTGGCTAAAAAATTAGCGGGTGAAGAAACACCGCAAACATATGATTTGAAGGCATCACTCATTTCGCAAAAGCAAATCCAAGCTTCAAAAGAAGCGGTAAACATGGCAAACCTGTCTGATATTGTCGATGGCTGGGGTGTATCGACGGAATTTGAAGAAGATTGGATGAAGGTTTTGAAAGATCATTATAAAAAATAAAAAGAGACACTCTCTTTCCAGCGAAGGGAGTGTCTGTTCTATAAGGGGGAATGGGCATGGGCAAGCAACTAGAAATGAAGATGATTTCGATTGAATTTCCGGGGGTGAAGGCGCTAAGTGATGTTGATTTTTCTGTACAATCAGGAACAGCCCACGCATTGGTCGGTGCAAACGGAGCAGGGAAATCGACGTTAATGAAAGTTTTATCGGGAGCCCATGTTCATTATTCAGGTGACATTTTTATTGATGGGATGAAGCGGGATATCCGCTCGCCAAAAGCTGCTCAGGAACAGGGCATTCAAATAGTTCATCAGGAAGTGGATACCGCCCTCATCCCTTATTTAACAGTTGGGGAAAATGTAATGTTGAATGATATGGTCCAAAACATGGGAAAAAAACAAAGGGTACATTGGAAAGAACTGCACAACAAAGCCACTTCTATTCTTGAAGATATGAAAATTCATGTCCCTTCGAAAAAGTTGGTTAGAGACCTGACCTTGGCTGAAAAACAGATGGTCCTGATAGCAAGAGCCGTTTCGACAGAATGCAAATTCCTGATTCTCGACGAGCCAACTGCTCCGTTAAGTCATACGGAGACGACAGAACTTTTTCGAATTGTAAATGAGTTAAAGCAAAAAGGTGTGGCAATCATTTTCATTTCACATCGTCTGCCTGAGATTTTTGAAATCTGTGAGGAAATTACGATCATGAGGAATGGGGAGCGTGTCACTTGTCGAAAAATCGAGGACATAACCCGTACCGAAGTGGTAGAGAACATGCTCGGGAAAACCATGGATGAACAGTTTCCTGAAGTGAATGCTTCGATTGGAGACGTAATTCTGGAAGTGAACGGATTGTCAGATGCCGAGAAAGTTAAGAATGTCAGTCTGAATATTAAAGCAGGCGAGATAATCGGCTTGGCTGGGCTGGTCGGGGCTGGGAAAACGGAGCTGTGTAAAACCCTTTTCGGTCATACGTCCATCACAGCGGGTGAATTCATACTGAATGGTCGAAAGCTTTCTCTGAAATCACCGCATGAAGCAGTAAAAAGCGGGCTGGCACTTGTACCTGAGGAACGCAGGAAAGAAGGGGTCCTTGTACAGGAATCAGTCTCGGCAAACTTGACTGCAGCCAGTCTCGGCAAATTCTGCAAAACATTCAGTGTCGTCGATCGTAAGGCGGAAAAGGAAAAGGCGAAGGAAATGATCGCAAGTCTCGGCATTAAAACACCTTCAGGGGAAGTGAAGGTCGAAAACCTATCCGGTGGTAACCAGCAAAAAGTTGCGATTGGAAAATGGCTTATGGCAGATGCGGATGTATACATATTCGATGAACCAACGAAAGGGGTCGATGTCGGAGCCAAGAAGGATATATTCGAATTGATTGCAAAGCTTGCAAGGAATGGAAAAGCGATCATTTATGCATCCTCCGAGCTTACCGAAATCATTGGCATTACCAACCGGACCTATGTGTTATATGACGGGAGCACTGTCATCGAATTGGAAACAAGCAAAACGAATGAAGAAGAACTACTATTCTATTCAACAGGAGGTAAATAGGATGAGCATACCCATTCCTGTTACACAGACAGCGAAAGCGAAGAAAAAGGTGGAACTATTCGACTTTTTCTATAAATACGGCACAATATTGACGATTATCATTCTGATTGGAATTTTCGCCGTATCCAATCCATCTTTCATCCAAACGTCTAACCTGATAAACATCCTGCGTTCCATTTCAATCGTGACCATCATTGCGATCGGCATTACGATATCACTGACCGTGGATGGCTTCGACCTTTCCGTGGGCTCCGTCGCATCATTGGCCAATGCCATCGTCATCTCGATGTTTGTCTGGTTTTCCCAGGATACATTCATCGCCATATTAGCTGCGGTCGGTGCCTCACTTTTCGTAGGGGCTTTGAATTCATTCATGATCGTTAAATTGAGAATTCCCGACATGCTGATGACTTTGGCTACCATGTTCATTATCCAGGGAATTGCCCTTACCTATACAAAAGGGGCCACGGTTTCGCAAAATATGGTCATGCCAGACGGGACGTTCGCAACAGGACTGATCAGCCCGTTTTTCGCCAAAATTGGCCAGGTACCGTGGATAATCCTGATCATGGCCGTCATTGTGATAGCGACCCATATCTTTTTGACTTATACGAAGCACGGTCGTTATATGTACATTATTGGGGGAAATAAGGAAGCGGCGAGACTTTCCGGGATATCGGTTAATAAATACAAAATCCTTGCCTATCTGCTTTCGGCTCTATTTGCTGCAATCGGGGGGATTGTCCTTGCTTCAAGGGTCATGACATCGGAAATCAATTCAGGGTCACCCTATTTAATGGATGCCGTCGCGGCAGCCTTCATTGGTTCCTCCGTTTTGGGAGCGGGAAAACCTAATGCCTTTGGAACCTTCATCGGTGCAGTCCTGATCGGAATCCTTCAAAATGGACTCATCATGATGTCCGTTCCGTATTATGCGATGGATATCGTCAAAGGAACAGTGCTGGCCCTTGCGCTCGCGGTAACCTATTATAAGCAAAAACATTAAAAAGAGTTCGTTACGTTACTCTTCAGAAATCCAAAAATATGAAAAAATCCTGTTGTAATGCAACAGGATTTTTCCTTTTTAAAAAGGGATGGGTTAAGGAGATCGTCATCATTTTACTTATGCTAAAATGGTGGCATGAGCACTTTTTGAACCCTCATTGTCGGAGTATAAAGATTGACCGCAATAGTAATTTTTATAGAAACCTTATTTACCTTTTAATAAGATTGATAATGATCTATTGTAAAAGTATGAACATTCATATCATATACTTATCTAAAGGAGAGTGTAAATTTATGCGCGAAACCTGTGTTCCGGCAGGTGTGAAACCGAATGAAACTGGCTTTGGATATACGCTGTCCTTGATAGGCGGCAAATATAAAATGATCATAATGTATTGGCTGTCTGAAAATAAGGTCATGCGTCATAATCAACTGAAGCGAAGTATCGGTACCATTTCCTTTAAAACGCTAAGCATCATGTTAAAAGAGTTGGAGGCAGACGGCCTTATCATACGCAAGGAATTTCCCCAAATACCTCCAAAAGTAGAATATTCATTATCTGATCGTGGTCTATCTCTCATCCCATTGTTAAATATGATGTGCGAGTGGGGAGAGAAAAACAGTTTGCCAGCTCAGGATACTAAACAGACGCAGGTGTAGCTATTTTGATTAAATCAAAAGAAGTATTTCCCTGACAAGGAAATACTTTTTTAATGAACTGCCTATTATAGGTTATCGACAAAATTCAAATAATCTTGTGCGCTTTTTTCCAATTCGCTCACGGATGGCTCATTTTCAGCACCATAAAACGCAAAGAATGAACGATAATCTGCATTGCAGTATAGGAAGGTAGTTTCAAAGGGAGATAATAAATGTTCAAGTGTATAGCGATATCTTCCTTCTTCACTATAATCCTCTTCGTTAATTCCGGCAGATACAGCTAAAGCAGCTTTGCGATTCTTTAATTTATCGCCTCCATTTGAACCATAAGCCCAACCATAAGTAAAAACATCGTCAAGCCATCTTTTTAGGAGAGGCGGACAATTAAACCAATAAAAAGGGAACTGTAAAACAAGATTACTATGCGATTCGATTAATTGCTTTTCTTTTTCCGCATTTATGTTTCCGTCAGGGTAAACCTTATACAATTCGTGTACTGTATACTTCTCCGGATATTTCCTTAGCGAATCTACCCATCGCTTATTTATGACGGATGTTTCCAGACTGGGGTGTGCTACGATAACAAGAGTTTTCAAAGATTTCTCCTCCTTAACTATTATTTATTTTAAGTATAAAGTGCACTCTGCAAGTGCGTAAGTATGCACTTTTAGTATAGGTACTTACCTAAAGGAGAGTGTTAAATCAGGTTTAACTAAAAAAACGATCTGTAAATTCCAATATGAAGAAGATGTTAATAAGGGAATCTTAAAAGGTCAGATAGTCACTTTTATATAGGAGGGATATGTACGGCTTTGAATTAGCCAAAATTGACTTACATCAGGGCTTTAAACAAAAGCGCCTGGAATGGTAAATTGTTAGAGATGTGATTGATTCCTTTTTAGAGTTGGGGAATATGGAAGCGGCTAGACTTTCCGGGATATCCGTTAATACCCATCTGATTCCAGCTCTATTTGCTGCAATCGGGGGAATTGTCCTTGCATTAAGGGGCATGAAATCGGAAATCAATTCAGGATCCCGCTATTGATGCCGTCGCAGCAGCCTTCATTGGTTCCTCCGTTTTAGGAGCGGGAAAACCGAATGCCTTTGGAGGCTTCAGCGGTGCAGTCCTGAGCGGATTCCTTATTATGGATGCGATTGATATCATCAAAGGAACAGTTCTTGCCCTAGCGCTCGCGGTAACCTATTACAAGCTAAAACACTAAAGTTTTACGAAAAATTAAGAAGAAAGAGGAAGAGGGTTCTTTTTAACCCTCTTTCCAATACACTCACTATATTTTGTTTTTATAAATGACTTTGCTAACATCGTGTCTTACTGTTTTGTGACCTTCTTTCATTCCTTTCCCCATGGCAATAAGCATAACATCTAAATACCTATCGGAAATGTTTAAGGCTGACTTTAATCGTTCGGAATCATACCCGGACATTGTAATGGTTTCAAGTCCTGCCTCGTTCGCCAATAAAACTAACGACATTGACGCCAGGCTTGCGTCTCTTATTAATTCAACCTTTAAATCTTCTTTTGATTTATTTAGATAATAATTGATTGCCGCGTTTGTTAGATAATCTCTTACAGATGCGTCAAAATAACCTTTTTGAAATTCATCCTCATGTATCATTATGATATTTTCTTTTTCAAATGCTTGATAATCACCTAGTATAACAATCAGTACTGAGGCTTCAATTACCTGTTGTTGATTAAAAGCGATGGGCAGTAACAAATCCTTTAAATATGGTTCATCTAAAACCAGGTATCGTGTTGCTTGAATATTGTTTCCGTTAGGCGACTTACTTGCTCCTTCAATAAGTGTCGCCAACGTGTCTGGACTAATTTTATAATGGGGATCATACTGCCTTACGGAACGTCTTTTTTCTATAGTCTCTCTTACACTCATCGTGTTCACTCCCAATGTTATATTTGCTTTATAATCAGAGTATAATGGACCCATGATGTAGAAGAAAATAACGCACAATAAAGTGGCATAGCCACCTTTATGTGCCTATTCAGGAGGAATGAGGAATGAAGAGTCTAAATACGGGAATAAATATTTTCATGAATACTGTAGGAGGAAAGTGGAAATGCTTAATCCTCTTTTTTCTGAGTCAAAAACCGATGAGGACAAAAGAATTTTATATTCTAATACCGGCCATAACCCAGAAAGTCTTAACCGACCAATTAAAGCAGCTGGAAAGAGATGGGCTTGTCCGAAGAGAAGTATATAAAGTAGTACCACCAAAAGTAGAATATAGTTTAACTGAGTTAGGTCAATCATTTGTACCTGTATTAAATACAATGTGTGAATGGGGCACTACATATGCAGTCGAACAAAACCTCGAAAGGCAAGATCAAATCTGTCGTCATCATAAATAAGATCTGCATCAACTAGTAGTATGGATTTTTTTGATAAGTTCAGTAAGGCAAGCAGAATTTAATATTATTAGAGGAAATGTCTTGAAGATGACTTTTGGCATTCTCTCTAAAGATTGTATTAGACTAACAGGTGCTTTGCCCCGCCCGCTCTTTTTTTAATGTAACGGTTAGTTGCATAAGATTTTTTTTGCTTTATAATTAGTACCAGGTGTTAATATCAAGTTATAAAATGATGCAATTCATACACACGAGGTGGCTATTCTATGTTCAAATCCAAAGCACGTATTACTGCGATAGGTTCGTATGTTCCTGAAAAAAGGTTAACAAATAAAGACTTAGAAAAAATGGTTGAAACCAATGATGAATGGATTGTTAAACGTACCGGTATTAAAGAACGAAGAATTGCACATGAAGAGGAGTTTACTAGTGATATAGGTTATAAAGCTGTAAAGGATTTAATGGAACGGTATGATAAATCTGTCGAAGATGTTGATATGATCATTGTCTGTACCTTTACTCCTGATTTTAACACTCCAAGTGTAGCATCTTTAGTCCAAGCAAAGCTAGGCATTAAGAATACTGGAGCTATTGATTTAAACGCTGCCTGTGCAGGATTTACTTATGGGCTCCATGTAGCTAATGGATTAGTAACATCGGGATTAAATAAGAAAATCCTAGTTATTGGAGCGGATACTTTATCAAAACTTATGGACTATGAAGATCGAGCCACTTGTATTTTATTTGGAGATGGCGGAGGAGCAGTTCTTGTAGAATATGATGAAAAACAGCCAAGTTTTCTTTCTTCACATTTATATTCGGAGGGTGAAGGCGGAAAACATTTATATAGTACAAACCTGTCGACACGCATAAATGGTGAAGACTTAAATGATAGCGGCAACCTTGTACAAAACGGACGTGAGGTTTATAAATGGGCTGTCACGACCGTTCCAAAAGGAATGCAAACTGTGGTGAAAAATGCAGAATATCAATTGAATGATGTTGATTGGTTCGTACCGCATAGTGCAAATTTAAGAATGATCGAGTCAATATGTGAAAGAAGCGGCTTTCCAATCGAACGAACTTTATATAGCTTAGTGGGGTATGGAAATACTTCTTCAGCAACAATTCCCTTATCTTTGGAAATAGGGATAAAAGAAGGGAAGCTCCGTGGTGGTGAGAAGGTTTTATTATATGGTTTCGGCGGTGGATTAGCTCAAGCTGGATTGCTTATCGATTGGACCCTATAAAGCTATTTTCCATAACTAAAAACTGAGTTTGTTCCAGAAGAAGGCCTCTCATCGGGGGCCTTCTTAAAGTATGATTCTTTGCAGAATTATATATTCAAGGTAAGGTAAAAACTATCTTTAAAACGATGCAGGAACATTACCTTCATTTGAACTGCAAATAATGAGGAAAAGAAATCTATAAAGAACAGTTTCCGTTATGTTTTTTACTCACGGAATTATCCTGAAGAATTGGGAATTGCAAAAGCCACAAAAAATGATTCGTGAAATTAGAAAGCGATCTTACAAGGCTTTTCCCTGCCACTTTCGTGTTAACTGGCTGCTATTTTTTAAAATTTTTTCTTTCTGCACCAATTCCATAAAATTAAACGGATACCCTTGATATATCAAGGTTTTCCTCGGTGTCACTCATAGGTTGCATAGTATTGCGCTTATTACTATCTTTACTTTGCACGATTCATCTCACAATACTAGGAGTAGGAAAGGCGATGAACTCATTATCATTTTTAGCGAACGATTAAAAAAAGAACGGGAAAAAAGAAATTGGTCACAAAATGATCTTGCAGAGAAGATTCATGTGAGTCGCCAATCTGTGTCCAAATGGGAAACGGGAAAAAATTATCCAAGTATTGAAGTACTCATTAATCTGAGTGATTTATTTTAGATTACGGTAGATGAATTATTAAGGAGTGACGAGGAATTGAAAGAAAAAATAATACGGGAAAGTAAGCAGTTAGCATTTCCAAATTGGAAAATGTTTTTTGATATCTTGTTACTAATAGGAGCATTTTTGTTAGTGTCTAAATTAATTATTTTTGGTCTTAACAAATTTGCCGGCACGGATATTACCATTTTAAAGAGCATGCCAGTTTTAGCGAGTTTTTTACCATTTGCTTTGATGGTTATTGGCGGTATCGGTTCGGATTATTTGAAGGATAAATATGTAGATTAAAAATACTTTCTTCTAAAAATGATAGTGATTCACATGGGAATGAAAACCTTTTGGAAAACTGATCATAAAAGAACAGAACCTTTGAATTTCAGGTTCTGTTCTATGTTTTTATTTGAACTTTTGCACTTCTTCATTTCCCTCGAATTTGTTATCTTTCAATATGCCAATTTCTTCAATATGATTTCGTGCCGTTTCATCCCCTAATTTATAAATGAGGGCATAAAGCCTTTTCATGGCTGCATCGTATTTATCATTTGCCCGGTCATGATGATAGAGAAGATAGGGCACATGTGATCGGGCATATGCCTCCAGGTCATCTTTTCGGTGTTCCTCCAAGCATTGTTTCAATTCTGCAAGTTCCTCATCAGTTGCGTGCACCGTGAAACTCGGATTCTCTTCAAGTTTTTGTCCGAGTACGTCACCGCTGACCAAATCGACATGGTAGGTATGTTTTTCCTGTATCATTCTGCACATCACCCTTTCCGGCATTTATCTATTCTGTACCACTATTTGTAAAAAGTTAATCATGAAAGTAAACATTTCCTTAATGAAAAAGATAGGAAATAAAGGTATCGGACTCCTTATCAAATGGTTTAAGATGGATTTACAGAATAATATGGCAAATGGAGTGGTGATATAGTGAAGAGGTCAATCATGGTTGTTTTTTTTGTGTTGATTGCTTCAGGCTGCGTAACAAGGAATTATGATTCCAATATGGATTTAGGGAAAAGTCAGTTGAATGAGGAAAATTATTTAGAAGCCCACGAGGCATTTGAATTAGCTTATAAAGAAGCAAAAACACCTAAATCAAGGGAGTTAATGGATCTTTCAGGTTTGCTGGCGAGTGGAATGAAGAAATACGACGAACAGGATTTTGAATCGGCCAAAAAAGATTTTGAAGAAGCAACCGCATATAAAGCAAAATACCGGGAAGGTAAACAAATGGTTTCAAAGGCGGCGGAAATGCACCCGGTATCAGACTCCGCCACGATAGAAGCAGTAGTGGGAAATGATGAAGTGAAATCCACGGAGGAAACAACCGAGGAAGGATCCAAAACAGAAGATGTGGCGGGAACGGATACAAAAGGCAAAGAAGGAAGCAAGGATTCGGATCGTTCATTAAGTAAATCTCAGGCGGAGAAGCTTGTGAGGGATTACGTGGATATGGAAAACTTTTCGCAATTGCAAATCGAATATGATCATGATGCCGAAAAGGGAGATTATATTTTTCATGTTTTCGAGGTAGATGAACCTAGTCAGAAAAGCGGACACAAAACCACTTGGGGCTGGTATGGCGTGAATAAGGAGACCAAAGAAGTTTATGAAGTCATGTAAGGATAACTGAATGGTCGAAATGGGAGGCCCCTGTTGTGGCCTTTTTATTTTGTTGTGCGGCAACATACAGGATTCGATAAAATTTTTTGATTTTTGTTAAAGGATAGCCGAATTCTTTATTTTCTTAAGGATTTTTTAATAATTCCTGTTTATGATTGAGGCAAGTAAAGGACAATCATAGGAGGGATAAAGATGGAGAATTATAATGGTGAGGAGCAAGTCAGAATCAAGGCAGAACGGAAAAAGGGTAAGTCTCTCTGGATAACTAGCCTTGTTTCCGGAACGGTTGCTTCTATGGTTACATCATCTGTATTTCTATTTGGCGGAGAATTTATAGATCAAGGGAAAAGTTCAGTGAATGAGTCAACCGAAACGGCAGGTGTACAGCAAACGGACAGTGTTGAAAAGGATAAAAATGTCACGGCGGAAAAGTTATCGACAAGTACGGATTCAAATGATAGGGCAGAGATGGTCGAATCAGCATCCAAATCGATTGTAGGGGTCGTGAATTTACAGGAGATGCAAAGCCAGAACCCGTACCAGCGGCAAAGCACGGAGAGCGAAACGGTTGAGAGCGGAACTGGCTCAGGGGTCATTTATAAAAAAGCTGATGGGAAGGCCTATATCATCACGAACAATCATGTTATTGAAGGAGCTAAGGAAGTCGAAATTTCATTGTATGACGGACAAAAGGCAACGGCAGCTGTTGTCGGGGCCGATGCTTTGACGGATTTAGCGGTTTTGACAATTGATGCCTCGAAAGCACCAGAGGGAATTAAATTCGGGAATTCTGATAGCATGCGTCCAGGTGAAGAGGTATTGGCAATTGGCAACCCACTTGGACTTGATTTTTCAAGATCGGTTACACAAGGGATCGTCAGTGCCAACGGACGCACCATTTCAGTCGATACCGCGGACGGGGAGTGGGCACTTGATGTCCTTCAAACCGATGCAGCAATCAACCCTGGCAATAGCGGCGGTGCATTGATCAACACCGCTGGGGAAGTGATCGGCATAAACAGTCTGAAGATTTCTGAAAACGGTGTGGAAGGCTTAGGGTTTGCCATACCAAGTAATGATGTGATTCCGATTGTTACGGAACTGATTGAAAATGGAAAAATCACACGTCCATATTTAGGAGTCAGCTTGGCCAGTATGGAAGAACTGCCGCAATATTACATTCAAAATGTTCCTGAAGCCGTAAAGTCCGGTGTAATGGTGACGAGTATAGAAGCGGGATCGGCTGCGGCGAATGGAGGGCTAAAGCAACAGGATATCATTGTTAAGATTGATGGAACGAAGATAAATACTTCCGCAGCATTAAGGAAATACTTATATACAAATAAGAAAATCGGCGATAAAGTAAAAATTAAAGTATACCGAGGTACTGAAGAGAAAACGGTATCGATAACCTTGCAAAAACCATAGAAAGAGGTAAGGCCCCTGATCATTCATCAGGGGCCTTTTATTTAGAAGTTTTTAATAGTAAACACAAGGTTATATCGGAAAAATAGATAGTGTATTTGCACTGTTTTTTAGATTCTTCATATAGTCTTTAATACCTAAAAGCTAATAGTGGCGTGTTCTACTTGTCAAGGTTTCCATTGTGGATATGTTAAAATATAGAAAAGATTTGACAAATTTGTGAAATGTCATAAAATAGAAAGAAAGGGGATGAAATTATGGAAGCTAATCAGAAGATGTTAGATGCAGTGAAATGGGTATCGGGCACAGGTTGTGTAATCGGAATTATTATTTTTGCTTTAAGTTTCATTGTAAGCGATTACAATAAAGATTATATATTTACCTCCGTTGGAATCGCCATCACACTAAGCGCAGCTGCAATTTTTCTAGTTGGTATATTTTTTGTCCTGACAGAAGAAATGGTAATGAAAACACATAAAGGTGAAAGAATTGTACCGGAAACGACTAAAATCATAAAAATGAAGTCAAAGGCTAACACCCAAACAAAAAGAAGTACAGAATTCAGTAACTAAAACGAGGAATATAGCATAATGAGCATTCTATCATCAGATTTACTAACATGGATGAACGCCTGTCTAAAGAATTTGAGTCAAAGTGATCCGAATGATTGAATGCGCTTTCATTTTGTGGAGGACTTGGATTAATTATCAGTTGGCTACTTTTTAATTCAATACAATATACTGCGCTCGTTATGTATCAAAAATATGACCAACCCTTTCATTTAATGGAATACACACGATGTGCTCGGATATCCAAACCGAACTGCCCGAACGCAGGAAGTTCTAACTTTAAACTTTGAACTATATCCACGAGAAAAGGACATTTTTTAAAAGTCCTTTTCTCGTGGTTTTTTTTTACACTTTTACTTGAAGTTTCATTCAATGAGGAAGTGTGGGTTTCAAAGGCGGAGTTTATTGAACAACCAAATGTCCTTTTCTGTAATTCAGACCTGTCCTGCTGACCGATAAACATCACTAGTTGCAACAAGTTTGGCCGACCCCTGAATTATTTCACTTATGACTACTGGTAAACGGCTCGTTAGGAATACTGAAAGGGCAATAAGTATTGCAATGAGAAAGAGCCCAATTTACCCACTCGTTGTTTCCTTATATACATATAATATTGACCAGTGTTGGATCAATAGAGTTTGGAAGCATGGATTCAACATCATATCCAATGCGGCTACCATTTACCAACTTCCCTGGCCGAGTGTGAAAAATCCGTTTTAAATCATGTTTTCCAACGATAAATACCTACTTGACAGGATAGGTAATATCATTCATATTCTTGAGGGAGGTTGAGGCAATAAACACGGAGAATATAATGTGAAATTTTCATTTCATTATATTAGAGTAATAATAAATGGATAGTGGACCGGCAATATATGCAATCCTGTAATGATAAGTGAATTCCATATGTATGTTATTAAACAATTATTATATTTCATTTGCTAAAGATTTTCGAACATTTCCGTTCATTTACCATCTTCTTACTGCTCTTTATTGAACTTTATGTGACAGATGTCACTTTGTATTGTCTTTTTTTAGACTTGGGATTAATATTGGTATGTCGGGGTTTGTGAACATGGTAACACTTTGTCCGAATAATTACCAATTGGAATTTTATTATGTAAGAAAGGGGTAGTACTATGAAAATAAAATGGGCTCTATTAACTATACTTTTTACTATTGCCACTGTGCTAACCGGTTGCGATAACCCATTAATGGTCTTGGACCCTAAAGGGCCAGTAGCTGCAACACAAGCAGATGTTATTATGATTTCGATATGGACAATGGCCTTTGTCGTCCTTGTCGTTATGGTACTGTATATCTTCATGATAATGAAATATCGTGCTTCCAAACAACGTGATGATTATGAACCGCCTCATATTGAAGGAAGTAAGGTTCTTGAAATAATTTGGGTTGCGATCCCAATTATAATCGTCGCTTTCCTATCCGTTGTTACTGTTAAAACAACAAATGAAGTTGAGGCAACACCTAAAGGATACGGAGATCAAGAACCTTTAGTTATTTACGCTTCATCTTCCAACTGGAAGTGGCATTTTAGTTATCCGGAAGAAGATATCGAAACGGTCAACTATCTGTTTATACCGACTAACCGACCAATCGAATTTAAACTTTACTCATTCGGTCCAATCTCAAGTTTCTGGATTCCGCAACTTGGAGGACAAAAATACGCGATGTCGGACATGGTTAATACGTTGCACTTAGCAGCTGATGTACCAGGTGAGTATATGGGTCGAAATTCAAACTTCAGTGGTTCAGGTTTTGCTCAGCAAACGTTCAACGTTAAAGCATTGTCAGCAAAAGATTACGATAAGTGGGTAGATGAAATTAAAGCTACTGCTAAACCGATTACTGAGGAAAAATTCAATGAATTATTAAAACCTGGTCATGTGGGACAATCCACATACACTGGAACTCACTTAGAGTTTTCACCAGCTCCTGAAGGGGAAAATGCTGGTCATGACCACGGATCTTCTGATACTGAAGAACATGATTCCAAGGATTCACACGAGGAACATTCAGAACACAGCAACATGAATCACTAAGAATTAATTTCGTTCGATAAAACAACTAGGTTTACAAGATAAGGAATATTTTCCTGAAAGGAGTCACAAAAGTATGGATTACTTTGATCGATTTGCCGTACCTCATCCAAGTCCTGCGATTTATGCATCCATGGTTGCCATTGGTTTAACCATGATTGCGGTTGTTGCCGGAATTACCTATTTTAAAAAATGGGGTTACTTATGGCGTGAGTGGTTAACAACGGTTGACCATAAACGTATTGGTATCATGTACATCTTGGCAGCACTGCTTATGCTTTTCCGCGGTGGCGTCGATGCTCTTATGATGCGTGCTCAAACGGCTATTCCAGATAACGGTCTTTTGGATGGACAGCATTATAATGAGGTATTTACAACACACGGGGTCGTCATGATCCTGTTCATGGCTATGCCATTTATCATTGGGTTAATGAACATTGTTACACCATTACAAATTGGAGCGCGTGACGTAGCATTCCCACGTCTGAACGCAGTAAGCTTCTGGTTATTCTTCATGGGGGCAATGCTATTTAACATCTCTTTCGTAGTGGGTGGTTCTCCTGATGCAGGTTGGACATCTTACTTCCCGCTGGCAAGTAACGATTTCAGTGAATCAGTCGGTTCGAACTATTACGCGATTTCACTTCAAATCGCAGGTATTGGTACATTAATGACTGGTATCAACTTTATCGTAACCATCTTGAAAATGAGAGCACCTGGCCTGAACTTAATGAAAATGCCAATGTTCACATGGTCTATCTTGATTACAAACTTCATTATCGTTTTCGCTTTCCCTGTATTGACAGTGGCACTTGCGTTGATGACAATGGATCGTCTATTCGGAACTCAATTCTTTACGATGGCCAATGGCGGTAGCGATATGCTTTGGGCAAACTTGTTCTGGGTTTGGGGACATCCTGAAGTTTATATAGTTATTCTTCCAGCTTTCGGTATTTACAGTGAAATCATTTCGACATTTGCACGTCGTAACCTGTACGGGTATAATTCGATGGTTATCTCCATGGTAGCTATTTCTACACTATCTTTCATTGTATGGGCTCACCATTTCTATACAATGGGCCACGGTGCAATGGTTAATGGAATCTTCTCGATTACCACGATGGCAATTGCCGTCCCGACTGGTGTTAAGATCTTCAACTGGTTGTTCACACTTTGGAAAGGTAAAATCGTGTTTACCGTTCCAATGCTATACTCTTTAGCTTTCATTCCGATTTTCACACTCGGTGGGGTAACAGGGGTTATGCTTGCCATGGCAAGTGCTGACTACCAATACCATAATACAATGTTCTTAGTAGCTCACTTCCATTACGTTTTAATCCCTGGTACTGTATTTGCCGTACTTGCCGGTTTCACGTACTGGTGGCCAAAAATGTTTGGTTTCATGTTGAGCGAAAAAATTGGAAAATGGTCGTTCTGGTTCATTATAGTCGGCTTTAATGTAACATTCTTCCCGATGTTCATCACTGGTTTAGATGGGCAGGCACGTCGTATGTATACGTACTCTGAATCAACGGGATATGGTCCATTGAATATGCTCTCTTTCGTTGGAGCGATTGGTTTAGCAATAGGCTTTGCACTTATTGTGTACAATATCTATTGGAGTACTCGTTATGCATCAAGAAATATCTCAAACGATCCATGGGATGCACGTTCTCTAGAGTGGGCTACACATACACCAATCCCTGAATATAACTTTGCAATTGTGCCAACAGTTGCTTCTACAGAAGCATTCTGGGATGCAAAGAAAAAAGGCTTTAAATTATTTGGCGGTAAAGTAGAAAAGATTCATATGCCAAATAACAGTGGCGTGCCGTTTATCATGAGCTGTATCTTCTTCGTTTGGGGCTTTGCATTGGTATTCAGCATGTGGATCATTGCAATCATTGCAACGATCGGTATCTTTGCTTGTATGATTCATCGTTCATTCGAAAAAGATCACGGACGTTATATCTCTGTTGAAGAGATCGAAGAAACTGAAAATAAATTGCGAGGTGCTAAGTAATGAAAATAGATAACTCGCTGCCACTTGAATATAGCACGGAAGAAAATCGCTTAAAGATTTTTGGATTCTGGATTTTCCTGGGAGCAGAAATAGCTCTTTTCGCTACACTGTTCGCCACTTATTTTGTCTTAGTTGGTGGTACTGGAAATGGTCCAACAGGGGAACATCTTTTTAAAGTCCCAACACTAATGTTTCAAACAATCTTTCTTTTAACTAGTAGTTTTACCATAGGTCTTGGAATCAATGCGATGAGACTTGGCAGGCAGAAAGCGACGATTGGTTTCTTCATTATCACCCTTATTCTTGGTTTAGGCTTTTTAGGAGTCGAAATTTATGAATTCGTGGAGTATGTACATGAAGGAGCAACGATTCAAACAAGTGCTTTCTTATCTAGTTTGTTCACACTACTAGGTACGCATGGAGCTCACGTTACACTTGGTTTATTCTGGGGAACCTTCATCACCATGCAGATTAAAAAACGCGGTATGACTCCACAGACAACAAACAAGGCTTTCATCTTTTCACTTTACTGGCATTTCTTGGACGTTGTCTGGATTTTCATCTTCAGTTTCGTCTACCTGAAAGGAATGATGTAATATGAAAGAATTATTCCCACGGGGCCAAGTTATGGGATTTGCTTTTTCGCTAGTTCTGACTTTGGTCGCATTATCAGTTATTATGTTTGATCTCTCACTTAAAATGGCTATGATCATCCTACTTGTTACAGCTTTCATGCAAGCAGCACTTCAATTTGTTATGTTCATGCATGCAGGAGAGTCTGAAGATAAAGCATCGATTTACACAAACGTTTACTACGGATTGTTCGTTGCATTGGTTACAATTTTCGGTACAATGCTAACTATGATTTGGGGATACCAATAATCGATTCTGGAAAAGCTGGGCGTCTTGATGACGTCCAGTTTTTTTGTATGTTAATTCTTATACCGGCCTATCCATTTCATTCATGGAAGTTTGCTTAACAAGGATGTGGCTATCCATTTGTTTAGTATAACCATTTCACAACATTATATTTATAAATGGGGATTTTCACTTTTGAAGCATTCCAGTGTGTTTAAGTGCAATGTGTTACTGGGGTAAAACGTTAATAGAAGGGACACATCAACTAAGAAGACGATCAGCCATTTTTGATATAAAAAGTTATATAAGAATTAATTAATTAATATAGCGGAGATGATGAATTGACATTGCCGGTTTTGATTGTGACAATTATCTTAAGTTTGTTAAAAATATTGGTTTTCTGTCTTCCAACAGATGCAGTTAATTGGATTATCAGTAAATTTAAAATACATTCAGAAATTAGTGGCGGGAATGCGATCATAACCTTTGACGGAAAACGTTTGGAAGGTGAAGAAAAAATTCAAGTTATTAATTATTTTTAATAGCGCTAGATTTTTGAAGAAAAATCATATATTCCCGGGAATGAGGAATTGTTTTTACATCCAGATAATAGTGGGACTCCATTGGTCATTGATACTAAAAGAGGCAAAAAGGATGTTAGGTTATTTGTATATATTTACAGCGACCGCGTGGATGTAGTTAAACAGTACAAGAAGAAGCTCATTTCTTATAGTCTGTTTTCCGATAGCCTCCAAGAACGTTCCATGCCATTAATAAGAAATTTAGTTTAATAGAACATTAAAAAGACGGTCCTTAAAAGACCGTCTTTGAGATTGTAAACAAAAGGGTTAAAACATAGTTGATTGGAGCGGGTGTGCGAGACTCCTGCGGGAAAAGCGAGTCCAAGGGAGACACCGCGGGCGCAAAGGCACCGGAGAGGTTCCCGGACCGCCCGCGGAAAGCGAGTGCCTGGATTGGAAATTAACGGTTAAATTGTCTGCAGCTGAGACGGGCCTTAAAAAGACCTTCTTTTTTATAAGGCTTTTAATATAATTCCATTTCAAAGATATTTTTTCATTATGAAAATTCTGGTACACAAACTGGCATCTTGATTTTAGTGCCTTTTGAAAAAAACAATTAAAAGTGTTATTAAGTAGGAGGGGATTGCAAGAGGGTCGTTAATCGTGCATATGAAAAGTATTTGGGATAGTATTTAAGGGAATAAAAAAGCAGGTATCTATTGCGATGCCTGCTTTTTTATGCTTTCCATTGTTTTTCAACTTGATGAAGGGCTTGTTGTAAAATTACTTCATGATCAGTACCCGGTTTAGCAAGGACGTTAGTTTGATAAGATTTTCCTTGGAAATCAACTGTTACTGTAACTTTTACCATTATGCATCTTTCCTTTCCTAATTCAGAATTAAATGAGGTGGTTGTACCTATTTCTTTTATACCCGTAGCAGAAGGATAATCAAACATTTCAAAAGCTAAAATCGTGAGAATTAATATTCAAAATTATCTGATATTTTAAGCGGGGTGTCAACACTTTTTTTTTGACATGCCCCATTTTCAGGTTTTTTAAAAAACGACCTGGCTTGTATACATGACAGCCAGGTTGTTTTTTTAAAACGAACTATATTCATATTTTAGTTAAAATAATACCGATTAATGCTGCAAGGACACCAGCAATTTGATAGTTTTTTAGTCTTTCCTTGAATATATAACATCCAGCGAATACGACAACCAAACAGTTCAGGCTGACGACAGGGAAAATGATGCTTGCGATGCCAGTGTTCAACGCAAAGAAATAACATCCATAGCCTATCATGCTTAAAAAGCCTACTAAGGAACCGATTTTGACTTCCTTTAGCTTGATTTTTTCTTTTTTAAAGGCTAGAGCCGAAAGAAGATAAAGCATTCCGCCTCCATACATTGATACAAGGATATCAAGGGAGTTTAATTGAAGACGTGTTGATGTCGTCATAAGAATGCCGAGCACACCAAAAGATAAGATGGAAAGTAATGTGTGCATCATCCATGGGACATATTGATGATTACCTTTTGCATTAGGTGTATATTGGATGACTAATGTAGCGATAAACATGCAGGCGATTCCACTCCACTGCAAGGAAGAAATATGTTCGTGAAATATTAAAGCTGCACAGAGAATGGGGAATATGGCATTCGCTGCGATTAATGGAGATGTCAAGCTTGCCGGACCTTTTTCAAAGGCGCTTGCCATCTGGATGTTACCATTGGCGTTCAGTACACCAATTGCTGCACCAAGCATGATGGACAGCCAGTTCAGCTGCAAACCATCCATTGATACTCCATAAACAATGGACAAAATAAAAGCTGAAAAATAAAAGAAAAATTGGATATGTATCTTGGAATACCCTTTTCCGCTGCTCCATTTAAAAATGCTGTTATTGATTCCGAAACATAAACTCGTGATGAGTGCTGCAAAAATCCACATTGACTTAATCTCTTCCTTCATGTAGGATAAACTTCTTCTACATTTTAAGCTGAATGCCCTTAGGAATCAAACCAAATTTAAAATGTATGATTGACAGATTAGATATTTTTTTCTATATTTACTATGACAATTTTAAAATATTTCCCGATAAACGGGAGAGGTTCATAGCATCACCCTCTTAAAAAAACTATGGCTTTGATATTTTTTGCGAATCAACCATATCTTTGAGGAGATATGGTTTTTGTTATATAGAGGCCCATTTTATGAATCTCCCTGAAATGTGGGATTAGGAGGACTTTTCATGTCTGGAAGAAAAGAAGAAGAATTAAAAAAAGATATCACACTGCTTGGGAATCAAGGAACAAAATATACATTTGACTACGCTCCTGAAATCCTTGAGTCATTCGATAACAAGCATCCGAACCGGGACTATTTCGTCAAATTCAATTGCCCGGAATTCACTAGTTTATGTCCAATCACGGGCCAGCCGGACTTTGCTACCATTTACATCAGCTATATTCCCAGTGTGAAAATGGTGGAAAGTAAGTCTTTGAAACTCTACTTATTCAGCTTCCGTAATCATGGTGATTTCCATGAAGACTGCATGAACATCATCATGAATGATTTAATCGAATTGATGGACCCTAAATATATTGAAGTCTGGGGCAAGTTTACACCAAGAGGCGGAATTTCCATCGACCCTTACACGAATTATGGGAAACCAGGTACGAAGTATGAGGAAATGGCGAATTACCGCTTGATGAATCATGACTTATACCCGGAAACCGTGGATAATCGCTAAAGAATAGGAGGGACAATGGGCATATGCCCGTTGTCTTTTTTTAGTTTATAGCTAATTTCGATCAGTGGTCCTGTTATTCTGTCCTTTTTAAAAGTACAAATGTCCTCCTATAATGGAATTTCCACTTGATTGTTTCGAGAAAAAGCGTAATAATAGGGAGAGTTAATTTTGACAGAATATTTACGAAAATAGGGGATGTCGAGATGAAAGTTGCAAAGTTTGGTGGAAGTTCACTTGCGTCAGGTGATCAGTTGAGGAAGGTATTCGAAATTGTTGTTTCTGATCCAGAGAGGAAGATTGTGGTCGTTTCCGCTCCAGGAAAACGCAATTCCGATGATATAAAGGTGACGGATTTATTGATTGAAGCTGCGGAACAGCAGCTGCGCGGGGATAACGGAGAGCATTTGATAGAAGATGTTGTATCCCGCTATGCGAGCATTGCTGAAGAGTTGGATATATCCGAGAGTGTCATCACAGGGATTCATGAAAATTTAATGGCGCTGCTGCATGCAGATCAAACTAACCCAAAGCGCTATCTGGATGCCTTGAAGGCAGGTGGCGAGGATAATAATGCGAAGCTGGTCGCAGGTTATTTCCAAAGCCTTGGAGTGGAGGCACAGTATATCAATCCGAAGAAGGCAGGCTTGATCGTAACGGATGAAGGTGGATTTACCAGGGTGCTGCCAGAGTCTTATGATCGGTTATATGCTCTGCGTGATGAGCCGGGAATCGTTGTATTCCCAGGATTCTTCGGATATACGTTAGATGGTGATGTGTTAACCTTCTCAAGAAGCGGTTCCGATATAACGGGTTCGATTCTTGCTAATGGGGTCAAAGCTGATTTGTATGAGAACTTTACGGACGTGGATGCCGTTTATGCGGTGAATCCAAATGTGGTTTCCAATCCGAAGGGAATCCGGGAATTAACCTATCGTGAGATGCGTGAGCTTTCTTATGCAGGTTTCTCGGTATTTCATGATGAGGCGCTGATTCCTGCATTCCGGGCGGGAATACCTGTCCATATCCAGAATACCAACAATCCGGCGGCACAAGGGACCCGCATTGTGAATACACGGGATAATACGAACGGGCCTGTTATTGGGATTGCAAGTGATAAAGGATTTTGCAGTATTTACATTAGCAAATATTTGATGAACCGGGAAGTTGGTTTTGGCCGGAAACTGCTGCACATCCTCGAGGATTATGGAGTTTCATATGAGCATATTCCATCAGGCATCGATGATGTGACGCTTATTCTAAGGCAGGACCAGATGAAAGGGGATGCCGAAAAGAAAATCATTTCCCGAATCAAGAAAGAGCTTCATGCCGATGAAGTGAATGTGGAACATGATCTTGCCTTGATCATGGTTGTAGGGGAAGGAATGCGCCATAATGTCGGTACAACGGCAAGAGCGTCAAAAGCCTTGGCTGAAGCAAAGGTGAATATTGAGATGATCAATCAAGGCTCTTCGGAGGTAAGCATGATGTTCGGTGTGAAAGGGCACAACGAAGAGACGGCAATTCAGGCATTATATCACGAGTTCTTTTGAGTAGGGACCTCCTTTTAGAAGGGGGTTTTTTGTGATTGACCTTTTAATCACTATACATACGCTGGATTTTTTTCATCTGGCTCTTTATGGTAGTGGCAATGACCGTGGGGATAATCATTCCAAGCTAACAGACGCGCTGCAGGGTTCAGAGCGTCTTTTTTCAGGTGGCTAAAGCAATTGGAGGAGAACGGAGTTGACGCTCTTGAAACGGATAAAAAGGGACGTCCAACCCCATACATATCTTACACCAAATTATAAATGAAATAGATGTCAATGGCACATCAAGTTTATGAGCTAAATGATTCACTGGCACCGAATAAGTTCTATCTATATGTGATTGGAGTGTAAGGCACGAGACTCCTGCGGGAAAAACGAGTGCCTGGAGCATAAATCAACATTCAAATTGTAAAAAGCCATAAAAAAACTGTAGAAAACCCGGTTTTCATCGAGTTTGTCTACAGTCTGAGCCTCCAACTGGAAGATTGGAGGCCTTCCTTTTATGTTAGTCCATGACGGTCAGGAGCTGATCGATCGCGTTCCTTGGACGAGGGGCAGGAATCATATCGGGATAGCCAACGTGAAGGCTGCCGACGATCTTCTCGCCTGGTTTCACTCCCAAAGCTTCACGAAACTCCATGCTGTGTATCATGCCGTATGTTTCCCATATCATCCCGATTCCCTGTTCCCAGGCAAGCAGGCTGAAATTCTGGATCAAGGCACTTGTAGCCGCATAATCTTCTTCACGTGTCATGGGATTCGGATTCTCTTCCATGATCACTGCGACAAACATCGGTACACCTATGAGTTTATTATATCCTCGCTGTCCGGCTGCTTTTTTCTTTTCAGGGTCCTTCTCTTTGCCTTCCATGAATGCACGTGTTGCTTCTGCGAGTTTTAAACGGCTATCACCATGCACCACGACGAAGCGCCATGGCTGGGTCATTTTATGGTTCGGTGCCCATGTCGAAGTTTCCAATAATGATTGGATGGTATCAATAGGAACAGGGATGTCCTTAAATCGTTTGATGCTGCGCCGTTCTTTAATGATATCTTCTAGTTTCATGATCATCCTGCTCCTTTAATCATATATGTAAGTTTAATAGTTGAAAAAAAAATAATCCCCGGCTGCCTAATATGCTTCCAATGTGAATAAATTACTTGAATAAAGAGGGGGCAATATTCTAGTGACTTGCATTCGCTAATGAGCATATAATTTTACTAGGCACAGAGAAGCCGGGGCGACATTGTATCTATGTACAATATCAAAAGGGTACGATAAGAGAATATCGTAATTGCTTATCAAATTTCAGAGATCGATAATGAAATTGAAAATCATTATCAATTAGAATTTTCGCTTATTTCCTGTTATTTGTCAAGGGTATTTATAAAAAAAAATCAAGATATTTACCAATGCTTTAAAACAGTTAAAATCTTTTAAAAAATCTGTATAAAAATGTATAATGAGAGGATAAAAAAATGCTATTTACATACGGAGAATCGAAGGTGTCATAGATGAAAAAATTGTCCTCATTTCTTAAGCCGTACTGGCTTTTGATCATTCTTGCTTTATCCTTAATGATTGTCGAGCTCGGGGTAGAGCTATTACAACCTCTATTTATAGCAAAAATCATTGATGATGGCATTTTGCAGAAAGATTTATCGGTGGTGATTAAATGGGGAAGTGTCATGGTTGGACTTTCCGTTTTTTCATTTCTTGGCGGGATCGTTAATTCATTTACGGCATCACATGTAAGTCAAAGCTTTGGACATGATGTCAGGACAAGCCTTTTTGGTAAAATACAGGCGTTTTCTTTTGCGAACTTGAATAATATCCCGACTTCCTCGTTGATCACAAGGATGACGAATGATGTGACCCAACTTCAAAATACGGTTTTTATGGGCTTGCGTATCATGGCAAGGGCGCCGTTGATCGTAATCGGCGGAGCGATCATGGCTATTGCGGTCGATTTGAAATTATCCCTAGTATTGGTCATTTCAATTCCGGTTCTTGTTTTCTTCTTGGGATGGATTATGAAACGGGCGGCTAAGCTGTTTAAGCTCGTCCAGAAAAAACTCGATAATGTCAATGGAGTCATGAGGGAAAACCTGATAGGCATGCGCTTGATCAAAGCTTTTCTTCGTAAGGAGCATGAAATCGGCCGATTTGACGATGCGAATGAAGAGTTGAAAAGAAAGACTGTGTCTTCCCTTCGTTTAATTGAAACGACGATGCCTGTGCTGATGCTTGTCATGAATGTGGCGATTCTGATCATTCTCTGGCTTGGAAGTGAATTTATAACGACGGGAGATATACAGGTAGGGGAAGTTGTGGCGATTGTCAACTATGCCACGAGGATTGCGGCATCCCTTTCCGTTTTTTCATGGCTGATCATGGTCATTTCCCGTGCAAAGGCTTCAGCGGAACGTGTGACGGAAATATTTGAAACTTCGATAGATATTGATGAAGGTAAGGCGGAAAGCAAGAGTGGGGCCGTCAATGGGGGAGGCATTAAGTTTCTGGATGTATCTTTCCGCTATCCTGGAACCGAAACCCCGATATTGAAAAACCTGACCTTCTCCATCGATCCGGGAGAATCGCTTGCCATCATAGGAGCGACAGGATCAGGGAAGACATCACTGTTTCAGCTGATTCCGAGATTATATGAAGTTGAAAGCGGCTCCATTCAAATTGATGGCCAAGATCTGAAAGATATTCCCTTGAATTCGCTGCGGAACAGGATCGGCTATGTACCGCAAGAGGCCCTGCTTTTTTCGGGGACCATAAAAAATAATGTCGCTTGGGGAAAAGAGGGTGCCTCGATGGAGGAAATCATGGCTGCGGCCATGCATGCTCAGGTCCATGAGACCGTAATGAAACTTCCGAAGCAATATGAAACCGAGTTAGGGCAAAAAGGAGTGAATCTGTCTGGAGGGCAAAAACAGCGCTTATCGATTGCAAGAGCATTGGTGCGCAAACCGAAGATTCTCCTTCTGGATGATAGTACAAGTGCGCTGGATTTGAAGACGGAAAGTAAATTGCTTGCCGCTTTAAAGGACTATACATGCACAACGCTCATCATTACACAAAAAATCAGTACAGCCATGGAGGCTGACAAAATCTTGTTGCTGGAAAGCGGTCAAGTCCTTGCGCTGGGGAAACATCAGGATTTGATGCAAACAAGCGATCTTTATCGAAAAATCGTTCGCTCACAGTTTGGGGAGGAGGGGATTTCGCTTGAGTCGAAGAATATCTCCCGATAAGGCAAAGTCTAAACCGGTCAACTCCTGGAATACGGTAAAAAGGATCATTCCCTACTTGGCAACGAATAAAAGCCTGCTATTATGTGTCCTTTTCATGGTACTGATAAGCTCGGTTTTGGGATTGCTTGGCCCCTTTCTTGTTGGGATGGCCATTGATGATTATATTGTCACAAGAGATAGCGGGGGGCTGATCAGCCTTCTTTTAGGGCTTCTCGGAGTCTACATATTTTATTCCCTATCCATGTGGCTTCAGAATTATTGGATGATCGGAATTGCACAGGATACGGTTTATGCGATGCGCAATCAACTATTCAAAAAGCTTCACCAGTTGTCCATTCCCTTTTTTGATCGGCGTCAGCACGGGGAGTTGATGAGCAGGGTCACGAATGATATTGAAAATGTCAGTTCCACTTTGAATAGTTCCGTCATCCAGATCTTTTCAAGTGTGCTGACACTTGTCGGGACGATCGGAGTCATGCTGTATTTGAGCCCTTTATTAACTATACTAACTTTATTCATCGTTCCTCTCATGTTCTTCGGTCTGAGGTGGATAACGAACAGGACGGGAAAGCTGTTTAAAGCACAGCAGAAGAACCTTGGAGAACTGAATGGGTTTATAGAAGAAACGATTTCCGGACAACGGATCGTAAAGGCTTTTTCACAGGAAGATAAAGTGATCCGTGATTTTATCATCCGGAGTGAAAATTTAAAGAAAGCCGGATTCCTATCACAATCATACTCAGGGCTGATTCCAAAACTGATGAATTTACTGAACAACTTAAGTTTCACGGTAATAGCCGCTGTCGGAGGGTTTTTGGCGCTGAATGGCATAGGTACGGTTTCCATCGGGGTCATTGTCATCTTCACCGAGTACTCAAGGCAATTCACCCGTCCGCTCAATGACCTGGCTAACCAATTCAATACACTCCTCTCAGCTGTTGCCGGTGCTGAACGGGTTTTCGCCATACTTGATGAAAAAGAAGAAGAAGTGGATGAGAAACAGGCTTCTGAACTTCGTGAAGTCCGCGGTGAGGTGGACTTTGAGGGTGTTTCCTTTTCGTATAATGATGAAGAGCAAACGATATATGATGTTAGTTTCCATGCAAAAAAAGGGGAGACCATCGCGCTTGTGGGTCCCACGGGGGCAGGTAAGACTACGATCATTAATCTTCTTGCCCGTTTTTACGAGCCGAACAGCGGCCGGATATTGATTGACGGCCAGGATATCCAACAGGTGACGAGGTCAAGCCTCCGTAAGCATATGGGCTTCGTTTTACAGGATTCCTTCTTGTTTCAAGGCACGATTCGTGAAAATATCCGCTACGGCCGGCTGGAGGCAGAAGATGAAGAAGTGGTGAATGCAGCCAAGCTTGCCAATGCCCATTCCTTTATCATGAAACTGCCAGATCGATACGATACCATCTTGAATCAAGATGGCAGTGGAATAAGTCAGGGGCAGCGCCAGCTATTATCGATTGCCAGGGCTATTTTAGCGGATCCCGTATTATTGATTTTGGATGAAGCGACAAGTAGCATAGATACGATAACCGAGCTTAAAATCCAGGAAGCATTACACCGCTTGATGGAGGGAAGGACAAGTTTTGTCATTGCCCACAGATTGAATACAATTCAGCAAAGTGATCAAATCCTCGTACTCGATGAAGGAAGGATCATTGAAAAAGGATCCCATGATGAATTGTTGCGACAGAGGGGTTTTTATTACGATCTAAACGGCAGATCTTTAAGGGAAAATCAGATAGGATAAAGAAAAATGTGTGCCATCCGGCGCACATTTTTTGTGTTGGTCCCATAATGAGCATCATAAACTTGGGGATCGCATCCCGTTCAGTTAATGATGAACCTTCTAAAAATGCGTTCACACAATACGGTTTTTATAAAGCGTTGAAATCATTGGTTCCACTTAAGTGGGAAAAGAGGGAATTATCGACAAAATAATGGAAAATACTTTACAAATTGACTAAATTGCTATTGCTAAAAAACCTTACGGTAACATATAATTCAGAATATATATAAAATTCTTTAAATTTAATGGGTACGGGGAGAAATATAGTCCTGGCCCCTAATAAATGAAGGTTTTTTATAGTTGTACACTAGATCGATAGAGAGGAGATGGAAAAAAATGAAAGCGCTTAAGTCTGTTATTCTTTGGGGGATCATATCTGCATTGGGTGCGGTGAGTTTTGGTTTCGTCGCGCTAAACCGGGGGGAAAGCATCAATGCCATGTGGATTGTTACTGCGGCACTCTGTGTTTATTCAATTGCATACCGCTTTTATAGTAAATTCATTGCACGGAAAGTGTTTGAGCTAGATGACAATCGCCAGACTCCATCGGAAGCGAATAATGATGGGAAAGATTATGTACCTACAAACAAATGGGTGTTGTTTGGTCACCACTTTGCAGCAATTGCCGGAGCTGGACCTCTCGTAGGCCCCATCCTTGCAGCTCAGATGGGATATTTGCCAGGGACGCTATGGCTTGTAGTCGGAGTTGTTTTGGCTGGTGCCGTACAGGATTTCATCATTCTTTTCGGTTCGATGCGCCGTAACGGCAAATCTTTGGGAGAAATGATCAAAGAGGAGATTGGACCGATTACAGGCTTGATAGCGATGGTTGGTATCCTCGGTATCATGATCATTTTACTGGCGGTACTTGCCCTGGTTGTCGTGAAAGCGCTGGTGGGCAGTCCGTGGGGAATGTTCACGATTGCCTCGACCATACCGATTGCAGTCCTTATGGGCATTTACATGCGTTATATAAGGCCGGGACGGGTTGGTGAAGGGTCGATTATCGGAATCATACTTTTGATGCTCGCGTTATATTTCGGCCGCTTTGTAGCCGAGAGCGCAACATTGGCGCCGATGTTCACTTTCGACGGGGAAACGATTGCCATCATGTTGATTGTCTATGGTTTCGTTGCCTCCGTTTTGCCAGTATGGATGTTATTGGCACCGCGTGATTATTTAAGTACATTCTTGAAAATCGGTACGATCATCGGACTTGCACTAGGCATCTTTATTGTCATGCCGAGCCTTGAAATGCCTGCTGTCACTCAATTCATCGATGGAACGGGACCTGTATTTTCCGGAAATTTATTCCCGTTCCTATTCATTACGATCGCTTGTGGAGCGGTATCGGGATTCCATGCACTCGTTTCCTCAGGTACGACTCCTAAAATGATTGAACGCGAATCGCATGCACGTCCAATCGGATACGGGGCGATGTTGACTGAATCCTTTGTAGCCATCATGGCGATGATTGCCGCCTGTGTATTGACGCCAGGTATCTATTTTGCCATTAACAGCCCGGGGGCCGTTGTGGGAACGGAACCAGCGCAAGTGGCTGCTACGATATCAGATTGGGGTTTCCTTGTGACACCTGAGATGATTACCGGCCTTGCAGACGATGTTGGGGAAGAGACCATTATATCCCGTACTGGAGGAGCTCCAACATTTGCAATCGGCATGGCCCATATCTTCTCGCAAGTGATTGGGGGGGCGTCCCTGATGGCGTTTTGGTATCATTTCGCGATACTGTTCGAGGCATTGTTCATATTGACCACCATTGATGCAGGAACCAGGGTGGGACGTTTTATGATACAGGATATCATCGGCACCTTTTACAAACCATTTGCCGAAACGAATAGATGGCTGCCCAATATAATTGCGACTGCCATTTGTGTAATCGGTTGGGGCTACTTCCTTTATCAAGGGGTCATTGATCCTCTTGGCGGAATCAATACCCTTTGGCCATTGTTTGGAATCGCGAATCAGATGCTTTCCGCCATTGCGTTGCTGCTTGGGACGACGGTCCTTTTCAAAATGGGCAAAAAAGCGTACACATGGGTCACTCTTGTGCCCACTACATTCTTGTTGATAGTGACCATGACGGCAGGGTGGCAAAAGCTGTTCCACGAAAACCCGGCAATTGGCTTTTTAGCACATAAGGATAAATTTAAAGCGGCTTATGATAGTGGGGAAGTTCTTGCTCCGGCAGCCAATCTCGCCGAGATGAAGCGGGTCATCGTCAATGATTATGTGGATGCTGCCCTATGTGCCATCTTCATGATCGTGGTGATCACGGTCCTGATTTCTGCCATTAGGTTATGGATAAAAGTCTTGAAGAACCAGAAAATAGATTTACATGAAACGCCTTATGTATCAAGGTCGTCATAAGGGAGGGAAAGCGATGTTGAAAAGAATAATTACAATTCTCAGCTACAGAAAGCAATTCGTCAGTTTGCTCGTCGGCGTGCCAAGTTATGATACGTATGTGGCACATATGAAAAAGCATCATCCTGAAGATCCCGTGAAAACCAGGAAAGAATTTTTCTGCGAAGCCCAGGATGAACGGTATAACGCAAAGGGTGGGAAAGTGTCTCGTTGCTGTTAATGAATATTTATTGAAGGGCCCTCAATAGGGGGCCCTTTTTTTAATGGTTTTCGAGGGGGGGATAAGTGGAGGGTGAAATGTAACAGCCATGGAGTCGTAAAGATGGCAAAGTAACTATTAAACCAAAAAAATCAAATTTGCTGATCCTTAATTCTTATTGATGTTATTTAATCTAACATTTTTTCTGAAAAACACAAAAATTAAGTTGAATTATTAGAAAATTAAGTATATGATAAAAAATATAACATAATGATGTTAATAAACATAACGTATATATAAAGGGGGAAAAAACAGTATGCAAATGGCAGATTCGGTTTTCATGTTTTTGGCGACGATGATGGTTTGGCTAATGACACCAGGGATTGCCCTATTTTATGGAGGGATGGTAAAAAGTAAAAATGTCTTGAATACGGCAATGCATAGTTATATGCCTCTGGCTGTCATTTCTATTCTTTGGGTGCTGATTGGGTATTCATTATCATTTTCACCTGGTAATTCACTTCTGGGCGGTCTGGACTGGGTTGGTTTAAAGGATGTGGGTTTTGCACCTGGACCTTACAGCGAAACAATTCCCCATAGTTTGTTCATGTTATTCCAAATGACTTTTGCCGTTTTAACGGTCTCGATCATTGCTGGTGGCATTGCCGAGCGGATGAGGTTTTCAGCATTCCTGATTTTTACGATCCTATGGTCTTTATTCGTATATGCTCCCGTTGCACACTGGGTATGGGGTGGAGGCTGGTTAGCGGAACTGGGTACACTTGACTTTGCAGGTGGCAACGTTGTTCATATATCTTCAGGGGTTGCAGGTTTGGTATTGGCAATCATGTTAGGTAAAAGGAAAGAGTCGGGGGACAGTGCGCCGCATAATCTTCCTTTAACATTTCTTGGAGGATCATTAATTTGGTTCGGTTGGTACGGCTTCAACGTCGGAAGCGCACTGACAATCAATGGAGTGGCGATGAATGTATTCGTTAATACAGCTGTTGCAGCAGCTGCTGGTATCATTGGATGGCTGATCGTCGAGTATATGGCTAATAAAAAGGCAACATTGCTGGGTGCAGTATCCGGAGCCATTTCTGGCTTGGTGGCCATTACACCCGCTTGCGGATTCGTAACGCCCGCTTCATCAATCATCATCGGTGTCATCGGCGGTGCCGTTTGTTTCTGGGGCGTATTCTTCCTGAAGAATAAACTGGGTTACGACGATGCGCTTGATGCTTTCGGATTACATGGGATCGGCGGGACTTGGGGTGGCATAGCTACAGGTTTGTTCGCGACAACTTCCGTAAACGAAAGCGGTGCAAATGGTTTATTCTATGGAGATTTCAACTTGTTGTGGAAGCAGCTTGTAGCGATCATTGCGACCTATATCTTCGTTGCCGTGGTCACTTATATCGTTGCTAAAGCCATTAACCTTTTCGTACCGTTGCGTGTCAGTGAAGAAGATGAGTCAATGGGGCTTGATCTTACACTTCATGGAGAAAAAGCTTATCACGAATCAATCTAAAAGGGGGTGCCTATATGTCCGAGATTTTAACGAAAATAGAAATCATTACACGTCCTATCCAATTTGAACAATTCAAAGCGGAACTTGCGAAAATAGGGGTAAGCGGAATGACAGTATCGGAAGTAAAAGGAACGGGTCTTCAGAAAAGTTATGTGGAAACATATAGAGGCAGAAATCGTGAAATGTCATTGCATGATCGAATGAAAATCGAAATCGTCGTGTGTGAAGTGCCAGTTCAGGATGTTGTGGATGTAGCAAGGAAATTCTTGAGTACCGGTAAACCGGGAGACGGTAAAATCTTCATACATGAATTGGCGAATGTTGTGAATATCCGTACCGGTAAAGAAGGTCATGATGCGCTAAAGAATGACATCTGATGCTGTGATCAATTCCGCCGGATACAGAGGATTAAAGAAAGGGAGCTGAAAATGGGGAGACTGGTCCGAATTGTTAATGCAAAAAAACAGAAGATCGTTAATACGCTCATTTCAGAGGATGTATATCAACCTGATGACCGACCCTTTTTATTGGAATTGCCACTGAAAAATTTAGAAGAGATGTTATCACTCCGATTAAAATCCCCGTTTCAAAATCCCCCTTCAAAAAAATGACCTTTCAGCCGTTATCCTAGGAGAGCGGCTTTTTTGTTTGATGTCCGCTGGATTTTGATATTTAAATGTTTGTATAATAAGGAAACTTTTTTCTTGAATCCCCCATGGAAATCGGGGAGCATTCCAACTATAATGAATAAGGACATAAATTTAAATACGATTTTTTTGCTTTTTTCGACGCTTTTCGCTTAGTTACTTCAATTTTTCTTTAATTTTCCGAAAAGTGAATTCAAAAAAATGTAAGTTTACCAAAAAACTATGAATTACTTCATGAATGCCCTGCTTAAAAATGGGGGAATTATTAATATGTTCTTTTAAGAGGTGAAAGGGAATGGATCAATTTACGGTCGAATCCGTTTTAAATATCATCAGGGAGTTTGTACCGAAGGATGCTTCAATTTCTGTGGCTGATTCCGAAAAATACATTTATTATCAACCGAGCAAACAAGTGGACTTAAGAATAAAACCAGGTGATTTAATCAGTGAAAATACTGCGACATATAAAGCGCTGAGCATCCGTAAAAAAATAGGGGTGCAAGTTGAAAGTAATGTATTTGGCGTACCTTACTATGGGCTGAGTGTTCCTATCATGGACGAGGGCAACCCTTTAGGGGCGGTAACGGCCATCTTGCCGTCAAAGCCATTGATTTTACCGACATCATTCCTGACCATTAAAACAGATGATCGCTGGATACCGCTTCCATATGATGAAATTATGTATTTGGAAGCTCAAAATAGGAAAACTAAAATTCAGTCCGAACGTGTGAGTGGATTTCATAAAATGAATTTAAGTGAATTGGAATTCATTTTACCTAGTGATTTATTCATTCGTGTGCACCGTTCGTACATCGTCAATATCAACTATATACAAGAGATCCTCCCTGATTTCCATTCTACATTTTTATTGATAATGAAAGACAACTCCAAAATCCAGGTCAGTCAAACATATGCAAGTCAATTCAGGAGGGCTTTGGGGTTTTAGTGATTCTCCTTTGTGTGAAAGAAATGCTGGTTTATGCCCAATTTAAGGCTTTTCATTCGAAAATGAATGTGACGATTACACATGATTGGTAAAATTAAGTGTAAGAAAAGCGAAAAATGGGGGTCTTTTGTATGAACGAAAGCGTTTTCAAAAAAATTCGCAACGAACAATTTAAGGGGAAAGTAGTTACAGCGGAAGAAGCAGCATCATGGATTGAAAATGGGATGAAACTCGGTATGAGTGGATTTACCCGTGCTGGTGATGCTAAAGTTATTCCGATGGCTCTAGTTGAAAGAGCTAAAACTGAAAAATTCAAAGTTGACGTTTATACTGGTGCCTCATTAGGACCGGAAGTCGACCAACATATGGCGGAAGCAGGCATCATAAATAAACGTTTGCCGTTCCAAGCGGATAAAGGCATTCGCAATAAAATCAATGCTGATGAAGTAACTTATGTGGATCAGCATTTGTCTCATACGGCTGAACAAGTTCGTCAAGGCATTGTCGGACCAATCGATTTTGCAATCATCGAAGCATTGGCGATTACGGAAGATGGATTGATCATCCCGACAACTTCTGTAGGCAACTCAGCCATATTCGTTCAAGAAGCTAAACATGTGATCATTGAATTGAACGTATCCCATCCAGAAGGATTGGAAGGGATGCATGATATATATACACCGGCTAAACAAGGGGAACGCGAACCGATTCCTATGACTAAAGCAAGTGATCGCCTTGGATCGATCGGCATTGCGGTTGATCCTGAAAAAGTAATGGGAATCGTCGTTTCTACAGATCTTGATGCACCTTCCACAATCGTGCCGCCGGATGAAGAAACTGCAACAATCGCCAACCACCTCATTAACTTCCTTCGTGGAGAAATAAAGGCTGGCCGTTTAACTGAAAGCCTTGCTCCGCTTCAGTCGGGTGTAGGTTCAGTGGCAAATGCAGTATTCGCTGGCTTCCTTGATTCTGAATTCAAAGATTTGGAAGTTTATTCAGAAGTGCTGCAAGATGCGGTATTTGATCTGATCGATGCTGGAAAGGTTAAATTCGCTTCAGGGTGTTCGATTACATTAGCTGAAGAAAAAGGGAAACAAGTTTACGGTGAGCTTGAAAAATACCGTGATAAGCTAGTTCTTCGTCCACAAGAAATATCCAATCATCCTGAAATCATCCGTCGTTTGGGCTTGATTTCAATCAATACAGCGTTAGAGTGTGATATCTATGGTAACGTAAACTCGACACATGTTTCTGGGACAAGAATGATGAATGGAATTGGCGGATCAGGAGATTTTGCCCGTAATTCACGCCTAGGAATTTTCGTAACGAAATCATATGCAAAAGGCGGCAAAATTTCCAGTATCGTTCCTTTCGTTTCTCATGTGGATCATACTGAACATGATGTGGACGTATTAGTGACAGAGCAAGGGATCGCTGATTTACGTGGCTTGGCACCAAAAGAGCGCGTAGAGTTAATCATAGAAAACTGTGCTCATCCTGATTACCGACCACAGCTACGTGCATACTTCACTGAAGCTGTCGCGCAAACGGGCGGGCATCAAACTCCGCACATTCTTGAAAAAGCATTTTCATGGCATACGAACCTAGCTAAAAACGGTACGATGCTTGAAGCGGTTCTTCAAGATCAAAAATAAGACTCAAAACCCCGCCAATAAAAAGCGGGGTTTTTTATTGGGTCCGTGTCCGATATAGGTGAAAACCAATGAATCTTTCGTCACATCAATGGAATATTGAAAGGTAAATAGATTATTTCTCCTAAGTAATTTGTATGGTGTTTCCTATTGGGATTCTTTTTCCTGCGACAAATAACAGATTTAAAGTGTAAAATGATGCTTAACCATCAAAAAGTTAGGGAACTGTACCTTTAGGCTTTTTTCTATTATTTTTATATATAATTATTCATCCAAGTTATAGATATATGGTAAACTGCTAACAATGAATGATTATCATACATAGGATTTTTCGCATTTATGATGTTGTTTCCTTAGAAATAGGGAGTTAAATAGAATTGCTTATAGTGGAGGAGATAATTTGTTCAAGCAAAAACTGCATTTTTGGACGTTAGAGTTATTACTATTGTCTTTACTTTTTTATGTTGGTACAAAGATTTCTTTTCTTTTTGAACCAATAGTCATTTTTACATCTACATTGTTCTTTCCAATCTTGATTTCGGGTTTTCTCTACTTCCTGTTCAATCCCACTGTTGATTTCCTCGTTAAAAGAAGAGTGCCAAGGGGATTGGCGATTTTATTGCTTTACGTATTTTTCCTTGGGTTGATTAGTTTACTGGTCGGTTTGGTTGGCCCGTCACTTTCCAAACAGGTTACGGATTTACTCAATAACCTTCCGGATTATTTCAATCAAACAAGGAAGTTCATTGAAGATTCAGCGGAGTCAAAATGGTTTTTATGGACGGTGGAACAAGATTATGTACCTCTGCAAGAAGTAGGGGATTCGCTGCAAAAATATTTGACGAACTTACCTAGTAATATAACGAACAGTTTAACTTCCGTTTTCAGCGTGGTGACGAATATCACTTTAGTTGTCGTAACGGTTCCTTTCATCCTGTTTTATATGTTGAAGGATGGGGATAAGCTTCCGGCCGCCATTATGAAATTCGTACCGGTTCGCTATAGAAAACCAGCTTTAACAGTACTTCAGGAAACTGGCGGGACGCTTACTACATACATACAAGGGCAGATGCTTGTTTGCATGTTTGTCGGGATCGGAACGTTCATCGGATATCTAATCATTGGGTTGCCTTATGCGTTCTTATTCGCGCTGATTGGCGCCGTAACCAATATCATTCCATATGTAGGTCCGTTTATCGGAGCCGCTCCTGCCGTCATTGTGGCGTTGATCCATTCACCGACAGAGGCATTATTGGTCATTCTGGTTGTAACGGTCATTCAGCAATTGGATGGTAATTTCATTTCACCGTTAGTCATCGGGAAGAAATTGAACACACATCCGCTTACCATCATCATCCTATTGCTTGTCGCCGGAAACATTGCCGGTATCATCGGCATGATTTTGGCGGTTCCGACTTACTCTGTTGTTAAAACGATCGTATTGAATATCGTAAAATTCATCAGGATCCGAAAAGAGGAAAAGCTTGAAGAAGATATATTGGAATGAAAAAACGGGTCAGACTCAATTGAGTCGGGCCCGTTTTCTTATTGGGGTAAATAGGTCACAAACCTAAGGAAATATATTTTACTTCCAGGAATTCTTCGATGCCCTGGTGTCCGCCTTCACGGCCGAGTCCGCTTTGCTTGAATCCGCCGAATGGAGCTTGCGGAACGGAAGGAAGTCCATCGTTCAAGCCAACAATACCGAATTCAAGTGCCTCGGTGAATTTGATGCCCTTTGTGATGTTTTCAGTGAAGACGTAAGCTGCCAAACCGAAGATGGAGTCATTTGCCCTCTTGATTGCCTCTTCATCAGTCTTAAAGGAGGCAATGGGAGCTAGTGGACCAAATGTTTCTTCCTTCATGCAGAGCATGCTGTCATCAATGTTGGACAATACGGTCGGTTCAAGAAAAAGGCCGCTTATTGATTTACCGCCAGCTTCGAGCTTAGCGCCGCTGCTGATTGCTTCATCAATTTGTTTTTGAACCTTATCCACTGCATTTTGATCGATAAGCGGACCGATATCGACGCCATCTTCCAGTCCATTTCCTACCTTTAGTTCCTTGACCTTGGCAACGAGCTTTTCGATGAAGGCCTCTTGAATGGCTTCGTGGACATAAATGCGATTTGAACAGACGCATGTTTGTCCTGCGTTACGGAACTTTGAACTGATGATGCCATCAACCGCTTTATTAAGGTCGGCATCCTCAAGAACGATTGCTGGTGCGTGACCTCCGAGTTCTAGTGAGATTTTCTTTACCGTGTCTGCGGAGCCCCTCATCAGGGTTTTGCCGACTTCTGTAGAACCGGTAAACGTCAATTTACGAACCCTCGTATCTTGAAGCCAAGTTTCGCCGATTTCTGAGGATTTTCCTGTCACGACGTTGATGACCCCTTTTGGAATGCCAGCTTCTTCGGCTAATTCAGCCATTTTTAAAGCTGTTATGGGAGTCAGGTTTGCCGGTTTAATGACGACTGTGCAGCCGACGGCAAGCGCTGGTGCCACTTTTCTTGTAATCATGGCTGCAGGAAAATTCCAAGGCGTAATGACAGCTACAACTCCGACAGGCTGTTTAGTCACGAAAAGCCGCTTATTGGACACGGAAGCAGGAATCGTTTCACCGTACACCCTTTTTCCTTCTTCGGCAAACCAAGATAAAAAGCCATTGGCATATGTCATTTCACCAAGAGCTTCTTTAAGGGGCTTTCCTTGCTCTTCAGTCATGATTTTTGCCAGTTCTTCTTTATGATCATCAATCAATCGATGCCATTTCCAAATTAGTTCAGCACGTTCGTAGACTGAGAGTGCAGCCCAACCCGTAAAGGCTTCATATGCGGCATCTGCAGCCTTCGCAGCTTCAGTTGCACCGCCTTTAGGAACGGTGGCAACTACTTCATCCGTTGCCGGGTTTCTCACTTCAATTTTATCCAATCCAAAATCCGACCACTCACCGTTAATAAATAATCCGTAATCCTTCATGATAAAACCTCCTAATTTGGTTAAATCCATCAAACTACTAAACTTCTAACTATATACTTTTACCTGTTACATAAAAGTATAAACACTTTTCAGTGATTCTGAAATTTATTTGTTTGGCTATTTATAGAAAATTGGCTATTCATTGCTAGAAAGGGAGGAATACACACAAAAAAAGAGGTGCAAGCTGCACACCTCTTCATTCAAGGTTCAATTATTTTTCCGATGAAACAGCCACTTCATTCATATCATCTGAGATGGCTTGGTTTGGATTGAATTCACCTTCTGATTTAGAAATGACCACCGTAGCGACACTGTTACCGATTAGATTCGTGATGGCGCGTGCTTCTGACATGAAGCGGTCGACTCCAAGCAGTAATGCCATTCCTTCAACTGGAATCATTGGGAAGGCAGCTAATGTTGCAGCAAGTGTGATGAAACCGGATCCCGTTACACCGGCAGCACCTTTGGATGTTAACATCAAGATTCCTAGAAGGGTCAATTCCTGCCAGATGCTTAAATCGACACCATAGGCTTGGGCGATGAAAATCGCAGCCATGGATAAGTAGATGGAAGTGCCATCAAGGTTGAAAGAATAACCGGTTGGGACAACCAAACCGACTACCGATTTTGAGCAACCGTATTTTTCGAGTTTTTTCATCACGCTTGGCAGGGCGGATTCCGATGAAGAGGTTCCTAAAACTAAGAGGATCTCTTCTTTTATATAGGCAATGAACTTGAAAATATTAAAGCCATACATTTTTGCAATTGAGCCAAGGATAAGAACGATGAAAAGTGCCATTGTGATATAAACACTGCCCATTAATTGTCCTAACGAGGATAAAGAACCAAGGCCAAACTTACCGATTGTATAAGCCATTGCTCCAAATGCGGCCAATGGAGAAACTTTCATGATCATACCGACGATGCCGAAGAAAATGTCGGCAATATGCTGAAAGAAAGAAACGACTGGCTGCACTCTCGGTCCCATTGCTGCCATCGATAATCCGAATAATACGGCAAAGAATAGAATAGGTAGTAAGTCTCCGCCAGCCAGTGCGGCAACGGCATTATCAGGAATGATATTAGAAATGAAAGCAACGGCGCCATGTTCCGTTTCGGAAGCGGCTGTCGTATATTGTGATACATCTCCGCCCTCGACTGAATCGATGTTAAAGCCTTTACCAGGTCCCAGCAGATTGACCACGATGATTCCGATGGCAAGTGCGAAAGTGGTAACGATTTCAAAATAAAGCAGGGCCTTTCCGCCGATGCGGCCAACCTTTTTCATATCGCCCATACCGCCGATTCCGATTACGACGGTTAAGAAGATGATTGGTGCGATGACCATTTTAATCATTTTAATAAATAAATCAGCCAATATCTTTAGTTGTTCACCGAAAGCAGGGAAGAAGAAACCGACTGTTATACCCAGAATGATACCGATGATGACCTGAACTGTTAAATTTTTTAATATTTTCAAGGGGCATTCTCCTTTGTTATATGATAGCGCTTTCTTAACTTGATAATAGTGTAACAGAAGAAAGAATCAGAATATTCTTTTGGTGATATTGTTTTCTTTTTGTTCTTTTTGGTCTTGGGGATTTTGAATAACTGAAGAGGAATTAAAGTGAAGATCAGGATATAAAGAGATTACTAAGCCGTAAAAAAAATACCGGTGGAGCACCGGTATTGGCGAAAATCAATTTTCAAATGGTTTTATTAGTGAATATATGGTTCCGATCACAGGAAGTTTCAAACCGACCTTGTCGGCTAGGCGCAGTGCACCGCCCTGTAAATGTTCCACTTCGAGGGTTAGGCCCTTCCGGCGGTCCTGGTGCATCGAAGAGGTTGATTCATGAGGTAATCCTGCCATGTTTTCCAACGCTTGAGCAATATTCTCCACAGTAATTCCGACGTCATAAGCATTTGCAAGCTCCTTCATTTCAACAAGGACCTTTTCTAGCAATCCATTGGTTTCCGGGTATCTCCGTATCGTGCCGATAGGGAGGTTCGATGCTGTTGTCACACCGGAAAACGCGGTGATGAACATGTATTTGATCCACATCCTGATCAAAATGTTTTCCGTTCTGCTTACCTTCATGATAGCTGTTCCCGCCGCCTGTTCGAATTCATCACATATCTTTTTTTGTGACGGATGAAGCGGGCCATAGATTAAATCGTGATTTTCATTGGAGTGAATGACATGCCCTTTTTCATCAAGGGTGGCGATGATGAAGGCACTTCCTCCCAAGACGGCTTCCTCGCCAAGCGCCTCCTGTAAAATGGATATATGCTCCAATCCATTCAAAAGCGGGAGCACCTTTGTGCCCTTTTCAACAAGCACCTTTAAATCTGTAAGGGTGCCTTGCAGATGCTGGCCTTTTACGGCGAGAATCACGAGGTCGACCTTTTCGATGTCATTTACATTCTCTGTGATATGAAGGTCGTTGAATTGGTAGTTTCCATGTGGGCTGGTTATGCTGATCCCGTTTTCCTTCAATTGTTTGGCGCGGTTCTTTCGGACAAGGTATTGAACATCCTGTCCGGCCTGCTGCAACCTGCCCCCAAAGTAGGAGCCAAGTGCCCCAGCCCCTATAATGACAATATTCAAAGCGCACACCTCTCTTTTGATTAAGATGTACTAATCATAACATTGACTGAAATTTCAGTAAATATTTCCGTTTGAAGGTCAACTGGTTGTTTAGATGTTTGTAAGAATGGGAAAAACAAAAGACCAGCCTGAAAGGTTTCAGGCTGGTGCTTATCATTATTTATAGATTTTTACTTTAACGGTTTTTCTGCCCCAATTGATAGCTTTTGAGTGAGAAGAGTAGAAGACGTCAATTTTATTCCCTTTGATTGCGCCGCCTTTATCTGCCGCAATGGCATCCCCGTATCCTTCTACATGAACTTTTGTTCCTAGTGGAATGACCTTAGGGTCGACCGAGATGGCTTTTACGTTAGGGTTTTTCTTTAAGTTAAGACCAGATGCTGTAATCCCGCTGCAGCCTTTGCAGTTCGCAGTGTAAGCTGTTGCCTTCACCGTGATCGTTTTGTATTTCTTGGATGATGATGATGTTTTTGCTTTAGCTTTAGGTTTAGCAGAGGTCGATGTTTTCTTGACCTTTAAAACTTGTTTTGGATGGATGTTATCTTTTTTCAGGTTGTTCCAACTTTTGAGTTGATTGACTGTTATATTATGTTTATTGGCGATACCCCATAGTGTGTCGCCGCTTTTAACTTTGTATGTAGTAGTAGCAGCCGATGAAACTCCGGAAAAACTAAATACCAAAAAGAAAGCAGTGAATAGTGGAAGTAGTATTTTTTTCAAAATGAATAGTCTCCTTTGTTTTAAATCGTAGACTTAGAATAACAGGTCTTTATGACAATAATGTTTCGGTGGAATAGTAATTGTGTTACAAAAAGGTTTCCCTTGATAAATAAATGTAATATAAACTAGGTCAAAAGTACTTATCTGTTAAATGTAAATATATTATTTATTATGTCAGTATAAGCGTATTTTTGTTAAATAGTGTTGATGTAATGGCGTATTCTGTTTAATGAGGTAATATATGGATGTTGAATCCCTGGTTTTAAAGTCCTGTATATTTTGTAAAAAAACAACGTAATATTAGACGATTGAATGCTGTTTATTTTAGTAGGAGAGGATATGCGGAACATGGAAAAAGCCGACATCTATGTGATGCCGGCTCAAACTGTAGACAAAATCGATGAAAATCGAGTTTGTCTAATTTTTTTGAGAGCTTGTTAAAATTCGAACATTGATTTCCACTCCAGGCACTCGCTTTCCTCGGGCGGTCCGGGAGACTCCTCGGCGCCTTTGCGCCTGTGCGGTCTCCCTTGGACGCGCTTTCCCCGCAGGAGTCTCGCACCTTTTCAATCAACTTTGTTTTTAAAATGTAGATAGACTTCCTTTTGTCTATATGTGATGCGGCTTTTTTCATGATTTGGCCTAATGTAAAGCAAATTCAGAAGCGAAATCGACCAGCATTTTTTGATAGACTGCTACTGATTCAAGATTGACGCATTCCCTATCTCCATGCCAGTTCTCGCCTTTTGGTCCGAATTCAATCGCTGGGATATCATATGCCGCAAAAAAGACGGTATCTGCGGAGCCATGTTGTCCGAAAATGACAGCGTCTTGCTTGGTGTTTCTTTCGATAATCGGTCGGAGCAAAGTGATGAATGGGTCTGACTCTTCGGTTTTTACAGGTTTACTGTACATATTAAGGTGAACATTTTTTCCTGTCACACTTTCGATCTGAGCAATGATATCTTCCATTGTTTGCGTAGGGAGATAACGAATATCAAGACTTAGCAAACAAGCATCCGGTACCTTATTATAGACATCCCCGCCTTTTATTTTTGCTAGGTTAAGTGAAGGTGAAGAGTAAAGGGGAGTATGATCCCGGGTGAATGGAAGTTCCTTTATTTTTTGATAGAGATCATAGGCCTTTTCAATTGCATTCACGCCTTCCCATGGACGGCTTCCGTGTGCAGATTTGCCGGATACTTCAATATCGAGACGAAGGGCACCCTTTGCCTGGAGTCCGATTCCCAATTGCGTCGGTTCAGCACAAATTACAAAGTCCCCCCGATAACCATGTTTCGCTAAATATCCGGAACAGTTCAACCCGCCAATCTCTTCATCCGATACGATCTGTAGCTGGATTTTTAAACCTAAGTCCTTATCTTTCAGTTCGGTAAATGCACACATCATCCCTGCAACCCCAGCTTTCATATCGGCTGTTCCGCGTCCATATAAATTTCCTTCATGAACCTCAGGAAAAAATTGATCCGGCGAACCGCTGACAACATCGACATGGCCATTCCAAATTAGGGTTTTATCTCCGCTGCCAATCTCGCTAACAAGCATTTTATAACCGTTATTTACGATCACATTCACGGTAAGTCCTTGATCTTTAAGCCAGTCCGCACAGTAATCTACCGCTTGGTTGGCTCCTTCTTTCGATGAACTGTCGATGGATACTAAATCTTTAAGTAACTCGATGAGCAAAAAGAAAACCTCCTAAAAATATGCATACTACTATTATATATACCCTTTCTGAGTAAGGGTTAACTCGAAAATATTTTCCTGTTAAATAACGTTTAGCATTTTCATCCCCTGGGGTATGTAAAGGGGGAGCGACAATTTACATTCTTTAAGGAGGATGATAGATATGGATAAACGTATAATTGGTGTATATGAAACTGGAGAAGAAGCCATAAAGGCTGTTGAGTCATTACAGGCCCAAGGGTATAATCGTGAAGATATTTCAGTGGTAGCTAAAGATAAAGAAGAATTAAATGCAGTGAATGAAGAAACGGGTACAAAAGTTGAAGAGGGGCTCGCAGCTGGTGCGGCGACTGGAGGCATTTTGGGCGGTGCTGCCGGATTATTGGCAGGTGTGGGTGCGTTGGCGATTCCGGGAATCGGGCCGGTACTGGCTGCTGGACCGCTTGCTGCAACATTAGCCGGAGCGGCTGTAGGCGCTGGAACAGGAGGATTGGCCGGTACATTAATCGGAATGGGCATACCTGAAGACGAAGCGAATCGTTATGAAGCGGATGTAAAGAGCGGCAAATTGCTTGTGTTAGTCGATTCGGATGCTAGAAAATCTAGTTCTTCTTACTCGGGAATAACCGAAACCGATGAAACGCTGACGAATGGCAGAAGAACTCTATAAGTCGTACTTTTAAAAAGGACGGATCCCTTAGGGGGCCGTCCTTTTTTTGATTAGAATGTGAATTTCTTTATTTCTTTGTGCATTTCCTGGGATAGGGCATCCAATACACTAGCCAGGGCATTTAATTGTTCCATGGAAGCATTCGTTTGTTCTGCGGAAGCTGATACTTCTTCAGTTCCTGCCGCAGTTTCCTGACTGATTGAATTTAATTTTTCTGCATTGCCCGCCATCCGTGTGACCTCGTTTACCATATCGTTCATCATCTCTTTTATTTCGTCAAAATTGCTGAATGTAGTCGTGATGATGGATGCAATGTGACTGAAAGCATTTTCCGTATCCGTTACGGAAGTATCCTGAAGATGGATTTTTTGATTGACTTGACCAATCAAATGAACGGTATTGGTTGTATCTGTTTGCATGGCTTGAATGATTTCAGAGATTTCTTTTAGTGATTTTTCCGTTTGTTCGGCCAATTTCTTCACTTCATCGGCAACAACAGCAAACCCTTTTCCGTGTTCACCAGCCCTCGCTGCTTCGATGGCAGCATTCAGGGCGAGTAAATTCGTTTGTCCTGCAATCCCGCTTATGGTTTTTACGATCGCACTGATATCATTGGATCGTGCATCCAATGATTTGACTGCCGTGCTCATCTTATTGGATATCTGGGACGTTTCATTGAATTGTTGTTTCAGGCCTTGTACTTGAGTGATTCCGTTTTCGGAAGCCTTGAACATATTTTCGGATTCCGTGGCCATTTTTCCCGTTTGCGCCTCAAGATCATTGATTTTGTCAGCCAATAGCTTTACGGCCATTCGTTATTCTGCCCGACTTCGATTTGGTCTATGGCACCGGCTGCTATTTGTTCCATCGTCATGGCCACTTCGTTAGCTGCCGCTGAATTTTCATCGGCACTGGCCCACTAGCGTCATGGAGGAATCCGATACTTTATCGGAAAGGTTGTTGACAACCCCTAACATATGACTCATATTCCTGGTCATTAAGCTGATATCTTCTGCAAGTTGGCCAATCTCACTTTTCTGGAAATGGAATTCCAGGAGGTGAAATCGCCGTCAGCCATTTTCCGTATGGATTCCTGCAGCTTTTTAATGGGATTCGTTAAAGAACGGGTGATGAAGATGGCAGATAGTGCAGTGACGGTAAAGACAATCAACAGTGTGATGACATTTTCGACTATCATCGGGCTTGCCCGGACTTTCACTTCATTTTCCTCCATTACCCCTGCTATTCTCCATCCGGTGGTAGGATTTGTGGCGTATCCGAAGATCCGGCTCTTCCCTTCAAATTCCTCGATCATTGATCCGGATTCACCTTTCATTTTTTTGAAAATATTTTCCTTTGATATATCCTGTTGAATTTTTTCCTTGTCTGGATGTGTAACGAATGACCCTTTCTGATCAAGCAAAACCGTATAGCCCGTTTCGCCGAATTTCGTTTGATTGACCATCGTGATCAATGTATCGATTGAGATGTCGACACCGAGCACGCCTATTAATTCATCACGATCATCATATATGGCCTTTGCTGCCGTAATGACAAGTTCATTCGTAGCCTGATCAGTATAAGGTTCCGTCCAAATGGTCTTGTTTTTTTGTTTTAATGCGGATTGATACCAATCCCTTTGTCTCGGATCGAAGTCAGCCGGCAAATCCGCTTTAGGGAATATTAATGTTTTTCCATCTTTCTCGGTGCCAAGGTATAAACCATTTATTTCAGAATTGCTTGACTGTGTATGGGAAAACTCATCCATTATGGATTCGGGGTTCTTATCATAAGTACTCATGATAGGATACTTACTGATCCTATCCAATTGATTTTCCGTTTTTTGAAAGAATGTCTCGAAAGAATCGTTCATTGACTTGACTTGCTCTTCCGTCGATCCGGTAATTTCCTGGGTCGTCAACTCGATACTATTTTTATAGCTCATGTAGGAAATGGCCATTCCGCTTATCATGATCAAAGCTAAAAAGGGAATCAATATTTGTTTTTTTAGCGAATTAAAATACCAGTCTGTCAGTCTTTTCATCTGTAAAATTCTCCTTATATACTTCTAATTAATTTTGACTTCTATTTGATATTTCGGTCTTCTTTCGCTTTTTTTGAAGGGACAAGTTAGAAAATTCCAATATTAATTTTGTCGTGAAGTGCAAAGGTGGGAAGGGGGTGGAATATAGTGGATAAAAAAAGAGCTGACTGCCATGGTCAACTCTTTCATTCATTGAATACTATTCGAATTGGATATTTTTTGTCCTATCCATATACCATGTGTAAAACTCGTCTGCATATTCAACGGATACATCTTGGAGCTTTGTATGGTGTACAGGCTTGGAGCGGTTGGTCGTTTCAATTGTGGCAAGCCTGAAAAACTTTTGCAGCTTCGAACGTTCCACCTCAATTTGAATGACCTTGCTTCTTTTGGTAATGAATAGTGATGTTTCCAAACTTCCGGATTTGAACTGAATGAACTCATCATTTAACAAGTAACGGCTATTTTTGTAATCCATTATTCTCAATGTATAAATGAGGACGAGTAGAATCAGCGAGATATACCATAGGGAGGGTTTGAAATAATAAATCGCCAATGTTGTGAGAATCCAGAAAAAGCTAGGTCGCAGCATTCGGATTTTGAAGGCCTGTTTCGATAGTGACCTCATTGATCGTTCCACTTTGTAATCGGGTAAAATCTCTTCTACCATCCCATATGCCCGTTCAATTGATAAAAAGGGATAGAGGGTGTTCGTTTCCAGCTCTTCATCACCGGTGCTTCCTGCACTGATCAGTTTCACTTCTGCCAACCCCAGCACTCTTTTAATGATTGATTGGGTGATTTCGACTGCTTGTACTTTTTCTTTCCGAATGGAAAAAGCGGATTCGTCCAGTACACCTTTCTTGATATATATGCGCTCGTGATCGGATGAAATTTCATATTTTCCATATTTAACGAATGTGGAAACGATTCCGAAGGCAACGGCGACACATATGAGGCCTGCAATAACGATGGTAATGATCCACCATGTATCCAATAACTTGGCAAGAAACCCTTCGGTATTCTCCAAATCGAAAAAATCAACGAGTGTATTATATAACGTAGCCAATATCGGGATAAGAGCCAGGAAACTGAGTGATGTAAAGGAAGCTTTCAGCACATCATGTTTGCTAGGAGTGAAATGGATCGTTTTTTCAATGGCTGGTTCCATATCCTCAGCAATTCGTTCTTCGGGAATATCCGCTTCAATAACCGGAAGTTCCTGTTTTGAAGCATATTCCCCCTCAAGCCGTTCGGCCTCTTTTCGGGAAATCATCTCGAAAGGTACGCTACCCTGATCACCAGTCATCCCCGTTTCGAAAGTTAAAGAGGTCAATCTGAAAATCTTATGAAATAACGTCGTGCGTTGCTGGACATTCTGAACCTTATGAAGCGGGACAGTTCGATACGATTTCGAGACAAGCCCTGAAGTGATGTATAAGGTACCTTCTATGATTTGGTATTTGTATGTATACCATCTAAGGATGACAGAAATGACTTTCCAAACCAAATAAACTAGAAAGCCGATTTGGAGTACCTTCATATACATCTTTTCAGAACCGAAATTCAGGACATAAAGCATGATTATGAAAAATACATTTCCTTTCAGCAATTTCCAAAATTCGAAAGGGATTTTGATAGGGTGTAATCGTTTTGCGTGTTCTTCCATCATTAATCCACTTCCTTAATTTTTGCGAAATGGGCAATTTTATCTCGTAATTCATACGCCTCTTTCTCGGGGATGGCCGGTATGTCATGAGAGTCGCCCATTGTTCCGATGCTTAGGGAATAAAGGTTGTATTTTCGCAAAAACGGTCCTTGGTTCAATTTGACGGATTGAACCTTCGTCATCGGAATGAGTTCATGCGTTTCACTCCAGGCTCCACGTTTTGTTTGAATGAATTCTTCGTTCACGTCGTATCGCCAATACTTTTGCAAAAGTATCGGTTCAATGAAGATGGACCAGATAGCATGGAAAAAAGATAATACGATAAGTCCGTTTAAAATCCATCCAATCCATTCTTTCCAAGTGAAATAATCATCAACAAATAATAGGATGCCAAGGACGGCGAGGATAATGAGATTGGTAATGGCTTCAGTCATCCGCCACACCTTCACTGATTCTTTGGATATTTTCTTCGTTGGTGGCTGTATCTTGGAATACATATATTCACTCCTTACTATGTCTTTATACTTATACGGATTATCTTGCAAAAAAGTTCCCTATTAAAGGTATATGTATAGGAACTGTGCAGCCGCATACCGTGGAGTGGCGGGCGAATAATCCTGCAGTTTCCCGAGTATGTATAAATAAGGAGTTTTCTAGTGGATCTTTTCTTTTTATATGACCGAATAATGGACAAGATAGAAGTGGTGAGTTTCTAGAGTGGGAGTGATAGGTTTGACGTATAAAAGGAAGTTGAGTTTTATATTCTTCCTGTTTTTGATTTGTTTTTTTAATGGAGAATCGATGCAGGCTGCAAATGATGATGGAAACCTAGGGCAGGAAATTCAACGAATATTGGAGCAATCGCCAGGATTGGCTGGGGCGTTGACGGGAATTTCCATCCGTTCAGCTGAAACGGGGGAAAAGATTTATGAACGGGGATCGCAAACGAGATTGCGGCCTGCTTCGAATCTTAAGCTTTTGACAGCAGCAGCCGCGCTTGAAACTTTAGGGGAAGATTATACTTTTCAAACGGAACTATACATAAAAGGAGTGCAGGTTGGCCATGTTCTGCAGGGCAATGTATACCTGAAGGGGAAAGGGGATCCCACATTATTGGAAAAGGATTTTGATGAGCTGGCAGCTTCACTGAAGCAAAGGCAAGTCAAGTTCGTTCACGGGGATCTTATAGGGGACGATTCTTGGTATGATGATGTTCGTTATTCTCAAGACTTAGTTTGGGGCGATGAACAGGAATATTACGGTGCAGCCGTTTCGGCTTTAACTGCTTCCCCGAATGAAGATTACGATACCGGTACCATCATCGTGGAGTTAGCTCCTGGGGAAAAGGCTGGAAAGAGGGCAACGGTAAAGCTGGAGCCTGAAACCGATCACGTGAAGGTCATCAACAAAACGAAAACTGTATCGGCAGATGCTAATAATAAGATTGAAATCGAACGGTCTCATGGCACACAAGTCATTACGGTGACCGGGACCATTCCGGAAGATGCCGGGGTGACCAAAGAGTGGGTCTCGGTGGAAGATCCCACAGAATATGCCTTGAGCCTATTTGAAAAATCAATGAAGGAACATGGAATTAAAGTGTTAGGAAAAAGGAAAAAAGGGAAAACGCCAGTAGGAGCGCATATGATTGCCACTCATCAGTCCATGCAGCTTTCACAGCTGCTTATTCCTTTCATGAAATTGAGCAATAACAGCCATGCCGAGGTTTTAGTGAAGGAAATGGGCAAAGAGGCAGATGGGGAGGGAAGCTGGAAGGATGGTTTGAAGGTTGCTCGAAATCAGCTGAAGAGTATGGGTCTCGATATGCAAACGATCATGATGCGTGATGGGTCTGGAATTTCCCAAGTCAATATGATTCCAGCGAATGAAATAACGAAGCTGCTGTATGCCATTCAGGAAAAAACGTGGTTTCCTGCTTACTTGAATGCTTTACCGATTGCAGGCAACGAAAATCGGATGGTGGGCGGTACTCTTAGAAAGAGGATGAAAGGGACACTTGCAGCCGGGAATGTCCGCGCGAAAACAGGGACAATTTCAGGTACGAGCTCCTTATCCGGTTATGTGACGACCAAAAGAGGGGAAAAAATCATATTTTCAATCATCTTGAATAATTTTGTAGAAGAAAAAGGCATTACGGCAATCCAGGATAAGATAGCCGTAATGCTCGCAGAACAGGAAAACCTATTGGGAAGCGGCCATTAGTATTCATGGAAAGCTAAGTTGAAGTTCAGGATCTGCGAGAAAGAGGTCGGTATCAGCCATATCATTTTCTTCGGCAAGTCCGAATTGGCAGCATAATGCCGCTAAGCCGTTTTATTTGCTGATCTGATCAGGTTTCAATCGCAGATCCGAATGGCGTATTCAAATCGATGGTCATTATATGACATTGCATCAAGTCGGCAATCGAACATTCGAAGGCCATTCTCCGATATATATGTCTATAACAAGAAGTTTTCAAGTCCATTACATGGAAAGTCCTAGCCGTTTGATCGTAGACAGTTTCTCCATGAAGTGGAGGGAAGGGGGCCCTTTTCCTCCTCTGTTTCTTTAATCAGACATGAAGCTGGGGGCAAATTGGTTTTTATTCAATATCAGCACCTTCTTCTTATTTTTTTAAATTATCCCCCTCAAGGAAGGAGTTTAAGGGAGGATTAATAGAAATAAGTATATAGGAGGAATGCTTATGAACTTTCCAACACTTAATGGACAGTATACGATCAGCAGTCTTATAGCTGAAATTCACGAAATTTCCAAAAAACGCTCACTCTATATATTGGCCATAGATGGCCGGGGCGGATCTGGAAAAAGTACACTCGCTGCCCGTATCCAAGCAGAATGTCCAGGTAGCGTGGCCGTTCATATGGATGATTTTTATTTGCCGTCATCGGAAAGGGTTCAACTGCCTCCATCCCAAAAGCCTATCGGGGCGGATTATGATTGGAAACGGGTTTTTAACCAAATCCTAAAACCGCTTACAAAGGGGAAGGAAGCAAGATATCAAAGGTATGATTGGGAAACGGACACTATGGCCGAATGGCATGAAGTTCCTGCTGGGGGCCTTGTGATTATAGAAGGAACGTATTCAATCCGTAAAGAATTGGCAGGGTACCATGATTTCACGATTTGGGTGGAATGTCCCCGTGATCAGCGTTTGAAACGTGGCCTTGAGCGGGATGGTGAAGATGCGCGTCAAATGTGGGAGGATAATTGGATGGTTCATGAAGATCTCTATGTGGGAGTGCAAAGGCCTCAAGAAAGAGCGGATCTTGTTGTGGACGGAATGAGCTGAGCCAGTGGATATTTTAATTGTAAGGGTTTACCTATAAAATATATTGTATGTTTAGATAAATTTCCGGGGAGCCGGAAATAGGGGGGAAACTATGTTTACTAATGAAGAACAAGCTGCCGTATATAAAGCCATTTATAACCGTAGGGATATCAGGAGTTTTTTGCCAAAGCCCATTTCAAAGGATATACTCCGCAGAATTTTGGATGCTGCACATCATGCGCCGTCTGTAGGATTCATGCAGCCTTGGAGTTTCATCGTGATTTCGTCTCAGGAAACCAAGAACAGTTTGGCATGGGCAGCGGATAAAGAAAGAAGGGCCCTCGCCATTCATTATGAAGGAGGTAAAGAAAATAAGTTTCTTAGTTTGAAAGTGGAAGGGTTAAAAGAAGCACCATATACCATTTGTGTTACATGCGACCCGACACGGGGGGGCTCCCATGTTTTAGGGAGGAACTCCATTCCGGAAACCGATATCCTATCCACTGCCTGCGCCATTCAAAATATGTGGCTGGCTGCCTATGCGGAAGGGTTGGCAATGGGATGGGTAAGCTTTTATAAGAAAAATGATATTCGTGATATTTTGGAGATTCCGCCCCATATAGAACCTGTTGCACTCCTGTCGATTGGCTATACTGATCAATATCCGGATAAACCGATTCTTGAACTTGCTAATTGGGAAAAAAGAAGGCTGATGGATGAACTTATTTTCGAGGATAAATGGGGGAATAAATAAACCGATATATTATGATTCCAAAACAGTTTATTAAGCCTCTGGTTCAGGGGTGGAAAATATAGAAGACTCTTACAATAGATACTCATTTGTAAGAGTCTTCTTAAAAATTCGGTTTGATTTTAAAATCTGCGCCGTTTTGAAGATCCCGGTATACCGAGGTCTTCACGGTATTTTGCAATAGTGCGGCGGGAAATCTTCGTCCCTTCATTTTCGAATATTTGACAAAGTTTCTGATCTGAAAAAGGCTTTATTTTATCTTCATCGGCAATCAGGACCTTTATTTTTTCTTTGATGGTGGCCGTTGATTCGGTTGCTGGGCTGTTCACGCGGTGTAACCCTCTAGTAAAGAAGTTCCTTAGTTTAAAGAGGCCATGCGGCGTCTGGATATATTTATTGCTCGTCGCCCTGCTGATCGTTGATTCATGAAGCTGAAGTTTTTCCGAAATATCCTTCAGTGTCATAGGTTTTAATCCTGTAATTCCTTTCATGAAAAACTCATGCTGCTCCTCCACGATTGACGCGGTCACTTTGTAAAGCGTCATTTGCCTTTGTTCGAGCCCTTTTAACAGTAATTGGGCATCATTTATATGCCCTTTTATATAATCTTTAGCTGGATTAACGGAATTGATGGCGACGTGGTTCTTGTAGTAAGGATTGATGGAAAGTTTAGGTGTACAGCTATCGTTGACCGTTATCAGAAAACCTTCCTTATCTTTTTCCACGTAAACGTCCGGAACGATGTAATGAGTCATATCATCGGAAAAGTGACTGACAGGACGCGGGTTTAACGTACGGATGAAATCCGAGGCCTCTTGTACTTCCTGAACGGTCACTTGGTGAAGGGCGGCAATTTTCCTGTAGCGTTTTTCTGCTAAATCTTCTAAGTGCTTTTTAACGATCTTATACGCCAATTCATTGTGATTCTCATGCTCACGCAGCTGAATGAGTAAACAATCGGTCAGATCTTTAGCACCGACTCCAATTGGGTCAAGGGATTGCAATATTTGAATCATATTTTCGATTTCTTCCACGGGTACGGAAAAATGCGAAGCAGTCCAATGGACATCCAATTCTAGAAATCCATAATCATTTAAGTTTCCAATCAAAAATTGGAGAATCTTCTTTTCAAATGCATTCAATGAACTTAGTAAACTCAATTGTTCCAGTAAATGCCTTTCAAGTGTTTCTGTGCTGACTGAATGATTGTTGATAGGGTTGTAATCATTGTCTCCGTTGAAACCTTTACTTTTAGAGGAAGAACCGCGTATCTGAGAATTTATTTTATTTGTACGAATACTGTGCGATGAGGGGGGTTCTTTAAAGCTAATTTCGAGAACGGGATTTTCGTAAGCCTGCCGGTTCAGGAAATCTATCAGTTCATGGGTGGAATATTGAAGGATATTGATCGATTGCTGTAATTCAGGGGTTAATGACAACTTCAAGGTTTGTTTTTGGTACAGTTCAAATCCTACCTGCATATATATCAACTTCTTTCATTTAGATTAACATAGCGGCTCAAAAGGAATGAAAAAATATTAACATGATAATAATACAAATCTTCCGAAAATTCAACATTGTGTGTCAGGTTTTGTAACATCAATTAGAAATAAAGAGGGGGATTCGAAAAAATGCTTGTCATTCAGTAGTTAATCAAATGAATGGGAGTTGATTGATTCGAATGTGAATCAAATGATTTATATGTGAATCAACACATGCTCCTATTGATTTATATATGAATCGTTTTAACTTGAATACCTTTAATATCAGGCCCATATAATTTGGCATGCATCTTGCTACATCTATAAATATAAAAATAAACTAGCTTGAAAAAATCCATTACATGAGAAGGGTGTTTTTTACATGATTAAAGAGACTACGAGTATTCAGGAATTAATCGATTTGGATAAAAAGCATTTTATTCATCCGACCACGGCAATCGAACAGCAGCAGGCAGATGGTCCAAGTTTCATCTTTAAGGAAGGGAAGGGAATATATCTTACGGATGTCACGGGCAGGACTGTCATTGATGGCATGGCTTCACTTTGGAATGTGAATATTGGACATGGACGAGAAGAGATGGCTGAAGTCGCGAAGGAACAAATGGCCAAATTAGCTTTCACATCAAGTTTCGCCACTTTCAGCAATGAGCCGGCAATCCGTTTGGCGGCCAAAATCGCATCCATCGCGCCTGGGGATTTGAATGCAGTTTTCTTCACTTCAGGTGGATCGGAGTCGAATGATACGGCAATCAAACTTGCTCGTCATTACTGGCTTTTGAAAGGGCAGCCTAATCGTCAAAAAATCATTTCCCGCTCGAAATCCTATCATGGAGTGGCAATGGGAGCTACAAGTGCGACTGGCCTGAAGCCGTTCCGGGATTTCACGAATTCAATCGCACCTGATTTTTATCATGTGGACGGTTCCTCCATTGAGGAGTTGCGTAAGGTCATAGAACAGGAAGGACCGGAAACGATTGCGGCATTTATCGCTGAACCGATTCAAGGGGCCGGTGGCGTGAACCTTCCTCCTGAAGGCTATTTTAAGGAAGTAAGGGAAATTTGTGATGAATACGGCATTTTGATGGTGACGGATGAAGTCATTACAGGTTTCGGAAGAACAGGAACTTATTTTGGGATTGAACACTTTGGTGTTGTGCCTGATATGATGTGCTTTGCAAAAGGTGTGACGAGCGGATATGCACAGTTAGGCGGGGTCGTCCTGAATGATAAGATGCATCAGGATTTCATTGCCCTTTCAAAAGGTACGCTTTTACACGGCTACACCTACAGTGGCCATCCGATGGCATGTGCGGTTGCTTTGAAAAATATTGAAATAATTGAACGTGAAAACCTTATAGAAAACTCGAAACAGCGTGGTGAAGAGTTGCTTGCCGGCTTTAAGAAGCTCCAAAGCAAACATCCGATTGTTGGTGATGTGAGGGCACTTGGACTAATTGGGGGCATCTCCATCGTAAAGGACAAACAAACAGGTGAAGGCTTTGAGACACAGCTTGCTCCAAGACTTGTTGCTGAAGCTGCGAAGAATGGTTTGATTTGCCGTTCAGTTACGTTTGATCAAGATACACTCGTATTCGCACCGCCTTTAATCATTACTAAAGCAGAAGTCGAAAGAATGATTGAAATCCTTGATGAGACATTTACTGCAGTCGAAAAAGAAATTTTATAAGAGGTGAAAGTGATGGTCATGACGGAAACGCTGAAAAAGAAATTATACATTAATGGTAAATGGCAAGAAGCTGAAAAGTTCACGACACTAAAGTCTCCTTATAGCGGGGAGGTCCTAGCGGAGATTCCCTCGGCAAGCCTTGAAGATGTCGAGTTGGCCATAGAATCAGCCTATCAAGCTAGAAAAACGATGGCAGCTTTACCTAGTCATAAACGCGCTGCCATACTTGAAAAGCTTGCGAGCCTTTTGGAAAGCCGCAAAGAGGAGGCAGCTGAAATTATTGCAAAAGAGGCAGCGAAACCGATTAAAACGGCAATGGTTGAAGTATCCCGGACGATTGCCACATATAAATTTGCAGCAGAGGAAGCAAAAAGGATTCATGGAGAAACATTGACGATGGATGCCACAGCTGACGGAGAAGGAAGGATAGGATACACGGTCCGTGAGCCTCTAGGCGTTGTGGGTGCGATTACGCCATTTAATTTTCCGATGAACCTGGTTGCCCATAAAGTGGGCCCGGCCATTGCTGCCGGAAATACACTCGTCCTGAAACCTGCGAGCCAAACACCGCTATCTTCACTATTTCTTGCTGAATTATTGGCCGAAACGGATTTGCCGGCAGGTGCGTTTAATTTAGTTACTGGAAGCGGTTCGGTAATCGGTGATAAATTAGTCACCGATTCACGGGTGAAGAGCATCTCATTTACAGGAAGTCCGGCTGTAGGAATCGGGATCCGTAATAAGGCCGGGTTAAAGAAAGTGAGTCTTGAACTAGGTTCGAATGCGGCTGTCATCGTGGATAAAGGGATCGATATTGATAAAATCATCCAACGCTGTGTATCGGCAGCATTCGCTTTTCAAGGGCAGGTCTGCATTTCCTTACAGCGCGCTTATGTTCATGAAGAGGTGTATGATGAGTTCGTCAAAAAATTCACGGAAGCAACGAATGGCTTGAAACTGGGAGATTCTTTGGACCCGTCTGTGGATATTTCAGCATTGATCAGCGCCGGGGATGTACAGAGAAGCCTGGATTGGATCGGTGAAGCTAAACAACACGGGGCGATAGTTGCAGCAGGAGGTAAATCTGAAGGTAATATCCTGCATCCCACTGTGTTGCTGGAAGTGGATGCCATGCTTAAGGTATCTTGCCAGGAGGTCTTCGCTCCAATAGTTTTGATCAATAAGGTTTCTTCCGTTGAGGAAGCGATTGACTTTGTCAATGATTCCGAATTCGGATTGCAGGCCGGGATTTACACAGAAAATATCAATCTAGCTCTTTCTGCCGCAGAAAAATTGGAAGTCGGCGGTGTCATTATTAATGATATCCCAACTTACCGTGTTGACAACATGCCATATGGCGGAGTCAAAAAAAGCGGGACTGGGCGCGAAGGATTGAAATATGCCATTGAAGAAATGACGGAAATGAAATTGGTCATTATTAATCGGAATTAATCAGAAGAGAGGTGAGCAGCTGCTCACCTCTTTTTTTCTGTGAAACTTGGAAGAAGTTTTGCCTATGAGTTATGCAAAAATGAATAGGTAATTCACGACTGAATTTAAATATGACAGGAAAGGGCAAAAAAACGTGAGTTACCTAAAATTTCAAACTGGCATGAATCTTGCTCATATTTATATATAGGTAGATAACTTAAAACAGAGGAGGAAATTACATGCAGGAAACTTTGCAAAATAATACGAAAAAAGAAGGAACGGGAGCATTGGACTTAAAGATGTTCATCAATGGGGAATGGGTGAATTCGACTTCGGGTGAGAAGAGGGATGTATTGAATCCGGCCACGGGGGAAGTTATTGCCAAAGCAGCGGAAGGAACACAGGAAGATGTGGATGCAGCGGTCGAGGCAGCAAAATATGCTTTCTATGAAGGTGGTTGGTGGGGAACTCCTGCCGTCGAAAGAGCTCGCATTTTATTCAAAATAGCCGACAAAATAGAAGAAAAAGCTGAAGAACTAGCTGCGTTGGAAACATTGGATAATGGGAAACCATTGCGTGAGGCTCGTTTTGATATAGCTGATTCCGCAGCATGTTTTAGATATTATGCAGGATTGGCCACAAAACCGACAGGTCAGACTTTTGAAGTTCCTGACGGCCAGCAAGCGATGGTCGTAAGGGAACCGATCGGTGTATGCGGGCAGATCGTTCCTTGGAATTTCCCACTAATGATGTCAGCCTGGAAACTTGCTCCGGCGCTTGCTGCAGGAAATTCCGTTGTGTTCAAACCATCTGAGGTCACTCCGGTGACGGCGGTCAAACTATTTGAAATCATGGATGAGGTAGGATTGCCAAAAGGTGTTGCGAATCTTGTGTTAGGAGCGGGGCCAGTTGTCGGACAAGCAATTGCAGAGCATGAGGAAATCGATAAAGTAGCCTTTACAGGAGGCACGGCAACAGGACGTAAGATCATGGAGGCTTCGCTAGGTAACCTAAAGAAAGTCACATTGGAGCTCGGCGGCAAATCGCCTAATATCGTATTTGCGGATTCTGACTTTGAGACTGCAGTTGATTATGCACTATACGGGATTTTCTGTAATCAAGGACAAGTGTGCTCAGCAGGCTCCCGTTTACTATTGGAAGAGTCCATTTACGATCAGTTCATTGCAAGTCTTACTGCGAAGGCGAAAAAAATCAAAGTAGGTTCAGGTTCTGATGAAAACAGCCAGATGGGACCTATCGTTTCAGAAGCCCATATGAACAAAATATTATCGTATATCCAAATCGGAAAAGAAGAAGGTGCCAAATTAATCGTCGGTGGAAATCGAATTAAAGAAGAAGGCATGGATAAAGGTTACTTTGTCGAACCTACTATTTTTGTTGATACGACACCGGATATGCGGATTGTACAGGAAGAAATTTTTGGACCGGTGCTTGTCGTTCAAAAGTTCAAGGATGAAGCGGAAGCTCTTCGACTTGCCAATGATACGAAATATGGTTTAGCGGGAGCGGTGTTCACGAATGATATCTCAAAAGCGTACCGTGTCATTAAAAAAGTGCGTGCCGGCATCACGTGGATAAACTCATATCATCCGACTTATAACGAAGCTCCTTGGGGAGGGTTCAAGCAAAGTGGAAATGGACGCGAACTGGGAACTTTCGGTTACGAAGCTTACACTGAAGTGAAGCAAATCAATAATAACTTGGATATCCAGCCAACAGGCTGGTTTGATGAAGAGTAAATAGCTTGACGAAAAAAGGCTGTTCCTTGGGGAACAGCCTTTTTTCTATGGAATCGGAGATATAATCCGAGAATCGCAGATAAAAAGCCGAAATCGGAGATAAAATCCCAGAGACGCAGATATAATCCGAAATAGCAGATATAATTCGAGAATCGCAGATATAGTTATAGATTGCTAAACATTTCTTTACTATTGTTGGACTTTTTCAAGATCAACCCGTCCTGAAAAGAAAACGGCGCCATTACCCATATCCGCGAGGCGATCTGGGGTAAGGGAATTGATGTGTTGCTTTGTTTCGGGCGTATTCTGCCACAAGCCTTGGCTGACAAGAACGCCTGGTAACACATTTTCACCGGGAGCAGCGGTAAGCAAGCATTCACCGCGACCGTTCCAGATTCTAACCATATCTCCGGCGGCTATCCCCATTGTTTTGGCATCAGCGGCATTCATGTGCAGTTTCGGTTCCTTTTCCATGGAGATATGTTTGGCATTATTTGAAAAGGTTGAATTCAAGAAATTGTGATTAGGTGCTGGAATGAATAAAAATGGCAGGTCGCTGTCTTTTATGATAGGCGTATATGTGGGCAATGGCTCGAATCCATCCCGCTTCATCCGTTCGGAATAAAGTTCGATTTTACCGCTTGGTGTCGGGAGTTTGCCTGGGAACATCGGCTGCATTTTGGCTTTGACAAATTGATTCCTTGAAAGGGAGTCATAGGTGATGCCTTCCAAATGCGGGTTGTCGGGAAAATCCAGAGCCTGCCGTATCATATCTTCCTCTGAATCTCCAAATGCTTGTTCCCCAAATCCCATTCCAGCAGCCAACAGTTTGAACAATTCAACATTCGATTTCGATTCGCCATATTTTTCGACTACAGGTTTTTGTATTTGGACGTAATTATGCCAATATGAATTATAAAAATCCTCCGTTTCATAAGATGACGTGGCAGGAAGGACGAGGTCGGCAAACATGGCCGTTTCGGTTAAGAATAGATCATGTACCACTGTGAATAGATCTTCCCGCATTAGACCTTCCTGCACCCTATTTGCATTCGGAGCGACAAGTGCTGGGTTGGAGCCGTATACAAACATAGAGCGAATCGGGTTTTCTTTTTCCATAAGAGCTTGGCCGATTTGGTTCATATTAATGGTCCGGGTAGCTTTATTTCGCAATAAATCAGGACGTCTTAAGGCATTTATATTAAAGGCCAGATATCCTGAATTCCCTTTGATGGCTCCGCCGCCTTCCTCCATCCATTGGCCGGTAAGGGCAGGCAGGCAGGCAATGGTACGTACCGCCATGCCTCCATTGTCATGGTGCTGCAGGCCATTTCCTATCCGAACGAATGATGGGCTTGTGGTGCCATACATCCTGGCAAGTTCATATAAGTCATCAATGGGAACGCCAGTTATCGCGGAAACGGTCGCAGGGTCATATTGGCGGACATGTTCGCGCAATTCAGCAGCACCGACTGTGTATTCATCGAGAAAGGGCTGGTCGACTAGATTCTCGGCATAAAGAATATGCATTAATCCGAGGGCAAGTGCACTATCGGTGCCAGGCAGAATCGGAATGAACCAATCTGCCCACTTGCCAGTTTGGTTTTTATGAACGTCAATGACAACTACTTTGGCCCCGTTTTTTCGGGCTTGCTGGGCAAGCGTCACTTGGTGCATATTTGTGCTCACAGCGTTGATGCCCCACATGATGAATAGCTTCGTATGGATCGTTTCTTCTGGATCGATGCCGAATGAACCACCCATTGTATAGCTGTATCCGACTGAGCCTGCCGCATTACAGATGGAACGCTCGAGCATGCTTGCGCCGAGTTTGTGGAAAAAGCGGCGATCCATCCCCTCGGCGCTGAGGTTGCCCATGTTTCCGTAAAAGCTGTAAGGAAGTATGCTTTCCGGTCCATGCATTTCGATCAAGTCTTTCCAATTGGAAGTGATTGTGTCAATGGCCTCTTCCCAGCTGATTGGAACGAAATTCCCTTTTCCTTTCGGACCGATGCGCTTTAATGGCTGTTTTAAGCGATTGGGGTCATATAGGCGGGCAGTCATGTTGCGGACTTTGTTGCAAATATTCCCTTTTGTGACTGGATGATCAGGGTCTCCTTGAACTTTAATGATTTTCCCATCTTTTTTGTGCAGCAGTAAACCGCATTGATCAGGACAGTCAAGAGAACAAACAGAGGGAAAGACTCCATCTGGCTGATTGATATAGGATTGCATGGCGTATTCCTCCTAAATGATTTATTCTAATAAAATGAATTTTCTTACTTATATTGAAAGTGAAATCGTTGAAAGGTGCAAGAACTTCTTAACATATGTTTTTTTTTCTGATAAGCTTACAAGATGAAAATTAACCTATAAATAGGAGGATTCATTTTTGGAATATGGAATTATAATATCAATTGCAATATACATGGCAGGTATGCTTTTAATTGGTTATTTGGCCTATCGGAAAACGGCTAACTTAACCGATTACATGCTTGGCGGCCGGAACTTGGGGCCGGCTGTAACGGCATTGAGTGCAGGGGCTTCCGATATGAGTGGCTGGCTGTTGATGGGTCTTCCTGGTGCGATGTACATAAGCGGGTTGAGTGCTGGCTGGATTGTCATCGGCCTGTGTGCAGGCTCTTATTTAAACTGGTTATTCGTGGCACCAAGGCTTCGGACATATACGGAAATTGCCGGCAATTCGATTACGATTCCCGACTTTTTGGGAAATCGGTTTAAAGATGGCTCCCGCGTCTTAAAAGTGGTATCAGCATCGGTCATTTTAATTTTCTTCACCTTTTATACCTCTTCAGGCATGGTGGCAGGCGGTGAGCTTTTCCGTACGGCTTTCAATTTAGATTACCGGTGGGGTATCTGGCTGACGGCAAGCGTTGTTATTCTTTATACATTATTTGGCGGATTCCTGGCTGTCAGCTGGACGGACTTTGTACAAGGTACAATCATGTTCATTGCCTTAATTCTAGTACCAGTTGTCACGATTGTAAATATTGGGGGCTGGGATCCCACCTTCAATGAAATAAAATCGATTAACCCGAATTTATTGCATGTTTTTGAAGGAACATCAACCATTGGCATCATATCTCTTCTGGCATGGGGGCTTGGTTATTTCGGGCAGCCTCATATAATCGTCCGCTTCATGGCGGTCTCATCTGTTAAAGAATTGAAAAGTGCACGGCGAATCGGCATGGGATGGATGATTTTTGCTATTGTAGGAGCGATGTTCACTGGATTGGTGGGGATAGCATATTTTAACCTGACAAATAGTCCTTTAGGGGATAGGAATGCTGAGTCCGTCTTCATCATATTAGCTAAAGAACTGTTTCCATCTTTAATTACAGGCTTCTTGTTGGCTGCGATTTTAGCAGCGGTCATGAGTACGATTGCATCACAGCTGTTAGTATCGGCAAGTGCTCTGACAGATGATTTCTATAAGCAGTTCATTCGGCCGAACGCATCTGATAAGGAATTAGTGCTGGTAGGTCGGTTTGGCGTATTGGCGATATCTGCCATTGCCCTATTATTGGCTTTTAATCCAAGCGGTACGATTCTTAAATTGGTTGGTTATGCATGGGCTGGTTTTGGAGCGGCATTCGGTCCTGTCATTTTGTTAAGCCTGTACTGGAAACGGATGACGAAATGGGGAGCCTTGGCGGGAATGATTGTCGGTACGGCAACCGTGATCGTCTGGGATATGATCGATAGGTTTGCTGAAATATACGAAATCATTCCTGGTTTCATCGCTGGTTCAATAGCTGTGGTCGTTTTCAGCTTACTATCGGCCAAGCCTACAAAAGATATCGAAGAAGAATTCAATCAAGCCATTAAAGACCTCTCTTGATTTATTGAAAATCCAGTAGTAATGCTGCTGGATTTTTTAACGATATAAAACAATGATTACTATATATATGTTACAATATCGATAGAGTCCTTATGTTGAAAACATGAGGGCTTTTTTTGAGTGATTTGGGAATAATAAACCAAAAAACAATACAAAGGAAAAAATATGAACCAATCTCATAAAATTGCATGTAAAGTGGCTTTTATATATATATTCATTGGGGTCTTATGGATTATCATTACGGATTACATCTCTATGACGCAGGCAAGGTCAGATGTTCAGATATATGCAATGTTTCAACATTCCAAAGGGTGGATGTTCATATTCATAACCGGACTTTTCCTGTACTTCATAATCAGGTATTGGACGGGGAAAATGTTGAGGTCCCAACAGGAATTCATTCTGAAGGATGAACAGTATCGGTCGCTGTTCAAGCATAACCCGGATTGTGTCCTTGAGCTGAATCTCGAAGGAAATGTCGTTTCGATAAACCCGGAAGCAGAAAAACTGTTAGGTCATCATAGTGACAATTTGAAAGGCAAGAATGCGAATCATCTCATCAACTGGAATGAAAGTGGTAAAGTAGCTGAATTCTTTCTACAGTCCCTTCAAGGGGATGCTGTAAAATTCGAAACGACCATACAGAATAGCAGTGATGAACAACGGATAATCCGTGTAACTTTTTTACCGATCATCGTCCACTCGGAAATGGTTGGAGTATATGCCATCGTAAGGGATATCACCGAATTGCGGCGCGAAGAGGAATTGATGATCATGTCTGAAAAGCTATCTGTTATCGGACATCTGGCTGCAGCCGTCGCACATGAGATAAGGAATCCGCTGACATCTTTAAAAGGATTCGTACAGCTAATGGATATGACCCAGGAAGTGAACCCGTTGCATTCTGATATCATGTTGAAGGAAATTGACCGAATTAATATTATCTCAAGTGAACTTTTGGTTCTCGGGAAGAAACAGGATGTCGCATTCTGCAGGATCGATCTTGCCGACAGTTTACAACAGGTATTCACGTTGATGAAAGCAGAAACGAATTTGAATAATATCGAAATGGGGCTAAGGATTAAAACCGCCGAACCGATTTATATTATGGCTGATTCAATTGAACTTAAACAGTTGGTAATCAATATCGTCAAGAACAGCATTGAAGCGATCGAAGATAATGGGGAAATTGATATATCGCTGCAAATCATCGAAGGACATGCTGTAGTCAGCGTGAGTGACAATGGCATGGGAATGGGACCCGAGCGCCTTGAACGGATTGGTGAACCTTTTTACTCGACGAAGGAAAAAGGTTCAGGGATCGGGCTTGCAATTTGCCGGAAAATCGTTCATCGCCTTCACGGGGAAATGGATTTTGAAAGTGAGATAAACAAAGGGACGACGGTTACAATTCGTATTCCGTTGGCTACTGGACAAGAATAAATGGTACTATGAAAGATAGGAAAAGTTTTATATTAAAGGAGAACGATATGAGCGAATTACCTGCATTAATAAACGATAGAAAACCATATATACAAGAAGCCTGGAAAAAGTCCGGATTCGGACAACTTACCCCGATACAAACGAAAGCGATCCCCGTGATTGTCGAGGGAAAGGATATCATGGCCGAATCACCGACAGGTACAGGAAAAACATTGGCATATTTACTGCCATTGCTCGAAAAGATTGATCCTGAAAAAAAATCGCCCCAAGCTTTGATTCTGGCATCATCACGGGAACTGGTCATGCAGATCAATGAAGAAATTCGCATTTGGTCAGAGGGAAGCGGCATAATGGGTGCAGCATTCATCGGCGGTGCTAATGTGAAAAGGCAGTTGGACAAACTGAAGAAGCGTCCACAGGTGATTGCTGGAACACCGGGGCGGATTTACGAATTGATTGCCCAAAAGAAACTGAAGATGCATGAAGTTAAGACGATAGTACTTGATGAAGGAGACCAATTGATCATTCCAGAACATATGGGAACGATCAATAATATTATCAAAACAACACTAAAAGATCGGCAAATCATGGTATTTTCAGCAACCCTGCCAGAGGAAACGGAAAAAGCGGCCAGGGGATTCATGAATGAACCCGAAATGATCAAGGTCGATAAAAATGAAAAAATGGAATCCAAGGTGGACCATCTTTACTTTGTTGTTGAGAGACGGGAGAAGTCCAAGATTCTCGAGAAAATCACAAGACTTAAAGATGTGAAGGCACTTGCCTTCCTGAATGATATTGCGGAGCTTAGCGTCTTACATGAAAAGCTGAGTTATAAAGGTATTGAAATGGGCGTGCTTCACGGTGAATCCAATAAAGTCGACAGGGAGAAAGCACTGCGTAAGCTTCGTTCCGGAAAATCCCCGATGCTGATAGCAACGGATGTAGCGGCCAGGGGGCTGGATATTAAAGGCCTTACTGCGGTCGTTCATATTGATATGGCTGACAATATCGAACAATATATCCATAGATCCGGGAGAACTGGGCGTGCAGGTGCAGATGGCACGGTCATTTCAATCGTAACGGAAAGAGAAGAGCGAGAGTTGAAAAAAATGGCTCGTGAACTGGAGTTACCATTAACGAGAGTAACCTTCTATGGTGGAAACATCGTAGTCGATGAATGATTCGCAAAAAAGGGACGGCCATGGCGGCTGTCCCTTTTTTTGGAATTCACGTAAGAATTAAAAATTAAAAGAGGTGCTCAATTTGCAGGATCCAACTGAACAGAATGAAGCTTATTTTTACTAAGTTAAGTGTTCATTTATGGGTGATAATCATGAATGAAAACGCTTCCTTAATGTGGGTTTTTGACATATGATAGCAATAGACATAGGTTAGGGGGAAACGGTATGACAAGAAAGTATAAACAATTTGAAACGGCAGTCATCCATGAAGGATATGACTCGAAGAAGCATTTGGGAAGCTTGGCAACACCTTTATTCCAAACCTCAACATTCACTTTCGAAAATGCCGAGCAAGGGGAGAGGCGTTTTGCTGGTATCGAAGATGGATATATTTATTCTCGCCTTGGAAATCCAACGGTACAAGTGCTTGAAGAAAAGATTGCCGCACTGGAAGGCGGGGAAGCTGGCCTTGCTTTCGGTTCAGGCATGGCTGCCGTTTCAGCAGTACTTTTTGCGTTAACTAAAACAGATGATCACATCCTCTGCTCACAGGGGGTATATGGTTGTACATTTGGCCTTCTGCAGCTAATGAAAAATAAATACCGGATAACTCATGATTTTTGTGAAATGGATACTGAAGAACAGCTTAGGAAAATGATCCGGCCGGAAACGACCTGCATCTATGTAGAAACCCCGATCAACCCGACGATGAAAATGATTGACTTACAGATGGTGGTGAAAGTTGCGAAGGAATATAATGTGATGGTCGTAGTCGATAATACATTTTCGACGCCCTACCTACAGAGACCGCTTGAGTATGGCTGTGATATCGTCCTTCATAGCGCTACGAAATATCTTTGCGGGCATGGGGATGTCGTTGCGGGACTTGTCGTCGGTAAAAAGGAATTCATGAATCATATAGCTGGGACTACACAGAAAGATATCGGTGGAATCATTTCACCATTCGACGCCTGGCTACTATTGCGGGGGTTAAAGACCTTGCCCGTCAGGATGGACCGTCATTCGGCCAATGCAATGGCAATCTTTCATGAACTTAAGAAACATCCAAAGGTGAAAAAGGTATATTATCCAGGTGATGAAGCTTCCCCGGATCATTATATCATGCAAAAACAGATGAAACATGGCGGCGGCCTTATCTCTTTCGAATTGCATGGCACAAAACAGGATGCACAGGAATTCCTCAATAAATTGAATCTAATTAAAATTGCCGTAAGTCTTGGGGATGCCGAAACATTGATCCAGCATCCCGCTACCATGACGCACTCTGCCGTTCCTGAAGCTTCACGGGAACAAATGGGCATCAGTGACCAGCTGGTCCGTCTCTCTGTTGGTCTAGAAGCTTGGCAGGATGTATGGCAAGATCTTCAGCAAGCATTTTAGGCTACCATATTCCTTCTACTTTTTATGAAGATGGTTATGGATATGATAAAAGTGATGGCAGAGAGGATATAAGAAATGTCCGTGATTACAGGATAGGCGGAGCTATTTCGTATCCCGATGCCTATGAACGCCCAAACGAATACGAGAAGATAGCACCAATCCCGGTTTTTACCTGCGAAGACAAAGGCCAGGGTTGTTGCTGCAATCAGCAGGACGATCGTCCAGGTTAAACTGGAAACCCCAAAACCGTCCCATTTGATATAGGTTAGGTAATAAGAAATGTCAGCGATCGTTGCAACACTTACCCAGCCTGTATAGACGGAAAACGGAAATAGGTCGAAAGTAGTGTGTCCCACTTTTTTTATGCTTGTATAAATGACCATTAAAGTAGCCAAAAGAGCAATGATAATGAATACGGATAACAAAAAGTGTTCATAGTGCCAAGCTAAAAGCCAAGCGCCATTCAAGACACAGCTTAAAGCGAACCAAGGGAAGGATGCCTTATAAGCAGGGCTGTTTTGATGTTTACTTAAAAACTGCCTGAATACCCAGATGGCGAGCAGGAAATAGATCAAGCCCCATATGGAAAATACATATCCGGCAGGAGTGAAAACGACATGAAGTTTATCGGAAATCTCTCCTGATGTCTGGCCGTTCAATGGCAGGAAATTGGCTAAAAAGTTCATCGTGACGACGAACAGATAGAAAATCAGGTTGATGATGGAAATAAGCATTAAGCTTCCTCCTTATATGAAGTGTGACTCTCTAATCCTATTCCACATATTTAGCCTGCCTAACCTTTTTGGAGCACATCGGGGTTAATGGGGATCATTTTTACATAAAGATAGGAAGTTCCTGTAACAATTGAACCATTTAAGGTTAGAAATTTTACATCTTCACTTTATGGTGATAAAATATTCAAAGATTCATATTATTTTAGTCCTTCGGGGTCGGGTGAAAATCCCAACCGGCGGTGATGAAGAAATTCTAAGCCCGCGAGCCTGTTAAAAGGCAGGATTTGGTGAGATTCCAAAGCCGACAGTACAGTCTGGATGGGAGAAGGACGTGTGGAACCCAAGTGTATACGTACGCCTAATTTTTCAAAAAATGAAAATATTGGGCTTTTTAGGTATACAATTTTTTTCACTCATTTCTCCTGCTAACCCTTTAGGTCATCCTAAGGGGTTTTTTATATTTTATAAAAGGGGGAAAAACATGTTTACGGGAATCATTGAGGATATCGGTACCGTACATTCCTTGAAAAAAGGAAAAAGCAGTATGGAGTTATCGATTCGTTCTGAAAAAATCCTTGAAGATGTGCATCTGGGGGATAGTATTTCAGTCAACGGGGTCTGCTTAACGGTAACGTCCTTCACGAAAAGTTTATTTACGGTCGACGTGATGCCGGAAACGGTCAAAGCTTCCTCGATCCGGACGTTAAAATTGGGATCACCTGTTAATCTCGAACGAGCCATGAGTGCACAGGGAAGGTTTGGCGGTCATTTTGTTTCAGGTCATATCGACGGAACCGGAACGATCATAAAAAAAGAACGGAAAGAAAATGCCGTATATTATGTAATCCAACTGGAAGAAGGGCTTAGTGCCTTTTGCATTCCAAAAGGTTCCGTAGCCATTGATGGAACAAGCTTGACGATATTTGGGATCGAAAGGAACCTTTTGACGGTTTCATTGATTCCATTGACTCATCAGGATACCATATTGGGACAAAAAGCGGCTGGCGATATCGTTAACATTGAAAACGACATGATAGGGAAATATATAATACATCAAATGAAAAATGGCAATCCAAAACCAGGACTGAGTTTAGAGTTTTTGGCAGAGCATGGATTCTAATAAAAGGGCGGTGTAATGATGTTCCATACAATAGAAGAAGCAATAGAAGATTTGAAGGCTGGCAAGGTAGTTATCGTGTCCGATGATGAAGACCGTGAAAATGAAGGGGATTTTGTAGTGTTGGCCGAAAAGGCGACACCGGAAGCGATTAATTTCATGGCGACTCATGGACGTGGTTTGATTTGTACGACCATCACTGAACAACTGGCAGCAAAATTGAAACTGCATCCTATGGTAGGTGAAAATACCGATCATCATGGCACTGCTTTTACGGTAAGTGTCGATCATAAAAGCACCTCTACAGGAATCAGTGCTTTTGAACGGTCCTTGACCATCCTTGAGCTTCTTAATGAAGATTCGGTCGCTGAAGATTTCCAAAGGCCAGGTCACACTTTTCCGATAGTCGCTAAAGAAGGCGGCGTATTAAGAAGGGCAGGACATACGGAGGCATCGGTGGACTTGGCGAAGTTATGCGGTGCCGCTCCAGCCGGTGTAATTTGTGAGATCATGAATGAAGATGGATCGATGGCCCGCGTATCCGATTTAGAAGTCATCGCTGATAAATTTAACCTGAAGTTCATTACGATAGCCGATTTGGTTCGGTATCTTCAACATAATGATCCAATCGGGAAACAGGAACTTGAAATGAACATCCCGAAAGCTTGAAAGATTTTTAAGGAATGAAATCTTAACATGAAAAAATTATTGTTTTTAAAAATTAGGAGGAATTAGACATGGGGAAAACTATTGAAGCACAATTAATCGGATCAGGATTGAAAGTAGGAATCGTGGTAGGAAGATTTAATGAGTTTATCACAAGCAAGCTTTTAGGAGGGGCAATGGATGGCCTTAAGCGTCATGGCGTTGATGAGAATGATGTTGACATCGCGTGGGTCCCGGGTGCTTTTGAACTTCCGTTAATTGCTAAGAAACTTGTGAATACAGGTAAATATGATGCGGTAATCGGTCTTGGAACGGTAATCAGGGGTGCTACTTCACATTATGATTATGTCTGCAATGAAGCAGCTAAAGGCATGGCTTCCGTTTCTTTGGAAACAGGTGTACCGGTTATCTTCGGTTTGCTGACAACTGAGAATATTGAACAAGCCATTGAACGTGCTGGAACAAAATCAGGTAACAAAGGCTATGAAGCGGCCGTTAGTGCAATTGAAATGGCCAACCTTGGAAAATTGATTGAACAGTGATTTCACATAAGGAAGCCGCAGGGAATGACATTCCTGCGGCTTTTTTTTGATGTGCCGGATCGTGGTCTGATTGAGTCAACTTTCCTCAACCATCTGGAAATTCTTTGAAGTTCGTAAAGTTAGCCATTGATCGATTAGCTAATGCTGCTCTTTGACACTCACCGAAACTCCTTCACTGGAAATACCCTGATTTCAAAGTAAAGTGTTTTTTTATTATTTATCATTATAAATTATGGGTAATAAGGAATCATTAGGTAATTCATCGAAAAAAAAACGAACAAAAGTGTCACGTAATGAAAGCATGATAAAATATGCAGATATGATTATGCTACAATTGTAAAGATTGCAATTGAAATTCATGTCTTTAGGGAAAAGTAAATTTATTAGTTATTAGGAGGGGTTTGTGTGTACCATCTCTTTACACATAATGATTTGGATGGAGTCGGGTGCGGCATTGTAGCAAAGCTGGCATTCGGAGATGAAGTAGTGGTTAGTTATAATTCAATTGGTCGCCTTAATCAGAATGTAGGTGCTTTTCTTGAGCAGGCCAAGATTGAAGATACATTGATCGTTACTGATCTATCGGTTGATGAAGATAATGAAAAAATGATTACTCAGTTTGTGGAAGATGGAGGCAAGGCGCTGCTAATCGATCATCATAAGTCAGCACTGCATTTGAACGAACATGATTGGGCATCTGTAACTGTCGAACAGGAAGATGGTAAACAGACGGCAGCCACATCATTATTCTATCAGTATGCAGTTGAAAATAAATTGCTGGAACCTTCAAGCATTGTCGCTGAATTCGTTGAATTGGTCCGTCAATATGATACTTGGGAATGGGAAGTCAATAAAAATACAACGGCAAAGCGATTGAATGACCTGTTTTTCATGATTCCGATAGAGGAATTCGAAATGAAAATCGCAAATAAGCTGTCCACGGCTGAAAGTTTCACTTTTGACGAAGTGGAGCAAACGCTTCTGAATGTTGAAGAGAGTCGAGTGGATCGGTACATAAACAGAAAAAAAAGAGAAGTTTATCAAGCTACGGTTGGTCCCCATACAGCTGGTGTGGTCCATGCAGAGTCATACCACTCGGAATTGGGAAATGAACTGTCGAAAGAGTTCTCACATCTGGATTATATAGCCATCCTGATGGTAGGAAGCAAAAGAATCAGCTTCCGGACAATCCACGATGATATAGATGTTTCTGAGGTTGCTGGCAAGTACGATGGTGGAGGCCACCAAAAAGCCGCCGGTTGTACGATGTCCGAAAAGGCATATAGCCAATATGTCGAAAAGACCTTCCATGCCGAGCCCCTTAAACGAGACGCACATAAGAATCAATTGAATGTAAAAGGATCCCCAGAGGGTTGCCTATATTCAACAAGAGACAAACAGGATATATTCATCTATGAAGATGAAGAAGAGGAATGGATTGTTGAAATCAACGGAAAACAACAGAAAAAAACATTCGATACATTTGTGGAAGCGGAAAAATACATGAAGCGGAAATACGCTGCATGGCTGGCCCATGATGAAAGATATGAAGAGTTTGTCAATAAGGGATAATTAGAAAGGCGGCTGTCCGAATGGGACAGCCGCTTTTCAATCTTGATTTTATCTTTTAAGCGGGACAGGATGAACGATCGTGCGTGACTGTTTTTTTGGAATGGAATTTTGGCGATGAAGAATTGCATTGATTTCTCCGCCGATCACAAAAATCAAACCACTCAAATACAACCATAGCATCAAGATGATGACGCCTCCTAAACTGCCGTAAGTGGAAGAGTAGTTGGCAAAGTTACTGACATAGAATGAAAATCCAAGTGATATTCCCAGCCAAAGTACAGTTGCGGTAACTGCGCCAGGGATGACATGTTTAATGGGAAAACTTTTATTCGGTGCAAATCGATATAAAAAGGCCAGGACAAGTGAGATGACTACAACCGCGATGACCCACCGTAATAAGCTGAATAAGATTTGCGTTTCTTCTGGGATCGGAATGACCTGCTGTAATAATTCGATGATGACCTTTCCAAAGACGGGGAGACCTAACATGACGATGAATGCTACAACCAGGCCTAATGTCAGTATGATGGAAATGAAGCGGGCTTTAATGAAATTCCTTGTTTCTTCCACATCATAGGCGATATTCATGGAATGGATGAACGCGTTCATTCCGTTGGATGCGGACCATATCGTTCCAAGGATACCAAAGGTCAGTAAGCCGCCGTTCCGTTCAGATAATATGTTGATGATATTTTTCTCGATGACTTCCATCGTTTCCGCAGGCATGAAGGTTTTTATCGTGTCGAGGGCTGTCTGAATATCGATATTCAGATAAGGTAATATGGACAGCAGTAATATGAGCAAAGGGAATAGTGCCAGTAAATAGTAATAAGCTTGTTCTGCTGCCAGCCCGGTCACACGATCTTCCTTTATTTCTTTAATAAGTTTCTTTGAAAATTGGATCGACTTATTCATCTGGGCATCACTCCTGAATAGTTACTTAGGTTATCTACTTCTATTCCCTTTGTTCATGTAAGTTAATCCTCAAAAGAAAAGAAATTGAAACCTCCAATCCGGGCACTTGTAGAAGCTTGTGACAATGTCATAGCCCCTAAAACAAATTTGGAGAGAGGCAAGTTCTAAATCCTCAGTAAAGAAATATCCCTCAATCTCGAAAGTTTCTAGAATAACTGTAAATAAGTGCTGTTAAAACTTCAAGGACGGCACCAATACTACTACTAGGTATGATTTTATGCCTGCTTTCTTACAAGTATTATCATGTTAGTGAGTTATGAAAGGTAAGCAGAAAAAAGGCCAGAAAGCAATTTCCGGCCTTTTTCTCTAGTGAACTTCTTTTTCCTGTTTCTTTTGAACCTTCGGAGGGGTCCATTTGAATACTTTATTTAGGATATTATAGATATGTTTGGATTCTTTTGTAAGGATGGGCCCAAGAATCGCTAAGGTCAAAACATAAAGTGCTGCAAACGGGGTTAGTATAGGCATTAAACCTCCTGCAATGCCTAAGTTGGCTAAAATGATGGAGAATTCGCCGCGTGAAACGATCGTTAAACCGATGTTTGCGGAAGCTCTGTGAGATAAACCGGATTTGCGTCCGGCAATCATACCAGCTGCAAAGTTACCGATTATGGTGATGATGACGGCACCAAGAACCATCCAGACAGCTCCGCCAAGGGTCGTCGGATCGATACTCAAGCCAAAGCTGAAGAAAAATATGGCCCCGAAGAAGTCTCTGAAGGGAATGACAAGTTTCTCGATCCTGTCGCTATGCTCCGTTTCAGAAAAGACCAGGCCGAGCAGTAATGCACCAATGGCTTCCGCAACATGAATCGTTTCCGAGAAACCGGCGATGAAGAATAGTAATGCGAACACGACGATGATAAATATCTCATCGGAGGTTATATTGAATAATTTGTTAAGGACCCCAGATGCTTTCCGGGCGATAACGAAAAATATCAGCATATACCCAATCGCGATAAATGTAGAAAGTAATGTTCCCCAAACGGAACCAGAAGAGCTTAATACCAATCCAGATACGACTGATAAATAAACAGCGAGGAAGATATCTTCAAACATGATGATGCCAAGGATTAACTCCGTTTCATTGTTACCGGTCCTTTTAAGGTCCACAAGTACCTTTGCCACGATGGCACTTGAAGAAAAACTGATGATCCCGGTTAATATCAGGACCTCTTTTAATGGAAGACCTAGCAGGAAGCCATACAGCAAGGCCATTCCCACGTTGATTAAAATGTAATAGGTTCCGCCTGTCACGATATTTTTCCCTGACTTCATAAGCTTTTTGACGGAAAATTCAAGCCCAAGGTAAAACAGAAGGAATAAAATACCGACACGACCGAGGAATGCTATGATTTCATCACTTTCAATGAAACGCAGGTCAATTAATCCGAAGTGCGGGGCATGGGGTCCAACGAGCATCCCGATGATAATTAATAACGGAACATTTGATATTTTGAATTTACCTGCAACGAGAGCGGCTAATGCCACTAGAAGTAGGGCAGTTCCCACTTCAAAGACTAAATGATCCATATGAGCTTAGTCACTCCTTTCGTCGGTCAATAATTCTCTTATCAGGTTACGAATATCTTTTCTTTCACCGGATATTACAAGAGTGTCGCCTGTTTCGATGATGGAGTCTGGACCAGGATTATTCAGTTGTTTTTTGCCTTTTTTAGAATGGGCGATGACGGTCACGTTATAATTGCTCCTGATATCAATCGAACCGATCGTTTGATTGATGGCCTTTGAACCGGGTTCGACTTTGAACCATTCGATCACCAAGTCACCCAAGGACATTTCAATTGTTTCAAGTGCTTGTGGTTTATAGACCATGCCGCCTATGATGGAAGCCAGTTGCCGGGATTCCTGATCATTAAGGGTGATGCTCGATATGACGTCCTCATGTTCATTATCAAAATGGTATAATTCCCGACGGCCATCATCGTGAATGACGATTACTAACTTTTCATCATTTCTCGTTATGATTTCGAATTTTTGACCAATACCAGGAAGTTCACTTTCTCTAATTTTCACTGGAATTCCTCCTTAAAATGTTGGTTAGAGTTAATAGAAGATAGCAGAATGTTTATAAGTTAACGTCAATATTCGTCTTGAATTTCTTCTCCTTGGATAAACCGATGTATTTTAATGTCTCCGATGGACTGGAATGATGGTAATGCTTCTGTATCAAGGCCAGAGACACGCCTTGTTTATAGGCATGGTAGCCAAAAGTCTTACGCATCGAACTTGCTCCGAATTTGCCTGTCAGCCCTGCACCTTCCACAGCATCATGGATGATTCGGTGCGCCTGTTGACGTGTAATCGGCTTTTTTGTCTTAGGGGAAAGAAATAAAAACTGACCTTCGATAACCTTCGAGCCTTTAAGGTATTCTTGTAAGGCTGTACGGACTTTCAGGTTCAAATAAATTTGGTTGACTTCGTCAGTTTCCGTCCGTTGCTCATAGAACTCCTTGATTTTGCCCGTTTCATCCAGAACGCTGGCGACGGTGATTTCGAGCATTTCATTTATCTTCATACCTGTATTGATGCCGAGTACAAACAATAAATAATCCCGACTGGAGTGAGCGCGTAAGTATGTTTTTATTTTGCTGATTTGATTGATATCCTTAAAGGCTTCTACATATTCCATAGATCTTCTCCTCTTACCAATGTAACATAATTATATTATAACACAAGTTATGTAACATTGCATGCAATTAGTTCTGCACGTGATGCCTACCCAATCAGTAATGCTTGCTTTCGAACGTAAAAAATCCTTTTCCTTATTCTCTGCTCAAACGAGGTAAAATATTTCCGTGAAGTTGTTTAATGTGGAGATTGTGTTTGCATCATGGGGGGAATCCGTCTGGAATGATAAAAAAAGAAACCCCAAGTTGGGGTTTCTTTTTTTAGTACACGGCTTTTTGTAATTTGTGAATGACCTCAAGTGAAAGCCCGGTTCCGATGGCTACAGATTCAAGCGGGTTATCCGCAAGTTTGACAGGGACGACGATTTCATTCGTCAGCCATTCCTGTACCCCGTTGAGAAGTGCACCCCCGCCGGATAAGATGACTCCTTGATCGACGATATCGCCGCTCAATTCAGGAGGACAATCTTCCAAAGTGGCCCTTATTGCTTCCAGTATATGAAGAAGCGATTCCTGGATGGCTTCCTGGACGTCAGTGGATGATATTGTAATCGGTTTTGGTAGCCCGGTTACAAGATCGCGGCCCCTGACTTCCATGGTGATCACGGAATGTTCAACAAGTGCGTAGCCGATTTCTTTTTTTATTTCCTCGGCTGTTCTTTCCCCAATCAGCACATTATGTTTTTTCCTGACATATTGGCTGATATCTTCATCCAATTGATCTCCGCCAATTCTGATTGAATTGCAGGAAACCACGCCGCCATAAGAAATGATTGCGACTTCAGTCGTTCCGCCGCCGATATCAACGATGACATTGGCAACGGGCTCTTCGACAGGCAGGCCCGCACCTATTGCTGCCGCTACCGGTTCCTCGATAAGGTGGACCTGTTTCGCTCCGCAGCTTTTGACTGCATCCTGAATGGCCCTTCTCTCAACCGAAGTGGAACCTGATGGTGTACAGACCACTACACTAGGTTTGCGAATCGATAAACCTAGGGCCTTGCTTGCTTTTTTCATGATTTCCTTAAGCATTTGCGCGGTCACATTAAAATCCGCAATGACACCATCCTTAAGCGGACGGATTGCCACGATATTGCCGGGTGTTTTCCCGATCATGTTTTTTGCATCAACACCGACTGCCAATACTTTATTAGTCTCTATATCAATGGCCACCACAGATGGCTCATTAAATACGATTCCTTTATTTTTACTGTAAACTAGCGTATTTGCAGTTCCTAAGTCAATGCCTATTTCTGTATTTGATAACATCTAGTCACCCCTCCATAAGAGTTTGACCCCCTATATATATTATTCTACCTTTTATTGCGAGTTTGTGGGGGTGGGAAATCTAGTAAATGGTGGAAGTGCCATGCTGTTTCTTTTCATGGAGCGAAAACATGATTAAATATAAAAAATTGCACTGGAGAAGGTATCACTGCTGCGCTCCTCGCTCCAGTCGAAAACAAGCGTGGATGACAGCTTTGAACCAACTTATTTTATGTTAAGATATAGATGAAAAACCGCTTAGATAAAGAAGGTAATTTTGTGAGTGCAAATTTAATCGAGAGTAAGAGTTTTAGAATCATTTTTACAGCTTTTCTAGCATTCCTGGGTGGTTACGCGTTTAATAGCCTTGGCATATACCTGCCATGGATGCTAGGACCATTATTCGTCGTGATGATTGCGAAAGTGAAGTTAAGGAAGTACTTATATTGGTCCAAAACCTTTAGAAGTACTGGATTGGTCATTCTAGGTTTACAATTGGGCAGTTCATTCACGAAACAATCGTTAAATGAGATGATTGAATATCTGCCTGTAATGCTTTTTACCACAATCGCAATCATTTCATTTACAGTGTTGACTGGCTGGTTTATCGGAAAACGAATGAACTTATCCTTGGGCACATCCATGCTCGGCAGTTTCCCGGGTGGTCTTTCCCAGATGGTGGTCTTAAGTGAGGAAATGAAGGATAGTGATGAAACGGTTGTAGGTTTCATGCAAACACTGCGGGTCATCCTGGTAATTTCCATTGTCCCTTGGATTGTGACTCATGTAATGTCAGTTGAACCAGGTGCGGTAATGGCCGTAACGGAGCGGCCGTTTTTCTTTTTTGAATATGATGGGAAATTAGCAATCATGATGTTGTTAACCTTGATAGTGTTCATTTTCATCACAAAGAAAGCAAATTTTCCGCTGCCTTTTTTGCTAGGACCTCTCATGGCCGCAGCACTATTCAATTTAGCAGGCCCAGGTGCCCCGCAGATTCCTGACTTTTGGTTGAACCTGTCGCAATTGTTGATCGGCGCACATTTAGGCTACACACTGAAGGTAGATAATCCCCGACTTTTCAGAAAGATGTTCGGAGCCGTATTCGTCAGTAATGTCCTATTGATTGGATTTTGCTATTATCTTTCCATTCAGTTTGCCCCGACCCTATCTTTAAAGGCAAATGAACTTTTTTTGAGCATGGCCCCAGGCGGCGTCGCCGAAATGGCAGTCACAGCCATGTCTGTGCATGTGGATTTATCCGTTGTCACAAGCTTTCATTTATTCAGGATCTTATTCATTTTATTTTTTCTGTCCCCCATCATAAAATGGCTGGCCGGAAGAAATCATGGAAAACAAGAACAGGGACAAAGCTGACAGGCTTTGTCCTTTTCTTTCGGAAAAACAGAAGAGTGAGAAAAAATGTCAGCGATATGCGGAATCACGAGTAAAAGCATGAAACTCACGAGTAAAAGCGTGAAACTCACGAGTAAAAGCACGAAACCCACGAGTAAAAGCGTGAAACTCACGAGTAAAAGCACGAAACCCACGAGTAAAAGTGTGAAACTCACGAATAAAAGCGTGAAGACAACGAGTAAAAGTGTGAAACTCACGAATAAATGCGTGAAAACAACGAGTAAATGAGTATATTCCAGATGTTATGAGAAAATCATGTACGGAACATGCTTGAGGTTCCATTCTTGAAGGAATATTTTGTGCTGTTGATAAGCTCATGCAGGCAATAAGGTGGTGGATTTTGTGATGATTTAATGAAAATTGAAACTGAATAGTAAAATAATCCTCACTTTTTTTGAACTTCATCCGATATAAGGAGGAGACGAGACTTTAAATGAATGGGTGAGTATTATGGATATAACATCAGTTTTGGGCGTAGTTCTTGGTATTGTGGCCATCTTAGTCGGAATGGTGTTGAAAGGTGTTAGTGTAACGGCGCTGATTAATCCGGCGGCTATTTTGATCATCATTGTAGGGACGATAGCTGCTGTCGTAACGGCTTTCCCTTTGTCGGAATTAAAAAGACTGCCAAAAATATTCAAGATTTTATTCTTTGAACAAAAATTGGCAAAGCCGGAAGATTTAATAAAGACCTTTTCGGAATGGGCGGTCATTGCCAGGAAGCAAGGCTTATTGGCCTTGGAAAGCATTTCGGATCAGGTGGATAATGCCTTTTTGAAAAATGGCTTGAACCTTGCAGTCGAAGGTCAGAGTGCCGATTATATTCGTGATATTTTAGCAGAGGAAATAGACGCGATGGAAGAACGTCATTTAAGTGCGGCGGCGATTTTCAGTCAAGCCGGTACATACGCACCGACGCTTGGCGTATTGGGTGCCGTAATCGGGCTGATTGCTGCATTGGGGAATATGGCTGACACAGAGGCATTGGGACATGCCATATCTGCAGCGTTCGTCGCGACCTTGATGGGGATTTACACGGGGTATGTGTTATGGCATCCATTTGCCAATAAGCTCAAACGGAAATCACAGCAGGAAGTCAGGATCAAAGAAATGATGATTGAAGGGATTTTATCGATCATCGAAGGGGAAGCGCCGAGAACGATCGAACAGAAATTAACATCATATTTGCCTGCTGGAGATCGTAAAAAGTGGTTGGAAGGCGATGTGAGAGATAATGGCTAGGCGCAAAAAGAAACAAAGGCATGAAGAGCATATCGATGAATCATGGCTGGTTCCCTATGCCGATATCTTAACATTGCTTCTTGCGCTTTTTATCGTCTTGTTCGCTTCAAGTTCGGTTGATGCAGTAAGGTTCCAGCAATTGTCCAATGTATTTAACCAGGTTTTTACAAGCGGAACGGGTTTTATGGATTTTCCTAGTGATTCCCCCAGCAATGAGCCGACGTCGCCCGAACAAAGAACAGGTGCAGAAGATCTTGAGAAGCTAGGGAAAAACGAGCAGGAAGAACTTACGGAAGTTCAGGAGCGCGTAAATGCCTATATCGAAAAAAATGATTTAACGGATAAATTGGGAACGAACCTTACGGATGAGGGTATGTTGATTTCAATTAGGGAAAACGTGCTGTTCGAATCGGGTGTGGCTGAGGTGAGAAGTGAAAACCGTAAAATGGCTAAAGAAATCTCGGGGTTACTGGTCATGGACTTACCCAGAAACATCATCGTAAGCGGACATACCGATAATATTCCTATTAAAAATTCCAAGTATGAATCCAACTGGGACCTGAGTGTGATGCGATCCGTGAATTTTATGAAACTTCTCCTCGAAAATAAGGATTTGGATCCCGAAATGTTCAGTGCTAAAGGACATGGGGAATTCAAGCCGGTTGCTTCCAATGAAACGAAAAAAGGAAGGGCGAAAAACCGGAGAGTTGAAATCCTAATTGTTCCACGGACAGTGATAAATGAGTGAAAACCTGTCAGGAATTGATGGGTTTTTCTTTTTGAAGGAGAATATATGGAAAGAGAATACACAAATGTGATGGAAGAAATCGTTGTGACATGGGTGCAGGTTTTAATGTCAGGTATAGAATACCAAACATTTTGTTCGTGCAGGAAATGTAAAAATGACATCATCACATTATCATTGAATAACCTGCCTAATTACTATGTAACCACGGAAGTAGGTCGGATTAGGATATTTGGGAATTTGAATACAGAAGAAAACAGGAAATGGATCAATAAAAGAATCATCAATGCGATACACGTTGTTGGCCAGTATCCTAAACATTGATTCGCGGTATTTTACTCATGGACAAAGGGTCAACTATTAATTATGTGTTTTATTTATCGTGTAAGAGGGAACATAAATAAAGTGCAAAGTAGGTTCATTCGATCAAAAATTGAGGAGATGAATGATTATGGGTAAAAAAATCGCATGTGTAGTAACGAATATGTTTGAGGACTCGGAGTATAGTGAACCGGCAAAAGCATTTGAAGAAGCTGGCCATAAGGTAACGACGATTGAAATGGTGAAAGGGAAAACGGTTAAAGGGAAACAAGGGGAGGTGGAAGTCGAGATTGATGAAAGCATCGACTCGGTGAAACCGGAAAGTTTCGATGCGTTATTCATCCCCGGTGGGTTCTCGCCTGATCAACTGCGTGCTGACGAACGCTTCGTATCTTTCGCAAAATCGTTCATGGATGATAAAAAACCTGTATTTGCGATCTGTCATGGACCGCAGTTGCTGATTACGGCCAAAACACTTGAAGGACGCCACGCAACAGGGTATACATCCATTAAAGTCGATATGGAGTATGCAGGTGCCACATATTTGGACAAAGAGGTTGTGGTTTGCGGCAACCAGCTTGTAACCAGCAGGACTCCTGAAGATCTACCGGCATTTAACCGGGAATCGCTCAATCTATTGAAATAATGAAAAATCCCGGCGGCTGCCGGGATTTTTCATTTTAAAGGATTCATATACTTCAATCTTTGCAGTAAAATAAAAGGAGAGACGAATAAAAAAGGAAGTGTCACGATTGATCGTATTAAAATCTGCACGTGAAATTCAAGCGATGCATGAATCGGGTAAAATTTTGGCAGCTTGTCATAGGGAGATTGCAAAGTTGATTGTTCCTGGTGTGACAACATGGGAAATAGAAGAATTTGTTGAAGGATTCTTAAAGAAACATGGTGCGAAGCCGGAACAAAAGGGTTACAAAGGGTATGAGTATGCGACATGTGCCAGCATAAATGAAGAAATCTGTCATGGTTTCCCTCGTAAGACCCCTTTGAAAAACGGAGATATCGTAACGATTGATATGGTCGTCAATTATAATGGGGCCCTTGCTGACTCTGCTTGGACGTATACGGTCGGTAAGGTTTCAAAGGAAACCGAACATTTAGTGAATGTGACGAAGGAATCTTTATATAAGGCAATTGAAGTATGTGTGGAAGGCAATCGGATTGGAGATATAGGTCATGCCATACAAACATATGTCGAAGCGGAAGGCTTCTCTGTCGTTCGTGATTTCATCGGACACGGGATAGGGAATGTCATTCATGAAGAGCCTCAGGTTCCGCATTATGGACTGCCGAATAAAGGTCCACGTCTTAAGGAAGGAATGGTATTCACCATCGAGCCAATGGTAAACGTAGGTACATATAAAGCAAGCCGGAATCCGAATGGATGGACGGCATCCACAGCAGATGGGAAATACTCGGCTCAATATGAGCATACGATTGCCATAACGAAAAACGGTCCGTTGATTCTAACCGAACAGTGAACATTAAAAAACAGCATCGTTTATGATGCTGTTTTTCATTTTAATCAATGGGGCGTTCCAATGAATACAAATCCTCTTCGATATTTCCTAATCTGTCCTCCATGACTTTTTTAGCATCTTTGATCCCTTCATTGTAAATAAAGGGAGCGATATTTTCGAAAATGAACTGCAAGTGATTTTCAGCAGCAATTTCACCGATTTCCTTCCCATGTTCCTGATAAACATATTCTTGGATACTTTCGATCATTTTACGGCGTTTTTCTATGGGGAATTGAATGAACATTGTCCCACTCCTTCATATTTGTTCTAAAAACCATGTAATGAATTGATCCGAATCCAAAGGGAAGACAGGTACTGAAGCATGATTCCTGGTTCGCTCAAGACATTCGGGCCAAGCCACCGCTGCCTTGACATTGGTAAGCCGTTCCAATAACAGGAGGTCACTTTCTTCCTTGATTAAAATGACCTTGGGAAAATCCTCTTGCTTATACCCTTCAATTAAAATCACATCAGGGAGAAATAGACACAGTAATTGAATCAGCTCAGTGATAGGGGCGCTCCCCCTGAATTTGCCGAGCAGCTCGATTGTTCCATCTCCTTCAACAAGTGAAGCGGCCGCCCCGGCAAGAAAGTGTTTATTGGAATCCTTCGTGCCTGTAACATCTGGTTTTCCGCCATGTCCATGATGTTTTAAAACGGCTGTCTCTAATTTTGCTTCGCGCAGCTTTTTGATTAAATTCGTTATGAAGGTCGTTTTTCCTCTATTTTGGTAGCCAACCACCTGAAAAATAAAGGGCTTCACCAAGGCCATTTGGAACCTTCCTGATCATCGAGGAGCAGGATGTCCACGAAGTCTCCCGTTTGGAAACCACGTGTCCCCCCAGGTAAGACGGTCAGTGAATTGGCACCTGCCAAGCTTGTTGTAATATTCGATTTATCCACACCGCTTGGAATTACCTTTAACTGGCCGGATTCGTAAAATAATCTGGTGCGAAGCAGACGTGAGAATGGATTGGGTTTTAAGAAGTCCTCTGCCAATTGGGCCGTTTCTTTTCTTAAATGCGGATATTCCGAGAACAGCATGGTGCGGATGATCGGTCTTGCAAATAGTTCAAAGCCGACATAACTGGCGGATGGATTGCCGGATAAACCGAATAAAAATTTGTCATGATATACCGCTACGGTCGTCACGCTGCCGGGGCGCATGGCCACTTTGTTGAATAATACATCGGCGCCAATCTTTTGATAAATATCCGGGAGAAGGTCAAAATCACCGACAGAAACTCCTCCTGTTGTAATGAGCAGATCCACTTCCTCCAACGCAGTTGAAATGGCCTCGTAGCTTAATTCGAATTCGTCCTTAAGCTTTCCATAAAAACGGACTTCCCCCCCGGCCCTCCGAATTTGGGCGGAGATGGCATGTGAGTTGCTGTTGCGGATTTTCCCAGGCTGCAACGGTTCATGAACATCAAGCAGTTCCGATCCCGTAGCGAAAAATCCGACGACAGGCTTCCTGGCAACTGGCACTTCGGCATAACCGAATGTTGCCAGCAAGCCGATGATCCCTGGATTGATCGCTGTTCCTTTTTTTACAAGAACATCGCCTTTCTTTGCATCCTCGCCTTGAAAAGAAACGTTTTCGCCTTCCTTAAGTGAGCGTTTAAATGATATGTACTTCTTTCCGTCCTTTTCGAATTCCTTCGTAAGTTCAAGCATGATTACGGCATCACACTCAGCTGGCATTTGGGCTCCAGTCATGATTCTTGCCACTTGATTTTTTTGAACGGGAATAGTCGATACCATACCCGCAGCCAACTCTTCCACCACTTCGAACTCGAGGGGGTTATTTATGGAACCTTCAGAAGTATCCTTGGACCTGAGGGCGAATCCATCATATGGGGAGCGGTTAAAATGCGGAACATCATTTGTAGCTACAATATCCTGAGCCAAAAAGCGATCTTGGCTGTCCTCGAGGGGAATCAGTTCCACATGTCCTGTTAATTTATGCTTCATCACTTTTTCCACTGCTTCTGCGATGCTAATGGGCGTTCTTCTTTCTACCATGCCTACAACTCCTGTCCGTTTTCAATTTCTATATCAAATGTAGCAGAATTTTTTTGAAAATGAAAAAAATCCTCACCGGTATGGGAGGATTTGAATGTTACTTATTACGCAGTCTTCCAAGTTCTTCAGCGATCGCTTCCATTTCACGGACACTGAAATTCGTTTTTTTCATCACCATTGTATAAATATCGTGCAGTTCTTCGTACATTTCAATATCAAAATGAGTTGATTTGATTGCACCGAAGTTCATTACTTTTAATTTATCCTTGATTGCCTCGATCATAAACTCGACACTTTCGGCTGTGTTTTGTCTTAAATCCATTTCCTTCATCCTTTCATACGTTCCTAAATTATTTTCATCTTTGCATGATTACCGCTGGAAGTCAATGAGTATTCGGGTGGGATATGAAGCTTGACCCCCAATAATCTTGGTGATCTTTGCGTTTTAAAGTGAGAGAGTTTGGGAAAAGATAGGAAAAAACTTTTTTAAACATTGTATAATGGAGAGAGCTACCATTATCCATCAACTAATATATGACGAGGAGGAGAATATATGAGCAACATTCGAGAAGAATATAAGTGTGCCAAGAAAAGTAAGTTTATGCAAGCGGTCTTTATTGGGGCGTTAGCTGGGGCGGCAATAAGCCTTTTTGACAAGCAAACGCGTTATTCTGTATTGGAAAACAGCAAAAGCTGCATGAGTAATATGAAGGAATTCGTGAAGAATCCCAATGGGGTGCTTACACAAGTAAGTGAAACATCATCCAAGGTCCGTTCCACTGTTGAAAAAATCTCCGAAGATGTATCCTTCATTTCCCAAAAGGTTGAGGAAATGAAAGATATTCCATCACAAGTTGCCCAAGTGGTGATGGAGACGAAGGAAGTTTTTACTGCAGAGGAAGAAGAGCCGTCTTCTAGAAACCATGAACGAATTTCCTTAAATTAGAAAATGGGGTGGGGGTATGGCCAATAAAAAAGAATGGCTGAAAGGCTCATTCTTCAAGACTTTGGTAAAACGGTTACAGGTCGATGATGTGTCGGGGCTTGCCGCACAGCTGTCTTATTTCTTCTTACTTTCCCTGTTTCCGTTGCTTATTTTTTTATTCACTTTATTGGCCTATCTGCCATTTTCACAAGAAGATATATTAAATACCGTCCGTACATATGCACCTGACGATTCGATGAAAATTATTGAAGCTAACCTATCGGAAGTGTTGGAAGCGAATGGGACTTTATTGTCGTTTGGTGTCATAGGAACGATATGGTCGGCATCGAATGGGATGAATGCAATCATTAAAGCATTTAACCATGCATATGGTGTAAAAGAAAGTCGAACTTTCTTTATTTCCCGGGGAATGTCGATTCTTCTCACTTTAGCGATGATTTTTGTTTTTATTGTCGTTTTATTGCTGCCGGTATTCGGAAAACAGATCGGAGTGTTCCTATTTGCCGAAATTGGACAATCCGATGAGTTTCTTACGATTTGGAACCAACTTCGCTGGGTGGTCAGTACGCTTGTATTTTTAATTGTATTCACCATCCTTTATTGGATTGCGCCCAACATTAAGCTAAAGTGCATAACCGTACTGCCTGGTGCAATCTTTGCAACGGCAGGATGGAGCCTGGCTTCTTTTTTGTTTTCATTTTATGTGGAGAACTTCGCTAATTATTCCGCAACATATGGAAGTCTTGGAGGGATAATCGTATTAATGGTCTGGTTTTATTTATCGGGCCTTATCATCATACTGGGCGGGGAAATAAATGCGCTCATTAGTGAAAGGAAAAAGCCAGAATGTGCATGAGCTTCCTGGAGTTTCCGTAATAGCGGATTATCATGCTGCGGATACTATTCAAGAAATGACCACTTTTAAAGAGGAGGAGTTCTTTCATGAGTAAAAAGGATGGCGGCACAAAACAAAAAGGAAAAAATAAAGGATCGAACCATAAAACATCAGGTTCTGCAAACGGTAAGAACGGATATCATTAAATGAACATAAAAAAGGGAGCCTTGGATGGCTCCTTTTTCATGGTTTAGTTTCTCAAAAGTCTTAAGCTGTTCAGTATAACGAGGATTGTGCTTCCTTCATGGCCAATGACGCCATATGGGAGGTCCAGGAATTGAAGGAAATTGGATGCTATCAGGATCATGATGACCGAAATGGAAAAGATGACGTTTTGTTTGATGATCCGATTCATCTTCTTGGATAATTTGACTGCTTCCGCGATGCGCGGCAGGTCATTCTTCATCAGAACGACATCCGCTGTTTCCAAGGCAACATCCGTTCCTTCACCCATTGCAATTCCAACAGATGCTGTTGCCAGAGCAGGTGCATCATTGATGCCATCCCCAACCATCGCTACAGTGCCAAAATGTTCTTTAAGCTTTTTCACTTCAGTCACTTTCGTTTCTGGCAGGCATTCGGCAATATATGCATCAATATGGCTCTCCAAGGCAATAGCTTTAGCCGTTTTTTCACCATCGCCTGTCAGCATGACGGTATGGATGCCCTCATTCCTCAAAGCTTCGATGGCTGTTACGGTTTCATCACGCACGACATCTTTCAAAGTGAGTATACCGGCAATTCCGTGATCATCTTTAGCATACACGATTGTCTTACCTTGTTCAGCCAATGTCAGCGAAATGCCATTTTGGAATCGTTCTGCTTCACTGCGACCGACGAAATCAGCTTTTCCGACTTGCCAAAGCACGCCATTGATGTATGCTTGAACCCCATTACCTGAGATATCTTCCATGTTAACCGGTTTAATGATATCTCTTTGCAATTTCGTTTTGGCATAACGAACGATCGAAGTTGCCAAAGGGTGGTTCGAATAATTTTCAACAGATGCAATGTGAAATAAGAAATCTTCTTCGTTTAAATCTTCGCGGATAATGACATCCGTTACCTCTGGTTTTCCTTTTGTCAATGTACCGGTTTTATCCAAAGCAATTGCCTGAAGGTTACCTAGATTCTCAAGATGGATGCCGCCTTTAAACAAAATGCCATGACGAGCACCATTTGAAATGGCTGAAAGTGTAGCAGGCATAATAGAGGCCACAAGGGCGCAAGGAGAAGCGACAACGAGCAGGATCATCGCTCTGTAGAATGTTTCGGTCCAGCTCCACTCCAATAGGAAATGGGGTACGAACATCATCAAACCGACGATCGTCAATACCACTTTTACATAAGTTCCTTCAAACCGTTCAATGAACAGCTGGGAAGGCGACTTTTCACTTTGTGCGGATTGAACGAGAGTGATTATTTTTTGAAATAAAGTTTCACTTGCCGGTTTGGTGATTTCCACGGTAATCGTACCACGGAGATTAACCGTTCCAGCGAAAACTTCATCATCCAATGATTTACTGACTGGTATGGATTCGCCTGTAATGGCGGCTTCATCGATATTGGTACGTCCGTCCGTGATTTTTCCATCTGAAGGAACTCTTTCTCCTGGTTTCACTAAAATCAGATCCCCGACATGCAGTTGGGAAACGGACACGGTTTCTTCATATCCGTTAGTTACGCGCAGTGCTTCTTCAGGCTGTAAGTCCATAAGTGCCGAAATTTCTTTATGGCTCTTATTCATCGTGTATGTCTCAAGGGCGCCGCTTAAAGCGAAGATGAAAATCAATATGGCACCTTCCGTCCAATATCCGATGACCGCAGAACCGATGGCCGCAAAAATCATCAGCATCTCAACATTCAACTCCCGGTCGGCAATCGTATCTTCTATGCCTTCTTTTGCCTTGGCATATCCGCCAATCAAGAAAGAGGCTAAGTAAATGACGATGGAGGCGGACTCCATTCCGTTCTTTGAAAGGGCCCAGCCCAAAACTATTAATAAACCGCTGAATAATGCAGCAATAAGTTCTAAATGAGGTTTTGCTTTTTCCAACCAAGTGGTTTTGCATGTAGCCGGTTGGGTTAAATGTTTAGTATCTGTAGTCATAAGATTCCCTCCCACATTCTTCTCTATTTGTGTAAATGATATAGATTATCATTTACTTTATATCTAATTGAGAAAGATAATCAACGTCATTTCTCTGGATAAAATATGAAAGCTGCCACCGTAATTGCGATGACAGCAATGTTTTCAAAGGTTTATTAAGGTGATGTCCCTTTTGTTAATATTATATTACCACATATCCTATTCAGAAATAAAGAAGAATGATTCTAATCTAGTAAAAAATATAAAGTATCGAATCTCCATTATACAGGCACTTTTGATAAATCCGTTCAAATTGAATAATAAAAGAAGTAGTCCAGATAATAAACTATATTACATAACTGAAGCAGGCATTTTCTCCTTAAACATGGCCAATGAAATGAAGACAAGGATAAGCATGATGCTGATCATGTAGAAAAAATTCCCGCCTTTGATATGTTCAATGACCAGGCCGCCAAAAAATGGACCGCCGATGCTGCCGAGACTAAAGAAAATACTGCATAATAAATTTCCTGCAGGTAATAGGTTTCGAGGCAAAAGATCTGCCATATAACTGATTCCCAGCGAGAAAGTCGAACCAACCATCATTCCGCCAAACATAAAGCAGATGAGTAGACCAAGCACTGAATCGGAATAAATCCCTGCAAGCGTGAATATCGCAAACCCTGAAAAAAGGATCGTCAGCAAGGTCTTTCGCCGGCCAAAACGGTCACTGATCATCCCTAAGGGAATCTGGGTAAGCAGGGTCCCTGCGGAAAATGCCGGAATGATGATGGAAACTGCCGTTAAATCGATTCCGGAGCGCAGGGCGAATACAGGGAAATTGCTATTCAATGATGCCTCAAGCACGCCAAATGTGAACGGAAGTAAAAATGCGACCCAAGCTATGCGGCTTACTTTCGTAAACCTTTGGAGTGTGCCCATGAATGATGTGCTTTCAGAATCATCCTGTTCAGGAAGTTCATTTCTAATAAGGAAAACAGCAGACCAGGCGAGAAGGCTAAGTATGGATGTGATGATGAAAGGCAAAGACTGATTAATCTCGAGAAGCTTCGTCATCAGCGGGCCTACCATGAAGCCAAGACTGAAGAAAAGTCCATAAATGGCAAGATTCCTTCCGCGCTTCTTTATTGGTGAAATGGCAGTGATCCATGTCTGGGTAGCAAAGTGAAGTGTATGATCCCCGATACCAATGAAGAAACGAAGGACAAACCAAAACCAGAATGATTTCCAAACAGGAAATAAGGCAAGCGATAGAATGACCGTTATCCCGCCAAATATGATCAATGGCTTATAGCCGTATTTGCGGAGCGGTGCTTCCATAAAAGGGGAAATCAACAGAATTCCAATATAAAGCGAGGCTGCATGAAACCCGTTCAGTGATGAGCTAATTCCGTCATTTTCAAAAATGATGGCAATGATCGGCAGAAGCATCCCTTGAGAAAACCCCGATATGCCGACAATTAAGATTAAAACGCTAAAAAGCAATTTGTTATTCATAAAATCATGTCTCCTAAGAAATGTATACCTTCTTGATGTTACATCTTAGGAAGAGGATTAAGCAATAGAAATTTGGGTAAATATTGACAAGAAGAGAGAAGATGATAAAATTTTCCTTTGTCATCGCCCGAAGATTTTGTTTGATAGTTTTTGTTACATAAAAAGAACTATAGATTGTGAGGAGAAGTATCGTGAATAAAATATTTTTGGGACTTGTCCTGCTGGGCGTCCCTATATCAGTCATCGGGTCATTATTGCATTGGCCGAGTGTGATCATGTTCATCGTATATTGCTTAACAATCGTCGCGCTTGCAGGCTTCATGGGCCGGGCGACTGAAAGCTTAGCGATCGTCATGGGACCAAGGATTGGCGGTCTTTTGAATGCAACCTTTGGCAATGCGGTGGAATTGATCATATCCATCTTTTCATTAAAGGCGGGGCTTGTTGGGGTCGTGTTGGCTTCTTTGACTGGTTCGGTATTAGGGAACTTATTGTTGGTGGCAGGTCTTTCATTCTTTGTCGGAGGGACTAAATACAAACGGCAGAAGTTTAATGTATTCGATGCGAGGCATAATGCCGGTCTATTGATTTTTGCGGTTATTGTAGCCTTTGTCATACCGGAAGTATTCACACAAGACATGAGTGAATCAAGCACGATGTCGTTAAGTGTAGGAATTTCCATTATCTTGATCTTATTATACCTTGCTGCATTATTCTTTAAGTTGGTTACTCACCGAGGGGTATATCAGCATACGGAGAAACCCGAGGAACATGAAAAGGAGGTACCGGAGTGGAGCAGGAAAAAGGCAATTATAATACTTGCTGCCGCTACATTGGCCGTTGCGTACGTATCGGAAAAACTCGTCCATACGTTCAGCGAAGTGGGGGAAACCTTCGGATGGTCGGAGTTATTCATCGGTGTCATTATCGTTGCAATCGTAGGTAACGCGGCAGAGCATGCGTCCGCCGTCATGATGGCCTATAAAAACAAAATGGATGTCGCAGTGGAGATAGCCGTCGGTTCCACGCTTCAAGTAGCGATGTTCGTAGCTCCTGTACTCGTACTTATTTCGTTAATGTATCCAACGCATATGCCGCTCGTCTTCACACTGCCAGAACTGATTTCCATGGTTACAGCAGTCTTCTTGATGATCATGATTTCCAATGACGGGGAAACGAACTGGTTTGAAGGTCTTACCTTATTGGCCGCTTACTTCATTATGGGAATTGGATTTTATTTATTATAAGAAAGCAGGCCTTCCGATGTGGAAGGTCTTTCTTTTAATAAAATAAAAATGACTCTGCTCAGGTTAGATTTAGCAGAGTCATTTCTATATTAGTAAATTACCATTCATAAGTTATTCCAAAATTTTTCATCATGCTTTTGTAAAAGTTGAGAAAATATTCTAGAGTGTCACACCATCCTTTTACATCAGATTTAAGTATTGGCGAATTCGTTTTCTGTCATCCTTTAAAAGGGTGTCATGGATTGTTCGATAAGCATACCTCCTGAAGGTTTAATAGGTATGAACGATTTCGCCTCCTTTTTATAATGTAAATTAAGTATAACCGATTTGAAAAGAAAAGTAAATATTCTGAACTTTACAAATTCATTACAAAGTTGAAATCTGAATGAAATGTATAGAATGTTGGCTAAAAACAAAATCTATAAACAAATGATTGAACCCCTCAAAAGGAGTGCGACAGCATGAGAAGAACTATTCTTATTACGATGATTGCCCTAATTGCCTTCATACAGGCGAATGTAAGTTTTGCAGCAGATATACCAGAAGTCAAAGCAAATCCGAATAAGGTGAATATTCCTCCTTCCGTATTGAATATTGCAAAGGAGAATACGTATCCGAACCCGACCCAGGATCTTCCGATGCTACAGCCAAGTAATCTTGCCGAACAATTGATCGAATCGTCGGATATCAAGATTGAAAATCCAGAACTCATCCAAATGTTGAATGAATCCGCAATTGCAAAGGCCCCGCTTGCTTTTGGATACAGGGCGACCATTTACCTTGGTCATTGGGCCTTGAATTATGAGTCTTCGGAAACGGCACCAAACTGGGAATACCAAAAAATCAATACGAATTACTATGATAATCGCGGCGGTGAAGTTCCATATAAGATCCGTTATGTCCAGGAAAGTCAGAAGGCAGTAAGTGGCGGTCTGACGGCGAAAATTCCTAAGGCTGAGGATGTTCAAAAGATGATGCTGTTAAAAGCCACCGAGAAAACGAATTTGCCTTTGGCTTTTGAAACGATCATTGGAGCTGGTACGAAAAAAGATCAAGTATACAATGTTGCGTCAAATAGGATTGGTTACTTATCCAGTTTTGCTTCCGCCGTAAATGAAAAAGGCAAGGTCACATATGGGGAAGTGTATTTGAACCTAAAAGGAAATAAAAGAACCATTACGATAAAGAACATCACTTCCCAAGGCATCGGTGCATGGATACCGGTTCAGGACCATGTTTCCTTCAGTTTTACAGTCTCACAGCAACCCAGGTAAATTGAAAAACTCGCCGGATTGGCGAGTTTTTCTTCATATGGTTGACTTTCTGATCCTGAAGTCCTCTTTCGGGTAGTATGCATTTTTGACGAGTACATTCGGGCCAAGACATTTGACTGCCGGGCAGTGGCAATTCAATTCATTGGCCAGTTTCGAGTTCATCCATGTTTCATAGGATTCGGTCAAGGGCTGATCTTTGATATTCCCTAATGTAGGCGCGTCCCCAAAATCGGTCACGATCACTTCCCCGGTGAAAATATTGATGTTCAACCGTGATCGTCCATCAGGATCATTTCGCACAGTCACTTTATGTGAACCATAAAGGCGTTGAAGCAGCTTAATATCCTCTATACTGTTATTGCAAGGATAAAATGGCAGGGTACCGAAAAGCATCCAAACATTTTCATCTCGGATATCAAGCAAATGATGAATCGCTTCACGCATTTTGTCCAGTGATAAAGTTTCAAGTGCCGAAGCGAAATCGCTTGGATACATCGGATGAATTTCATGCCTTTGACATCCCATTTCATCGACGATCTGCCTGTGTATATGCTCAAGATGAGGCAATGTACGTTTATTAAGCATCGTTTCCGCAGATACCAGTACACCAGCCTTTGTCAGGGCACGGGAATTTTCGATCATTTTATCAAATAATTTCTTTCGCTGTTCCCGGGATGGTTTTCGGTCCATCATGGCAAAGCCGATATCAATGAATTCATCGATCGTTCCCCAATTATGGGAAATGTGGAGAACATCCAAATAAGGAATGATTTCCTCATACCGTTCCAAGTCAAGGGTCAAATTGGAATTGATTTGTGTCCGGACCCCGCGACTACGGGCATATTTCAATAGAGGCAAAACATAACTCTTCACTTGTTTTCTTGAAAGCATCGGTTCCCCGCCAGTAATGCTGAGCGAGCGAAGCAAAGGGATCTCATCAAGGCGCTGGATCAGTAATTCCAGAGGCAGTGCATCCGGGTCCTTGGGCTGGAGTGTGTAACCGACGGCACAATGCTCACAACGCATATTGCAAAGGGTGGTGGTGGTGAACTCCACATTGGTAAGGCTGAGTTTTCCATATTGTTCAACGTCCATATATGCTTCCCAAGGATCATACTTGGGTGTAATTGGTGTTAAAAGATCTTGCTTGATTATTGACATATTTAAAACTCCTTACGTAATAATGCACTAACCCATTATGAACAATGGGGACAAAAATTGTCAAATGGCGAAGAGCTGCATTTATAGCTTGCCATTGCACTTTCAAGCAGATTTCGTTACGATGAAAGAAGAACGGAAGGAGAGTGCCTCATGGGAAAATCCATTACAGGTAAAAACGAACAATTAACATACTTAAAAGAACGCCTCACGATGTTCATGGAAGTTCTTGATCATATCGAACCGGAAAATACGGAGTTGGAAGATATAGACCGTTTAATCGGCATGATAGATGATTTGGAAGGTAAAGTGGAACAATTCAAAACCCGCGAAGACTAATATCTGTTTCGATAGTATGATTTTTTCAATGTTAATATTCATGAAGGGATGACGAGAAACTTCGTCGTCCTTTTTTGATGGAAATGTTTGGTGATTAAATTTAACATATGGGCTATTTCTGGCGCTTTACTCATTTCTCTCTAAATTGCTGTTCATTAAGAAAAATAATTACTTGTTTTCGAAAGATTATGTTAGATGTATAATAAAACGGGTGTGAATCATTCACTATTTATAGAGAAGCAGGGAAATGATTAAATCTAATCTAGGGGAAATAAGAGGGGGAAGAGAAATTTGGATATTCAAAAATTCCAAGAAAGTATGTACAGTCTTATCGTTGAAACTTCAACGAATCTTCCAAAGGATGTTCGTCGTGCGGTCAAAAGTGCAAAACAACGTGAAAATGCAGGTACTCGTTCTGCATTGAGCCTGACCACCATCACGAATAATATTACAATGGCTGACGACAATGTATCACCGATTTGCCAGGATACTGGTCTGCCGACTTTCAAAATAAAAACTCCAGTTGGCGTGAACCAACTTGAAATAAAAAAAGCAATTCGAAATGCAATCATTTTAGCGACAAAAGGCGGAAAACTTCGTCCAAACGCAGTTGATTCTTTATCGGGTGAAAATAGCGGGGATAACCTTGGGGAAGGTCTTCCTGTCATTAAATTCGATCAATGGGAAAAAGACTATATTGATGTTCGTCTCATCTTAAAAGGCGGCGGCTGTGAAAATAAAAACATCCAATACAGTCTGCCTATGGAACTTGAAGGATTGGGAAAAGCGGGCCGTGATTTGGACGGAATCCGTAAATGTATCCTTCACTCTGTCTACCAAGCACAAGGACAAGGCTGCAGTGCCGGCTTCATCGGCGTGGGTATCGGAGGGGACCGTTCATCCGGATATGATCTGGCTAAGGCTCAACTTTTCCGCAGTAATGAAGATGTGAATCCGAATGAAGATCTTCGTCAACTTGAAGATTACATCATGAAGACTGCTAATGAATTGGGCATCGGCACAATGGGCTTTGGCGGCGAAACTACACTGCTTGGATGTAAAATCGGTGTCATGCACCGTATTCCGGCAAGCTTTTTCGTATCCGTTGCTTACAACTGCTGGGCGTTCCGCCGTTTAGGAGTGAAAGTCAATCCTGAAACGGGCGAAATCAATGAGTGGTTGTATCAAGAAGGCGAGAAAATCGACTTTGCTCTGGAAGCAGAAAAAGCAGCGAAGGATGAAGTGGCAGCCGCTGCAGAATCGGACGTTGAAGCTTCCCGTGAAATCACCCTGCAAGCACCAATCACGGAAGAACAAATCCGTGAATTAAAAGTGGGTGACGTAGTTCATATTAATGGCAGAATGTATACAGGCCGTGACGCTATCCACAAGCACTTATCTGAAAATCCTGCACCAATCGACCTGGATGGACAAATCATCTATCACTGTGGACCAGTTATGCTGAAGGATGAAGAGGGCAAATGGCATGTGAAGGCCGCCGGACCAACAACAAGTATTCGTGAAGAACCATACCAAGGCGATATCATGAAGCGATTCGGCATCCGTGCAGTTATCGGTAAAGGCGGAATGGGACCAAAAACACTAGAAGCATTAAGTGAACACGGCGGCGTTTATCTAAATGCAATCGGCGGGGCTGCTCAATATTATGCAGACTGCATCAAATCCGTCGAGGGTGTGAACTTCACTGAATTTGGTATTCCAGAAGCAATGTGGCATCTGAATGTTGAAGGATTCACTGCAGTAGTTACCATGGATTCACATGGAAACAGTCTGCATAAAGACGTTCAGCAATCTTCATTGGAAAAATTGGCACAATTCAAAGAACCGGTATTTAAATAAATGTTTGGCAAAAGACGCTCACCAAAGGTTGAGCGTCTTTTGCATATCTTACTCTTTGATTTCCGGCAGTGGATCGATCCTTGATGAATCCTCCAAATTCAATCCGCTTTTCACAAAATGAACAAACACTCCACCACTTAAACCAAGACAACCAACAAAGCCAAGAGTGATAACCCATTCCAGCATTACATTCCCCCCTTGGTACATGTATATGAAAAAAAAGGCGAAAATTACCTCAGAAAAGTACAATCTTTTGGAATGGTCGCACATACATTAGAAGAGAAAGGAGGGATTTTCATGCAGAATAACTACATCTTATTCTTTTTCGCCATGATAACTGGTTTTGCTTTCATCCAACTTCCTGTGGCAAACACGATTTTCTCCGGTCTTGAAACATTCCTTGACGTAGTCGGAATTGTAATCGTTCTCATTTTCGCTATCGCCATTATTTGGAAGGCGGCACAAGCGTTATTTAAAGGATAAACAAAACATGGAGGCCTATCCTTTTCGGAGGAAGGGCCTTTTTTTGTTTTGCGGAAGGAATTCGACCTTCACAATATCATGCATATAAATCTCCATGTTCCAAACAATAAGAAAAAAGACATGGGGGATGTTCCAATGAAAAAAATGGTGATTTTATCCGCTTTTATATGCTTGATATGCTCTTTGGCCAGTCCAGCTTTTGCAGAATCCTATAATTGGGGATTCAATAAAGGGAAAAATGGTACACCTGCCGATGCCGGAAAAAAATTCAATGAAATGCTGCCTGAATATGAAGCGATTTATAAGGGGGATACAAAGAAAAAAGTCGTTTATTTAACCTTTGATAACGGTTATGAAAATGGCTATACGGCCCAGATTTTAGATGTTCTGAAGAAACATGGTGCTCCTGGAGCTTTTTTTGTCACGGGTCATTACTTAAAAACGGCACCTGAGCTTGTTGTCCGTATGGCCAATGAGGGGCATATCGTAGGAAACCATTCATGGAACCATCCGGATATGACCAGCGTGACGGACGATGTGATCCGCACCGAACTTGAGCGGGTAAAAGAAGCAACGGAAAAATTAACGGGGCAAAAGGGAATGAACTATTTAAGGCCGCCTCGTGGCGTATTTAATGAGAGAACAATGAGGGTCGCAAAAAAAGAAGGATATTACCACATCTTCTGGTCACTGGCATATAGGGACTGGATTGTAGATCAACAAAAGGGTGCTGCTTTTGCACATGATGAAGTGCTTAAGCAGATTCATCCCGGCGCGATTTTATTATTGCATACCGTATCGAAGGATAATGCGGAAGCATTGGACTCAATTCTGACGGATCTTGAAAAACAGGGGTACACCTTTGGTAGCCTTGATGAATTAATGATTGAGAAACAGTTGCCGAACCGAATGCTTTATTAAAGTGAGAAGCGGGTCCTGTCGTAATATTTCAGGTCCCGCTTTTATCCATTCTTCTCAATTTCAAGTAATATTTCAGGAAACATGCTATAATACGTGGAAAACTGCTAAAGGATGGATCGCTTGTGTGGACAGAAAAATTACAGGTTCAAGGACCCTATAATTTCGATCTTGTTCTCGAACGATTATCGTTAGACCCACTTCAGGTAGTTGATTTTACTAACAGGACGGTAAAAGTTCCGCTATATATAGAAAAAGAACCGATCGTTTTGCAGGTTCAGGCAATAGGAAATATCGATGAACCATCTTTTATCATCAAAGGTCAATCAGAGGTGTACAAGTCAAAATCAATCGAACGGTTAAAAAAGGTTTTTCATTGGCATGAGCCATTGGAAGGCGTTTCCCGGCACTTCCGGGAATCCGATTTGCGGGAAATCTTCGAAGAGCACCGCGGTACTGCCATCGTCTTGGACTTCGATTACTACAGTTGCCTCGTGAAATGCATCATACATCAGCAATTGAACTTATCTTTTGCCCATACGCTCACGGAACGATTCGTTAAAACCTTCGGCTTCCAGATGGAAGGCGCCTGGTTTTATCCGACACCGGAAACAACCGCCCAACTACAAATCGAGCAATTAAGAGCCATTCAATTCAGTGGCCGGAAAGCGGAATACGTCATCGGACTTTCCGAGCAGATCATTCAGGGCCATCTCAACCTTGATATAATGGAAAAGCTATCCGATCAAGAGGTTATGGATACACTAATAAAAATACGCGGTATCGGTAGATGGACGGCTGAAAACTTCCTGCTTTTTGGACTTGGCCGGCCGAACCTATTTCCTAAAGCCGACATTGGCATTCAAAATGCCTTGAAAATATTATATGGCTTACCGCAAAAGCCAACCCAAGAAGAAATGGAGTTCTATAGTGTGAAATGGGCTCCATATCTAAGCTACGCTTCCCTCTATTTGTGGAGAAGTATTGAAAAACGGAGTGAAAAGAAATGACAAACATTCAAGATACAAAACTAGAAGTGAATCAAACCCTTCCCCTTACGATTAAACGGCTGGGAATTAACGGAGAGGGAGTCGGTTATTTCAAAAAGAAAGTCGTCTTCGTCCCTGGAGCATTACCTGGTGAGGAAATTGTAGCTTTGGTTACAAAGGTTCAGCCAAACTTCACCGAGGCGAAAATAAAAACCATCCGTAAAGAATCACCGCATCGCATTGCTGCGCCATGTCCGGTTTACGCTGAATGCGGCGGTTGTCAGTTGCAGCATTTGAGCTATGACCAGCAGCTTGTTGAAAAACGCGATATCGTCATTCAAGCGATGGAACGTCATTCGAAATTCCCAGTTTCTTCATTAAATATAAAAGAAACGATCGGCATGGAAGATCCTTGGAATTATCGCAATAAAAGTCAGTACCAAGTCGGCCAAAAAGATGGCAAGTTGATTGCAGGCCTTTATGGCATGAATTCCCATACACTGATCGATATCCCGAATTGCCTTGTACAGCATAAGGCAACGAATAAGGTAACTCGTACAGTGAAAAAGATACTGAAGAACCTGAACATCTCGATTTATAACGAAAGAAAAAGAAAAGGTGTCATCCGTACTGTCATTACACGGGTAGGATTTGAAACAGGTGAAGTCCAGGTTGTCCTTGTTACGGGAGCGGAGGAAATTCCACAAAAAGATCAGTTGCTAAAACAAATTCGTGACCAATTGCCAGAAGTGAAATCGGTCGTACAAAACATCAATAACCGGGACACATCACTAATCTTTGGCGAAAAAACGATTCACCTGGCAGGCGAAAAAGTCATCAACGAAACATTGGGTGACCTATCATACGAACTATCAGCCCGTACATTCTTCCAGCTTAACCCGGTTCAAACTGTTCGCTTATATGATGAAGTGAAAAAAGCAGCAGCCTTAACCGGCACGGAAAAAGTGGTTGACGCTTATTGCGGTGTTGGAACCATTGGGCTATGGCTATCTGAAAACGCCAAGGAAGTCAGAGGAATGGACGTCATCAAAGAATCCATTGAGGACGCCAAGAAAAATGCCAAAAAACATAAACGCAACAATGTATACTATGAAACAGGCAAAGCCGAGAATATCCTTCCACGCTGGACCAAAGAAGGCTGGAAACCGGACGTACTGGTCGTCGACCCGCCAAGATCCGGCTGTGACCAATCTTTACTGCAGACAATCTTGAAAGTTAAACCGAAAACCATAGTGTACGTATCATGCAACCCGTCCACATTGGCGAAGGACTTACAAGAACTGGGTTCATCATATCGAGTGGAGGCCATGCAGCCCGTGGACATGTTCCCGCAAACGAGCCATGTGGAAGTAGTAACGTCATTGAAGCTGATTAAAGAATAAGCAGAGTGATCCGGGAATCTGTAAAAGGTTCTCGGATTTTAATCTGCGTTTATTTCCAACCATTTGTGAAATAATGAAAGTACTGTGAAAATCGAGAAATACATAGGAGGGTTTTGGATGCATAATCATGATATATTAATTCGATTAAGATATGCGTTGGATATTAAAAATAAAGATATGGTTGAGATATTTAAACTTGGGGAGATCGAAGTGACAATGGAAGAAGTCATGCAGATGCTCACAAAACCAAAAGATGATTATTATGATGAATATGAAGAATATGATGATTTGGATGAAGCTGATGATGGGGTAAACTGCAATAACATGATGCTAGAGTCCTTTTTAAATGGTTTGATCATTTTTAAAAGAGGGAGACAAGAGCCAAAACCTGGTCAGCCTCAAAGTCAGGCACCGGCTGTAAAGCATAAGGAAAGTGTGAATAATATCCTTCTGAAGAAACTGAAAATAGCATTATCATTAACCAGTGAGGATATGATTGATATTTTGGAAGAAGCAGGAGTCATGATAACCAAAGGGGAATTAAGCGCTATATTAAGAAAAGTGGGTCATAGGAATTATAAAGAGTGCGGAGATCGATACGCCAGGAATTTCTTAAAAGGATTAACTTTGAGGTATAGGGGATAAGGGTTCGTTACTGTTTTTATCGTGCACATCATGATATTTAGGCCTTGATTTCGTGAAAAGTACTTTTCCGATTTCAGGGTCTTTTTCTATTCGAAGACATTAGGAAGTGAGAATTCATTTAAAAACAGAAGGCACCCCCAGGACACCCTCTGCATAGTAAATACGAGTTCATTAGCCTCTTAAAAAGTCTGGTTTTGCGAAATTGGGGTTAGGATATTTATAGAAGCCTTCTCCTGCTTCTCTTCCGATTTTCCCTTTATCGATATACTCCGTTTTCAATAGGTTAGCCAGCTTTTCAACTTCTGGATCACCTGTCGCTTTCGCTTTTGCAAGTGAAATATTATAAGCGGTATTGATTCCTACCACATCTATAATGGCGAAAGGTCCAAGAGGTGCTCCTGTTGCGACCATCCACGTTTTATCGATGGTTTCCGTATCAGCCACTCCTTTTAATAAGAGCATTTGGGCAGCATCCAAAAGAGGAACCAATAAGGAATTCAATATATAGCCTGGCTGCTCTTTATGTAAAGGCAGAGGAACCATTCCAATCGCTTTTGCAAATTCAATCACTTCCTCGAACACTTCATTATCCGTTCCAGGATGTTTCATGATTTCTGCGGTATTGTTTTTCCAGATTTCATTAGCGAAGTGTAAAGCCAGGAATTTTTTTGGGCGGCCTGTCGCTTCGGCAAATTGGCTTGGTAATAATGTAGAAGAGTTTGTAGCGAAAATTGTTTTTTCAGGAGCGACTTTTCCTAACTCTGTGTAAAAATCCGTTTTGATTTGAACCACTTCCGGAATCGCTTCAATCACAAGGTCAGCTTTGGCAACTGCCGTAGATAAATCACTGTGGAAAGATATGCGGGCATAAGCAGTATTAAGATTTTCCTCTGTAGCTCCTATGTCTTCTTTATAGTATGGCTTCAAATTAGTGATCCTATCTTTTGCACGTTCCAATGCTTCATCATTGATGTCATATACTGACACGTTGAACCCTTTGAATGCAGTTTGAAATGCGATCTGACTTCCTAAAACGCCGCTGCCGGCAATCGTGATATTTTTATCATGCATGGCCATTTCTCCTTTATTTCTCTGAATATCTCTTCTTGTTAATTATGCACTTAACTTGAATATAGATGCAGGAATAAACTTGAAATAGTTTTTTCCCCCTTTTAAAAGAACGGATAAACACGCATATAGGCAGACCATTTTAAATGGTTTTTACCATTCGTTTATGGGAAGAAGAGACATAGAGAAACTTGATGAATGAAAGATGGGTAAAACAATTTTCATTACTGGAGCGGGCAGCGGGCTTGGAAGAGGAGCTGCACTCGGGTTAGCAAAGCTGGGGCACCGTGTAATTGCCACAACGGAAATCACTTCCTAGAAAACGGATCTTATGAGGGAGGAGCGGGAACGGGGCTTGGATATGGAAGTCTTCAAATTGGATATTACAAATGAACGTGATCGAGCAAGAATTGATAATCATGACTTTGATGTATTTGTTGCAAATGCGGCGATCAATGAAGGAGGGCCGCTCGGAGAAATGCCGATGGACCGATTCAGGGCGATCTTCGAAGTGAATGTTTTCGCTACACTAGAATCCGTTCAGTTTGCTGCAAGAAAGATGGTCAAAAAAGGAAAAGGGAAAATCGTGTTCTTAAGTTCAATGGCTGGGATCATAACGACACCTTACGGCGGCCCGTATGCAGCAACCAAACATGCCATCGAGGGAATGGCATTAACTTTAAAGGATGAGCTGGAGGAGTTTGGGGTGCAGGTTGCGACCATCAATCCGGGTGCATACAATACCGGTTTTAACGACAGGGCAGCTGAGGAAAAATGGAAATGGTACGATGGAGAAAAGAATTTTACAAGAGCAGAGGATATGAAAAAGCAAGAAAAGGGATTAAAAAACCAATTCGATCCGGAAGATATGATAGAAAAGATGATCGAAATCATCCCGGCTGACCACCATAAATTCCGTACTGTTCATCCCGAGAAAACGGAAAAACAGATGAAGGAGGCCGAAAAGGAACGGTGGGACATGGAAATCTGATTTATGGGGAGCATTATTGTCATAGGATTAGTGCAGTAGAGGAGTAATTTTGTTAGTTATGCATCGATTGTGGACAAGGAAGAGAAATAGGCAAAATCCTTTTTCTTAGCGCCTTTATCCCATTCTTTTGCATGACTTTTTTGTTTTTTGGACGTGAGATTCAATTCAATATCCGAGCTGATCATCAGCTCATTTTGTATTGTTGTAATGGACTTAAGCGTCCATTAGTACAATGTAAAACAGACAAAAAAGAGGATAATTAATCCCCTTGCTGACTATGGACGAATTGGAAGAACTCGGGTTTGCCTGCGGTTTTTATCTTTAAAAACCAATCCAGTTGATTAGAGCGGGTGAACGGGACTCCTGCTTAAAAAAGCGACCCCTCAGGGCAAAGCCCCCGAGGAAAGCGATTGCCTGGAGAGGGAAATAAGCCCCAGTTCATGATCAGGAATGAACCATTCTGAACTTCCTTTTGTCAACAAACTGAAAGTGGATTTCTCCCCTTGGTTTACTTGTCTTCATTTGTTTGTTCATCAGGTTTTTGGATGATTTCTTTTAATTCTCCAATGTCACCTTTTGCATTGATAATCTCAAAAATCTCATTTAGGCCTTCTGAGGTTTTTTCATCTTCCGTTTTCACTATACCCCTCCTTAATTAGGTTAATGGTTAAGGTCTCCAAAAAACCAGTAGATATAACATCGTTTGCTTTGGAAAATTGATGAAATTCTCTTCGTGTTTTCATTGATATAAACGCATTTTAGACGGATGTTGATTGTAAGAACTACAAAAATTCAAATTTTTTTGTCCACACAATATGGACAACATTAAAATTATCCATTATTATGAGTGTTATAACACTTAGTATAAAGGGATTTGCACTAATACTGTGTGTGTTTTTGGAGAAGACACGTGTATTTTTGGAAAAAAGGGAAAAAATACAATATTTTTAAAATAGGTGTAAAATATAAAAAAATCCTGCATTTATTCCAACCATCAATAAGGGGGTATATTAAATGTCAAGTGAAATATTAAATGAATTTTTGAAAGAAAATTTGGAAGATTTAAAAGAAAAGGGACTTTACAACGTTATTGATCCAGTGGAAGGTGCTAATGGTCCGGTTATCACGATTGCGGGCAGGGAGCTAATTAATTTATCATCCAATAATTATTTAGGTTTAGCAACAGATAGACGATTAATAGAGGCTTGCATAGAAGCGACGAAAACATATGGCGTCGGTGCAGGTGCCGTTCGTACGATCAACGGAACGTTAGATATTCATGTCAAATTAGAAGAAAAGCTCGCCGAGTTTAAGCATACAGAAGCAGCCATTGCTTATCAATCTGGATTTAACTGTAATATGGCAGCGATTTCAGGAGTGATGGATAAAAATGATGCCATTCTTTCAGATGAACTGAATCATGCTTCAATCATTGATGGATGCCGACTTTCCAAGGCAAAAATCATTCCCTTTATCCATTCCGACATGGATGATTTACGGACAAAAGCACGTCAAGCAAAGGAGTCCGGATTGTATAACAAGATCATGATCATTACCGACGGAGTGTTCTCGATGGATGGGGATATAGCCAAACTTCCTGAAATTGTGAAGATTGCCGAAGAGTTCGACTTAATTACGTATGTTGATGATGCGCATGGTTCGGGTGTATTAGGTAATGGTGCAGGAACGGTTAAGCATTTTGGGTTATCGGATAAAGTGGATTTCCAAATTGGGACATTATCCAAAGCCATTGGTGTTGTGGGGGGCTATGTAGCAGGAAAGAAAGATTTGATTGATTGGTTAAAGGTGAGAAGCCGTCCATTTTTATTTTCAACGGCTGCCACACCGGGAGCAGTTGCAGCTAGCATAGAAGCCATCAATATTTTGATGAATAGCTCAGAACTTCAAAATAAGCTTTGGGAAAATAGCGATTACTTGAAAAAAGGCCTAAAAGAAATAGGGTTTGATATCGGGGAGAGCGAAACACCGATCACGCCTTGCATTATAGGTGATGAAGCAAAAACGCAGCAATTCAGCAAGAGGCTGAATGAAGAAGGTGTGTATGCTAAATCCATCGTATTCCCTACCGTTCCAAAAGGTACAGGAAGAGTGAGGAATATGCCTACTGCGGCTCATACAAAAGAGATGTTGGATAGCGCATTGGCCATTTATAAAAAAGTAGGAAAAGAGATGTCGATCATATAAGTAGATTGCTTGTTTCGGAGTTTAAAACATGGGGAGGGATTTTTGATGAAAAAGGTCTTGGTAACGGGAGCTTTAGGTCAAATTGGTTCAGAACTGACGCTAAAAATGAGAGAGGTTTATGGAGCTGACAATATCATTGCGACAGATATCCGAAAAACGGACAGCGATGTTGCTCAATCAGGTCCATTTGAAGTTTTGGATGTTACGGATGAAAAAGCGATGTTTAACATGGCAAAAAAACATGAAGTGGATACGATCATACATTTGGCCGCTTTATTGTCGGCAACAGCTGAAAAGAAGCCGCTTTTAGCTTGGCATTTAAACATGGGCGGATTGGTCAATGCTTTGGAAACGGCACGAGAACTCGATTGCCAATTATTCACACCTAGTTCCATTGGTGCGTTTGGTCCAACCACTCCTAAAGATTGGACACCGCAAGACATCATTCAACGGCCGAATACGATGTACGGCGTGAATAAAGTATCCGGAGAGTTATTATGTGATTATTATCATCATAAATTTGGGGTTGATACGAGGGGGCTTCGATTCCCGGGACTGATTTCGTATGTCACACCTCCTGGCGGCGGAACTACCGACTATGCAGTTGAAATTTACTATGAAGCGATTAAAAACAAGCGATATACTTCTTACATTGATAAGGGAACGTCTATGGACATGATGTATATGCCGGACGCTTTAGCTGCCATCATTGCTTTAATGGAGGCAGATGCTTCAAAATTGAAACATCGGAATTCTTTCAATGTTTCTGCCATGAGCTTTGATCCGGAGCAAATTGCTGCCGAAATTAAAAAGCATATACCGGAATTTGTCATGAATTATGAAGTCGATCCTGTAAGACAGTCCATTGCAGACAGTTGGCCAAATACAATTGATTCAACATGTGCAAAGGAAGAGTGGGGATTCAAGGCGGAATATGATTTGGAGAAAATGACCAATGATATGTTGTTAAAGCTGAGATTAAAGTCCCTTTTGGTAACAGCGTAATAAACCTGCAAGCCGAATAAAAGAGTTGCAAAACTCTTTTATTCGAGTTATTTTATACAGGGGAATTTTTACGTTTAAGGGGTGAACTTGTTATACCGGTAAAAAGTAAGCGCTTTCTATGGCACCTCGGACAGAATAAAGAATTAACATGAAAATGGATAGTAATCTTTCCAACTGTCAGGAATGCTTAAAAGTGAAGAGTGATTTTATGAGGCGGCTTTAAGAAAGATTAAATAAAGTGGTGCCTTCTATATCATTTCTATACTAAATAGGGAGTGTAATAAGCATCTTGCATAAAATTTCGACTATTAGTAGTGTAGGGGGAAATGGAATGGCAAACAAAGATTTGAATAGGGACTTGAAAGGTCGTCATATTCAGATGATCGCTTTGGGCGGAACGATTGGTGTCGGTTTATTCATGGGTTCAGCCAGCACGATTCAATGGACAGGTCCGTCTGTAATGTTAGCTTATGCGATCTCTGGTTTATTTATATTCTTGATCATGCGCGCAATGGGGGAAATGTTGTACTTAGAGCCAAGTACAGGGTCATTTGCAACATTTGGTTATAAGTACATTCATCCATTGGCAGGGTATATGACAGCTTGGAGTAACTGGTTCCAGTGGGTTATCGTCGGGATGGCAGAAATTATTGCAGTGGGGACGTACATGCAGTATTGGTACCCTGATCTCCCTGCTTGGATTCCAGGTTTAATTGCAATGGTGATTCTTGGAGTAGCGAACTTAATTTCCGTTAAGTCCTTTGGGGAAATTGAATTTTGGTTTGCACTGATTAAAATCGTAACGATTATTTTAATGATCGTTGCAGGGTTTGGACTGATTTTCTTTGGGATCGGTAACGGTGGGGAAGCTTTAGGGTTATCGAATCTTTGGGAACATGGCGGTTTATTTACAGGCGGCTGGAAGGGCTTCTTCTTTGCTCTCTCACTTGTGGTTGCCGCTTATCAAGGTGTAGAATTAATCGGGATTACGGCTGGTGAAGCAAAAGATCCGCAAAAAACGATAACCAAAGCGATTCAAAGTACCATTTGGCGTATTTTAATCTTCTATATCGGTGCGATCTTCATTATTGTAACCGTTTACCCTTGGGATCAATTAAGTTCGATTGGCAGTCCATTTGTTGCGACCTTTGCGAAGGTTGGTATCACGGCAGCAGCCGGAATCATTAATTTTGTCGTAATCACGGCTGCAATGTCTGGCTGCAATAGTGGTATTTACAGTGCAGGACGCATGCTTTACACATTAGGGGTGAATGGGCAAGCGCCAAAGTTCTTTGCAAAAGTATCTAATAGCGGTGTCCCTTTATTCGGTACGTTCGGAGTGATCGTCGGTTTAGCGATTGGGGTTGTTTTAAGTTATATTGCACCAGAAAATTTATTTGTGCATGTATACAGTGCGAGTGTACTTCCTGGAATGATTCCATGGTTTGTCATTCTGATCAGTCAAATTAAATTCAGGAAGGTCAAAAAAGCTGAAATGCACAATCATCCATTCAAGATGCCGTTTGCACCTGTTACAAACTACCTGACCATCGCTTTTTTGATCATGGTATTGATCGGTATGTGGTTTAATGATGACACACGTATATCTCTTATGGTTGGAATAGGTTTTCTGGCTATCGTAGCAATCAGTTATTTCGCTTTTGGAATAGACAAGCGTGTACAAGCAAATGCTCAAACAGAGGCTAAGAAGGAGGACAAAGTGGGTTAATCCATCATTCACTTTGCGTTTTGCAAAGGGTTGCTGCGGCAGCCCTTTTCCAATGAAATTAATGATAAAATGGATTAAAATGGTTGCTTCATTGTGAAGGGTGAACTTTTTATGTTTGGACTTAAAATTCAGAAGAAAAGGAGAAATTGACAATGACCACTTCAAAGAAGAATTTGAGGACTTGCGAAAAGGGACACAAATACTATAAATCCAGCGACTGTCCGACCTGCCCTGAATGTGAGCAGGAACGAAAACCTGATACAGGATTCCTTTCAGTGCTCTCGGCACCTGCCAGACGTGCATTGGAAAGCAATGGGGTAACCTCTTTACAACAGCTATCAGCATATAGTGAAAAAGAGATTTTGAAATTCCACGGTATGGGACCAGCTTCTTTACCGAAACTTAGGGAAGCTTTGGAGACAGGTGGGTTATCATTCAAAGCTTAATCAATTTAGTGAATAAGGGATCAGGAACTTCTTTTTTATGGACATCATCCTTGTTAAACTGATAGTAACTCTAAAAAGTGAGGTAACGAAAAATCATGAGTTCCTATACTCCCTATTTTGAATTCAATCGAAAAAAGTGGGCATCTTTGCGAAACCATACCCCTCTTCCTTTAACAGAAGAAGAATTGGATAACTTAAAAGGAATAAATGAAGAAATATCCATTCAGGAAGTGGAAGAGGTTTATTTGCCCTTGACCCGTTTGATCAATTTACATGTTGAGGCATCTCAGCAGCTTAACACAGCCACTTCTTCATTTCTAAAAACTGATGCTAAAAAAGTACCTTATATCATTGGGATTGCAGGGAGTGTTGCTGTAGGAAAGAGTACGACTGCAAGGTTGCTTCAGACTTTATTATCCAGATGGGATAATCACAGAAACGTAGGTCTTGTCACTACCGACGGTTTTTTGTACCCAAATGATCTTTTAGAAGAAAAAGGATTGATGAAAAGAAAAGGGTTTCCTGAAAGTTATGATACCCAAAAATTAATCAATCTTATCGGAGATGTAAAAGCGGGAAAAAATAAATTGGAAGTTCCAATCTACTCACATTTGAAGTATGACATTTTGCCAAATGAAGTGCAGACGATCTGTAATCCGGATATTTTAATAGTGGAAGGTGTTAATGTTCTTCAAGTTGACAAGGAAAATCAAGTATTCGTCAGTGACTTTTTTGATTTCTCACTCTATGTAGATGCAGATGTTAACGACATAGAGCGGTGGTATGTCGAAAGGTTCCTTTTACTTCAAAAGACTGCATTTCAAAGTCCCGAATCCTATTTCCATCGTTATATTGACTTTTCTAAAGAACAGGCCATAAAAAAAGCGACTCAAATTTGGGAAGAAATTAATTTGAAAAATTTACATGAAAATATACTGCCGACAAAAGGACGGGCAAAACTCATCTTGAAAAAAGGGTCGGAACATAAAGTTGAAAATATCTTTTTGCGAAAATAAGAGAAATAATGTTTTTTTGTAATAGCAATAAGTTAAGAAATTATATTAATGAGGGACTATGAGATAAGTCTTAAAATTAAGAATATTACCGGTGATATTACCTTATACTGGTTTAATTTTCAGTAATTATTGGTATTGTTATAATATCTAATAATTGGGTGGAATTTATGATACTAGTTAAAAAGTTAAGAGTTTAGCAATTTCAGGAAGTCCCTAGTTTTTTAGGGAAATGGTTACAGAAAGTTCTAATTTTCCTTCTGTTTTTGTCAATAAATGTGTATTTTCCTGGCTTTTTCGAATCTGTCAATATTATTTCACTAACAGTTTCTTCCTTCAATGATGGGGAGTTACTGAAGAAATCTTTTAATGCGACTATCGGGGCGGATAAGTTTAAGCTAATTTCTTTTCAAAATCAACATTTTAACAAAAAAAGTAATAGTAGAATATTTTAATCTATGAAATAATAATAATAGATTATGATATAGTTATAAGGAGACAGAAAAGGTGTGTTCCTAGTTCGTGCCGGGCTTTTTTTGACACCTAAGCAGGAGCGCCTACATCTTTTTTGCAAATATAGGGGATAAGGAAGGTTATAATGAGCAACATACAGAAACAAACAGACGTTATCTTAATTGGCGGCGGAGTCATGAGCGCGACTTTGGGATCATTACTGAAAGAGTTAGCACCGGAATGGGAAATCAAAGTATTTGAGAAGCTTGCAAACGCAGGAGAAGAAAGCTCTAACGAATGGAATAATGCGGGTACGGGACATTCTGCGCTGTGCGAGCTTAACTATACATCCGAAAAAGCTGACGGATCTATAGATATTAGCAAAGCAATTAAAATAAATGAACAGTTCCAAGTTTCATTGCAGTTTTGGTCGTATCTTGTAAACTGTAAGCTGATTGATAATCCGCAAGACTTTATCATGCCATTGCCTCATATGAGTATGGTGCAAGGGGATAACAATGTAGCGTTCTTAAAGAAACGTTTTGAAGCGCTGTCCAAAAATCCTCTGTTCCAAGGTATGGAGTATTCCGATGACCCAGCAAAACTGATGGAATGGATTCCACTTATTATGCAAGACCGTCCATCGAATGAATCTATAGCGGCAACAAAAATTGATTACGGTACAGACGTTAACTTCGGTGCTCTGACACGCATGTTGTTTGACCACTTAAAGGCTCAAAACGTCGATATCAAATATAAACATAGTGTTGATAATGTTAAACGTGCCAGTGATGGCTCATGGGAATTAAAAGTGCGTAATGTCGATACCGGTAGCGTAGAACGTCATAATGCTAAATTCGTCTTTATCGGAGGCGGGGGCGGAAGCTTGCATTTATTGCAAAAATCCGGCATTCCTGAAGGGAAACATATCGGAGGATTCCCGGTAAGTGGATACTTCATGGTATGTAATAATCCGGAAGTTGTTGCACAGCATCATGGGAAAGTATACGGAAAAGCTAAAGTTGGTGCACCACCAATGTCTGTTCCGCATCTTGATACACGTTTTATCGACAATAAAAAATCGTTGCTATTTGGACCATTTGCGGGCTTCTCACCGAAGTTCTTAAAAACAGGTTCAATGTTCGATTTAATAACTTCCGTAAAACCGAATAATGTTTTAACTATGTTGGCGGCAGGTGCAAAAGAGATGCCATTGACAAAATACTTGATCCAGCAAGTTATGTTATCGAAAGAACAGCGCATGGAAGAGTTACGAGAGTTCATCCCGAACGCTAAGAGCGAGGATTGGGATTTAGTAGTAGCTGGCCAACGTGTACAAGTTATCAAAGATACTGCTGAAGGCGGCAAAGGTACACTTCAATTTGGTACGGAAGTTGTAAGTGCATCCGATGGCTCTATTGCAGCATTGCTAGGTGCTTCTCCAGGGGCTTCTACTGCTGTTCACGTTATGCTTGAGGTAATTAATAAATGCTTCCCGCAACGCATGAAAGAGTGGGAACCGAAAATTAAAGAAATGATTCCTTCTTATGGAGAATCACTAATGGAAAATACAGAGCTTTTGCACGAAATTCAAACTTCAACATCAGAGACGCTTGGTCTGAGCAAAAAAAAAGAGCTAGTTTATAGTTAATTTTTGGATATCAAAGCATCAATGAAATTAAAAACAACAGAACCTTTAATCGATCTTTGATTGAAGGTTCTTTTTTTGTTTTGGCTCTTTTCGTAAAGATTGTTGTTTTTAAAACAAAACTATTTTAGGTTGATTGGAGCGGAAGTGCGAGACTCCTGCGGGAGCAGCGGGACAGGTGAGACCCCACAGGCGTTTACGCCGAGGAGGCTCACCGCCCGCACCAAGGAAAGCGAGCACCTGGAGGGGAAATCAACCACACTGCACTACTTCGTAAATAGCAACAAAATATGCGAAAACAGCCTTTGTTTTAAAGCTTATTCATTTAAGGATGCATATTTGCAGGCAAGTTGATTGGGAACGAGATGCACTCGCTTTTCTAAGCAGGAGGCCCGAACACCCGCTCCAATCAACTTAGTTTTAACTTTAGATAAAACCCTTTTGCCTACAAACTGAGGGATGCTATTATAGCATCCCTAAAGATTCCTGATTCTAATGTATTTTTGAATTTATTTTGGAAATGGTCTCTTTATCGCAAATAATGAAAAGCTGTGCATCATCAGGAATTCGTGCATCTAATTTTTGGTTTATGTTAAGATCACCACGATCTGCTACCAGTGTGGCCCCTTTATTAAGAAGGTACATGAATGCATCACGATAGGTTCGCCATTCATCTTGTTTAGAAATCTCATACATCGCCTCTTCATACTTTGAGCTCATGAGTTCTGAATACATGTGAGTGACTCCATGAGAAAATAATGATCGTACTGCTGCGTGGGAGATCATTTCTTGTGTAGGAATAAACTCATCCACCTTTACACGCTCAAATAAACGAATATGCTTTTGATTGATTACCTCAGCGGTGACGTGTATTGGCGTATTGGTTTTTTCTTCAATGGACGTTATGGCAGTGGCAACTAATAATGTCTTTCCATCGACAAGTAACGGATCCTTTGTAGCATAATTATCTTGTGTTATTTGGTCAGCAAAAATGATAACGCCTTTTGCTTTAGGCAGATTTGCACGGAGTAATGTTTCTTCATCGGTGGCATCCCCGCGAACATAAAACAGACGCTCCTCCATCATGGGTGATTTTTCCAGGTTATCAATGATAACAATATCAATGGTTTCATCAGATTTAAAAATTTCTTGAATAGCTGATTTTGACTTTTCACTCCATCCAATCAGAATGATATGATTTTTACCTGTATATTTCATTTTTCCACCAACTTTACGTTTTTCGATAAGATATACAGATTTAATGATTTTTCCAATAAAAAGACTAACAAGCCCAATACCCGTTATGTATAGACCGATGGTAAATGCTTTTCCAAGATCGGTGACCGGTGCATAGTCACCAAAACCAACCGTAGCAAGCGTTGTAAGAACCCAGTAAACTGAAGTTAAATATGATTCGAACGTCTTTGGCTCTATAGAAAAAGCAATATATGCTGCAACTAATATGTATAAAATGGCAAATGGTATAAAGATTTTCCCTCTTAATTTAATCAGGTAATATATTATTTTTTTTACCTTAATTCTCATCATACCCATCCTAGTTATAAAGTCATCGTCGATTGAATTATATTTCCCCAATTTAACAGATAATTAAACGTAAGTGTATGAACTATTTATTCCCAAGTTGGGAGCAAAAAAGCATATAAAAGAAAGTTTGGTTGGATGTGTGACGTTTAGCTCTGTTTCTTATGCACAAAAGGGGCAGGAACACTCCTGCTAAATCAGCAACCATATCAACAGCTGAACGCCCCGGCGTTTTAAATATCGGCCTCATGATCGGCTGCATCAGTACACCTGAAAATTCGAGAAGCCCGTATCCAATGAGCAGCGCCAAAAGGAACGACAAGACCTACAGGTATGAGCTATTCCATTGGTATGCTTATTACGAATCGACTATATAAAGAAGGAAAATACACCCTTGAAGAAGCAGCTATTATTGCAACTGGCTTTTCAACGGTTTCAGCAACGTTTATGATCGTTGTAGCAAAAACCCTCGGGCTTATGGACCTATGGTCGCTTTTCTTTTGGGTTTCTTTAGCGATCACGTACCTTGCCATTACCGTACGTTTTTGTCCAATAAATAAAATGAGCGACGAATATTATTCGGATAATGTGGACCCAGAAGAAGTTTTCAAAGAAGGACTTTTCCGAAGTGTCTGGAACAGTGCGATGGTAGGAGCAAATAATTAAGTAAGTCTTGGCAGAAATTCATGGAAAAACTTAAAGGACGGTTTTCTTATGACAATGAGCCATTCTGCCGTCCATTTTATCCGTTGGTCTCATCAGCATTGTATTAGCGGAGTACACTTCAGTATTTAATTTACTTGGCTATCTTTTACCCATTTACCTGGGCATTGCAAATACCTGAACCATTTTTGGCTGCAAAAGCTTCAGCTATAGGAATTGCAGAAATGTTCCTGCCGGCGCGCTTCTTGTAGTTGATGCACCACTGGTAACTAAGTTCATCATTGCCGTGGTTTCTGTTTCATCCATATTGTTCTTTTCAGCGGCGATACCTTGTATATCCTATCAACCGAAAGTCCCGATCAGCATTACGAAGTTGATTGTTATCCGGTTTGAACGGACACTCATCACGTTAATTATTATGCCACCCATCGCAATATTGCTGCTTTAGTGCAAATCAATGAATCTTAATTCGATCACAAATCGAACGGATGCGTTCGTATTATAAGGTCGACCAGTAAAAATTACTGGTTGGCCTTTTTTGATAGAAGTAGACATGGGAGGACTCACGGTTGCGTGGGACATTTGAAGCAGGGGGAGTGGAAGGAGGAAAAATAATTCTAGCATCCAAAAGTTAATTGATTTAGGTTTTTTCTTATCCAACTTATTAGGGATGCTAACGGACCCTGGTGAATACCACCTTCCAATGGTCTTGTTTTACAGGTATTGATGACATGATCGGCTATTTTTATCGAGAAGGATCCCATAGCCTTTTTGTGTTTTCCATCACTGTAACAATAATAGGAAAAACGTCCATAAAAATTATTTAAAGAAAATAATATTTATTCTAAAAATTCATATTATAATACTTTATTCTTATGCTATATTATAGGGAGAATTATTTATTATCACGTATAATTAAGAATTGGAGTGATTTAAATGAAGAAACTTGGTTTATTGAGTATGTTTTTGATTTTAACTATCTTTATCTCGGCTTGTGGAACCAATGAAGGAAAAAATGCAGGTGAGGAAAAGAAACCTGAAAAGGTATATAAAGTTGGTGTGGATACGACTTATCCTCCTTTTGAATTTAAAGAGGGGAACGACTATAAAGGTATCGATATCGAATTGATCAATGCAATCGCGAAAGACCAGGATTTCAAAATCAAATTGTCTCCAATGGATTTCGGTGGAATCATTCCGGCTATGCAAGCCAATCAGCTTGATGTGGCCATTGCAGGAATGAGCATTACAGAGGAAAGAAAAAAGGTAGTGGATTTCTCAACACCGTATTTTGATGCAGGGTTAACAATAGTTGTTAAGAAAGATAATACAAGCACTAAAAACGTTAAGGATCTTAAAGGAAAAACCATTGCAGTGAAAAAAGGAACAACAGGTGCTAAATATGCACAGGATAATGCTACGAAACTAGGAATCAAAGTTGTTCAATTTAATGATAGTCCAGCGATGTTCCAGGAAGTGGCCAACGGTAATGCGGATGCTCTTATAGAAGATTATCCTGTCATCTCATATGCAATCGCCCAAAAAGATCTTGGGTTGAAAATCGTAGGTGACCGTTTGAATGGTGACCAATATGGAATTGCTGTATTGAAAGGGCAAAACGGGGATTTATTGAAAAAAATAAATGATGGTCTTGCCAATCTTAAAAAAGACGGCACATATGATGAAATTATAAAAACGTATCTTGGTGAATAAGGTTAATAAACAATAGATTAAAGCTCATTAGGCGCGCTTATGGCGCGCTTTCTTTTTCAAAGGGGTGAAAGAAATGGATATAATTGTTGCGGCGTTGCCACTTTTATTAAAAGGACTTCAGGTGACACTTTATATCTTTGTGATTGCCATTATCCTAGGTTTTTTGATTGGTTTACTTGTCGCATTGCTGCGACTTGCCCCCATCAAAATCTTGAATTGGATTGCAAAGGTTTATGTGGATGCAATACGAGGGACACCGTTCATCGTTCAGTTATTTTTTATCTATTTTGGTGTGAATTCATTGAATTTGATTTCTTTGGACAGTACAACAGCTGGAATAATTACCGTTGCAATCAATGCAGGGGCATATTTTGCTGAAATAATAAGGGCGGGGATACAATCAATCGATAAAGGGCAAACGGAGGCGGCAAGATCCATCGGGTTCACTGGAGCTCAGACAATGAGATATGTCGTGCTTCCGCAAGCCTTTAGAAGGATGCTCCCTACCATTACGAATCAATCGATCATCAGCTTGAAGGACACTTCTCTATTATCCGTAATTGGTATAGCCGATTTAACCCAGCAAGGTCAGATTCAAGCTTCGGCAACCTTTGAAGCATTCAAGGTTTGGCTGGCCGTGGGTGTAATTTACTTTATCATCATCTATTTGTTAACCCTAATTGCTAATTTCATAGAAAGGAGGGTACAAGTTCGATGAGCATCATTACAGTAAAAAACCTAAGAAAATCTTTTGGAACTGTCGAGGTTTTAAAAGATATAAATGCAGAAGTGCAGGAAAAGGAAGTAATTTGCGTAATAGGCCCTTCTGGATCTGGAAAGAGTACATTCCTGCGTTGCCTGAACCTCCTTGAGGAAGTTACCGGCGGCGAGGTGGTCATTAACGGACATGATATTACCGATCCTAAAAGGAAAATCAATATAAACAAAGTCCGGCAAGAAGTTGGAATGGTTTTTCAACATTTTAATCTATTTCCACATAAGACCGTTTTGGAGAACATAACCTTGGGCCCAATTAAAATTCGTGCCACCGATAAAGCGGAAGCAGGAAGATTAGCGCTTGAGTTATTGGATAAGGTTGGTCTAAAGGAAAAAGCAAATAGCTATCCGGGGGAACTTTCCGGCGGACAAAAACAGCGGGTCGCCATCGCAAGGGCATTGGCGATGAATCCGAAGATCATGCTATTTGATGAACCGACTTCTGCCCTTGACCCTGAAATGGTCGGTGATGTTTTGGAGGTAATGAAACAACTTGCTAAAGAAGGAATGACAATGGTCGTCGTTACGCATGAAATGGGCTTTGCCCGGGAAGTCGGGGACCGGGTGATATTCATGGATGGAGGGTATATCGTGGAAGAAAATGAGCCGAATGAATTATTCGGTAACCCTCAGCACGAAAGAACCAAAGCATTCTTGAGCAAAGTGCTTTAACGGGCTGCTTTTAAGATCGTAAATCATGAATGAAGTTGTGCATAAAGTGTGGACAAAGCAATGCGGGAAATGAGGGGAAACCTCAAACGCATGAGCCTTTCCCTCATCTTTGTGCATAACTTTTTTTGTTTTTAGAGCAGGAACCTATCAGTCAGGAGATGTTTTTATTCATATAGCTTCAATCGGGCAAACGTCACAGAAAAGAAACCTATGCATTTAACACATGCATAGGTTTCTTTTTATTTATTTGGTACCGTAACTAATCAAGTTCGTCATGATTCGATATCCGCCTGGAACCTGGCCTTGAATTTGCCTGTATAGGACAAGGTTGGTATAGAGGTATGTGCCATTACCGTATTTAGCCATAAGGATACCGCCATCAAATGGTTCTTCATTCGGATCAGCCATGGAAATGAATGTTTCATACCGTTCATCCCATTCCATTGGGAAATACAATCCTCTTTCTTGGACCCAATTGCTCCAGTCATCACTTGTTATTTTATTTGGATAGGTAAAAAGCGCCGATTCTGGTTTCGACACGTTTACTGTGGCTCTTTCATCGGTTACCCGCCAGCGAATCGAAGGATTCCCGAGGGTAAGAGGATATGGAGCCGTCTTCAATGCATCCCATCCATCACCCGGTTTATGGTATTGCACGACGAGATGTCCGCCGTTTTCCACATACTCAAGTAAGCGCGCGTTATATGCCTTTAAATCTTCCCTCGATAGATAGGCACGGATGCCTGTAACGATCGTGTCATATTGACTTAAATCACCTTCAGCTAAATCAGCTGCAGTTAACTTCGTAATGTCCAGCCCTGCATTGCTTAAATAATCTGCCACTTTATCGAATCCGCTTTCAATGTACCCCACTTTTAATGAAGCTGGCTTCAAAAGCTCAAATGAAACGGTATTGATAGCTGCTGGGTATTGGTAATAGAATGTTCCGATATGGTCATAGGAAATCTCCTGAATGGTCGAATCAAAGGTTTTCCCATTGACAGTGGCAGTAGCCTTCACCTGATATTCGCCTTTTTGGATGGCCTTTGGCGGTCTGAGGGTGAACTTCACTTGTTTTTCTTCTGATTTTTCATTAAATGATACAGTGGCATTTTGGGGATGGACTCCCCAATTTTCAGGGACTTTTAAAGCGACCTTTGCAGATGCTTTTCCTTCTGTATAGTTTTTCAAGGTCACCGCCACTGGGATTTCCTCTTTTACATCTGCTGTATTTACGACGATATCTTCAGGAGATAAGGTAAGGGCAACGTCGGGAAGGACGGCGATCGTTCCATCCAATTCTTCCTTGATGGAAGTTTTTGTGCTCCCGTATTTATAAGAAATGCTGGTCGTAATGGTTGATTCATCATAGGCATGGTAATAAGCTGCATCTTCAGGGACTTCAACCAGGTAGGTCATTGTCGCAGATTTATTAGGTGCCAGATTGACATCTTTTGATTTTATTTTTGTCTTCCATCCTTTAGGCACGTTCAATGCAGCAGCGACTTTTTTCAATGTTTGTTTCCCGTTATTCTTCATGGTTATGGTTACGTACGTATTTTGACCTTTAGTAAGAATCTTTGAAGCTGCTTCAGCTTGAACCTCGAGCCCTGAGGAGACATAACTGACGTTTTGCAATTGCTCTTCTTTTAATGAGAGCTTATGAAGCAAGTCGTTTTTGATGCCAGGGCTTAGCTTTGCCTTTTTGACTTGCGCAGTCATTGAACGAACATTGGAAAGAGCTTTTTGGGATGTTGAAAAAACACGTTTAGCATGGGGATAAGACTCAATAACAGCGTCCAGATTCCGTTGCAGGTACCTAAATTCACCTTTTAATTTTGAAGCTGAGCGAGGGAGTTTTTCAGCCCATTCAGTAAAATTGTAAGGTACACCTGCAAAAAGGTCCGACTCGCTTTTTGTATCAACCGCGCTTTGCTTCAAATCCAAATGGATCTGGCGCGGTGCTGCAGGGATATCAGAACCCATGCCTTGGCTTTTGTGCAGATAGCGGGATTGTTCTCCAAGCTGTGGGTAAGTCATTTTGTATATTGGGTCATATTTACCGATTTCTATCGAAGTGGTTGCTTGATCTGCCGAGGAAACGGGCAAATATAACTTTTTCACTTGCCATACCGATAGACCTTGTTCCAATTGTTGTGGAAACACAGTTGGGTCGGCGGCATCCGTAAAGGCACGTTCACTTAGGATTGTCATTGTTCGATGATGTCCATGCTGGGTATCATCATTTTGAAAGGATGGCATCAATATATCTGGCTGATACGTCCGAATAAAGCGGATAAGCCGTTCATATGTGAGTTCCTCGCCCCATTTTTGTAATGTTTCCTCTGGTGTTTTAGAGAAACCGAAATCATAAATGGGGTCAGAGGTGGTTTCGCTTAGATGATAGGCTTTAACCCCGGTGATTTTTGCAGCTTCTATCATTTCCCTAGAACGGATGATTCCAAGAGCGTTGTCCAGTTCATCCCCAATTTCATTTTGTCCTCCCTCACCACGGTTTGCAATCAGGCTGGATGTTTTCACCCCTAACCCTCTCGATAGATAAGAGAGAAAGTCACTGCGTTCATCATCGGGATGGGCACCGCTGTTCAAGAATGTCACAGTCGTTTCGAGCGGCTTGACCGCATTCCATAATTCGACGTTGGTATCATCAGCATTTGCAGCGCTGCCTCCAAGCGGCAATGATGCAAGAACCAACAAAAGGGAAAACAACGATAACAAAGCTTTTTTCATTCTTCTTTTAACCCCCTTCAACTTTTATAAAAAAAATGTGGGTTAGTAATGTTTTCTAACTAACCAGATAAAAAAACCTATCTAATAAATAGCACCAATGGTTATAAATGTAAATAATTCGAAGTAACTATTAAAAATCGAACATTTTAAATGTTCCGAAAAAAACTTGTGCGTTGAAATTATTTAAGTTATATTTTTACTTAATTAGGAAGATTTACTAACCAAATAATGTAAGGCCGTGATGTGATGAGTTTTAAAAGGACACCCAGTCATCAAAAATATGTAAATAAAAAAAGAATTATTCAATGCATCCAAGAATGTTCACCCATTTCAAGAGCTGAAATCGCCGTTAAGCTTCAGCTAAGTAAACCAACTGTTTCTCAGGCTGTGGATGAACTTATACAGGAGAAATGGGTATTCGAGAAAGGAATAGGAGTATCCTCATCTCAAGGCGGGAGGAGGCCCATCCAGCTCTTTTTTAATGAAAAGGCTGCCTATATCATCGGTGTCGATATAGGCGGGACGAAAGTGAAAATCGTTTTAAGCGATTTAAGCGGCAACATCCTTGCTGACACTAGTTTTTCAACAAACATTTATTTAAATTCAGGGCTGCTTAAACAAATGGCGATTGAAACGGAGCGGTTAATTGCAAAGAATCAGATTGCGAAGGAAAGGATATTGGGGATGGGAGTCGGGATCCCTGGCATTACGCAAACGGCAAGCGGATTAGTAATAGAGGCACCGAGTTTAGGCTGGGTACAATATCCATTTATAGCAGAAGCGAAGCGTTATTTTGATTTCCCCATCTTTCTGGACAATGATGTAAACGCGGCTGCACTAGGTGAACAGTGGCTGGGTAATGCACAAAATAAGCGGAATTTACTGTTCATTGCGGTTGGCACGGGAATCGGAAGCGGCATCATCTTGAATAACCAGTTATACAGAGGAGCTTCCAGTGCCGCTGGGGAAATGGGATATATGGTGACGGACAAAGAGGATATAAAACGTGAATTCAAGCCGATTTTCCATAGATACGGCTATTTGGAAAGTGTCGCAGGAGGCAAGTCGATTGGCGGTCACTTCACCAGGGAGGTCCTCAAGGATCCTCACCATTTTTTATTCGAACGGGCCAAATCTTCCGAACTATCGGGGGAGGATGCTTTTTTGGCAGCAAAAAAAGGAGACACTGCAGCTATGGCCATCATAAATGAAGCCATCGAACATTTAGCCTGCGGAATTGTCAATGCGGCTAGTTTGCTAAATCCGGAGGTGATCATTTTAGGAGGTGGTGTATTAAATTCTGCTGAATACATTTTACCTAGAATTCGGGAGGTCGTTGATCGATATCTTCCAAGTTTAGTAGAAATGAAAACTTCACAACTGGGAGAAAACGCAGGGGTGCTTGGAGCGGTTTCCCTATTTTTAAGGGAACATGATGGCATTTTGAATTTTCGCGATGAGGGGGAATATTAATGAAAAATAGGAAAAAGTCGCTTGTTTCAGTACTGACCTTATCGGCAGCACTATTAATTTCGGGATGTAACGGTACAGATACGAAAACGAATTCGGATGCTGGCGAAAAGGGCGAGCTCGAAGATAAAATCGTTGTTTATTCACCGCATGGCAAAGATATTTTATCAAAATTCGAAAAGCAGTTCGAAGATAAGTATGGTATTGATGTTGAGTGGCTTGATATGGGGTCTCAGGAAATCCTTGACCGTGTTCGTTCAGAGAAAAGTAATCCGCAGGCAGACGTTTGGTGGGGTGCACCTTCCACGAACTTCAATCAAGCAAAGGATGATGGGCTGCTGGCCGCTTATAAGCCTAGCTATTCCGATAGTCTCGATGAAGGATTCCGCGATCCGGAATGGTATTGGACAGGGACGAGCCAGACACCGGAAGTCATCATGTATAACAGCAAAGAATTATCAAAAGACGAGGTACCGAAAGATTGGGATGAGCTGCTTGATCCGAAATGGAAAGACGAAATCATCATCCGCTATCCGTTAGCCTCGGGAACGATGAGGACAATTTTTTCTGCGATGATCTATCGTACGTATAAGGATACAAATGATCCGAAAGAAGGGTATGACTGGTTAAAGAAGCTCGACCAAAACACGAAGGAATATTCCGCGAATCCGGAAATGATGTATAACAAGGTAGCCAAAGGAGAGGGCTCACTTTCCGTTTGGGCAATGCCGGATGTCGTCATGCTGAAGGAAAATAAAAATTATCCATTTGAGTTCGTCATTCCAGAAAGCGGAACGCCAGTATTGACAGAAGGTATCGCCATCGTTGAAGGTGCCAAGCATCCAAAAGCGGCTGAAGCCTTTTATGAATTCGTGAATTCACAAGAAGCCGCAAAAACTTTGGCAGAAGAATTTTACAGGATTCCGACCAGAAGTGATGTGAAGGGTTTACCTGAATGGATCACGGAAACGGAAATTAAAGAGATGGATATTGATTGGAATGCATTCCAGGAAAAAGGTGACGAGTGGATGAAATACTGGGACGAAAATATTAAAAGTGGAGATAAAGAAATTAAAGAATAAGGAAGTGTCGTTTGGATGGCGTCAATAAAAATAGAGAATGTCCAAAAAGCCTTCGGGAAAACGATAGCTGTTGACCAGTTAAATCTGGACATCAAAGAAGGCGAGTTTTTTACCTTTCTTGGTCCAAGCGGCTGCGGTAAAACGACAACACTTCGGATGATTGCCGGTTTTTATTATCCAACTAAAGGTGTCGTCCGATTTGGCGACAAAGATATGACGCGTGTACCTCCGGAGAAAAGAAATACAGGCATGGTTTTTCAAAACTATGCCCTCTTTCCCCATATGACTGTTTTTGAAAATGTAGCGTTTGGCTTACGTGTGAGAAAGGTTTCTTCTGCTGACTTAAAGAAGAGAGTGCTGGATGCCCTCCAAAAGGTCAGGCTGGAGAGCTACTCGGATCGTCAAGTGAGCCAGTTAAGCGGAGGACAGCAGCAGCGGGTGGCCCTTGCGAGAGCACTGGTCATTGAACCGGAAATATTACTGCTGGATGAACCATTAAGTAATCTGGATGCCAAGCTTCGTGATGAAATGAGAGTGGAAATCTTAAGGCTGCAGCGTGATTATAAGATTACCACCATTTATGTCACTCATGATCAGGCTGAGGCATTATCCATGAGTGATCGAATCGCTGTGTTCAATTATGGTGTATGTCACCAGGTCGGGACGCCAACAGAAATTTATAATCGGCCGGCCAATGATTTTGTGGCGAGTTTTATAGGCGAGATTAATCTTTTGCCCGTTCAAGTTGAAAAAGTTCAACAAGATAATATAGAGATTGTCCTTAAGACTAGTGAAAAACCGATTAAATTGAAGGTGGAAAATCAAGCTAGGGACGGAATTTCAATCATACAGAGTGATGCTGACCTTGCTGTTTCGATTCGTCCTGAAGCAATCAGGATTCTGGATGTGATCGAAGAAGGAACGAATATCTTTAAAGGTAAAATAAATTCCGTCCAATTCTTTGGATCTGTTGTGAATGTCATGGTGGATGTTCAAGACGTGTTACTAAGGGTCGACGTATTTAACACCCATGATTTTGGATACTTTTATCAAGGAAAGGAAGTGTATGTCCAGCTTCCCGAGAAACAGCTGCGTCTTATCCCTGTCATAAGCGGTGATGCGCCATGATTAAAAATCGTGATACGAGATTGACGGTTTGGCTCCTTATACCAGTTGTATTGGTGCTCATAGCATATGTACTCTACCCGTCATTGAGGACCTTTATTGAAAGTCTGCAAAAAGACGGAACGATATCCCTTGGAAATTATCAGGACTTCTTCGTACAGGAATCGAAAACGAACTTAGAGGCTCTTTGGAATTCTGTTTATATATCCTTTTTGAGTGTATTGGTCAGTGCCTTGATTGGCATTCCGCTCGCTTTCATTTTTAACCGTTACGATTTTCCCGGCAGAAGCTTCTTTTCATCAGCAGCGATTTTGCCGATTGTTCTTCCATCATTGGTAGGGGTAATGGCCTTTATGTTTTTATATGGAGAATCGGGATTGATTCCAAATGCCATCAAGGACCTGTTCGGTCTCGATAAGGTTCCATTCAAGATTGGCGGGGTACCGGGAATTCTTATCGTGCATGCCTATACGATGTATGTTTATTTTTATATGACCGTATCCGCTGCAATCAATAAAATAGATCCATCACTTGAAGAAGCCGCTTATAACTTAGGAGCAAATAAATTAAAGGTTTTTTGGAAGGTGACATTTCCATTATTGACACCTGCAATCGTTGCCGCCTCTTTACTTGTTTTCATGATATCGATGGCTTCTTTCAGTGCTCCGTTTTTATTAGCTGGCGGATACAGGGTGTTAAGCCTGCAAATTTATTTTTCAAAAATCAATGGTGATATGGAAATTGCCGCTACCCAATCGGTCATTCTATCCATCGTTTCGATTTCATTTCTATTATTCATGCGTTGGTATCAGAATAGGAAGGATTATCGAATGGCCTCGAAAGGGATTGGGGCACACAGGAGTGAAGTGAAGAACCCGGTTATGAAATGGGTGATGGTCGTAACGGGGGTCATCGGCGTAATTATTCTGCTTTTACCGCACTTTACGATTCTTTTGCTTTCACTTGTGCCGGATGGAACCTGGACATTTCAAACGTATCCCACAGTATTTAATGTTGAAAATTACAGGCTTTTGTTTGAAGACCCTAATATCTTCAAGCCGTTACGAAATAGTTTACTGATGGCGTTTATTGCTACGTTGGCAAATCTGGTGTTTGGGGTCATAGCGTCCTATGTACTTGTCAAACGGAAATTCGTCGGGAAAAGCTTTGTCGATATTCTAGTCATGATTCCTTGGGCGTTGCCTGCAACGGTCATAGGGATGAACTTGATATTCGCATTCAATGAACCTAGCATTTTTTCTTTCGGTCAAATCTTGGTAGGCACATTTTGGATTTTGCCGCTTGCCTATTTCATCAGGCATATTCCACTCGTTGTCCGGTCGACTAATGCCGTTCTGGAGCAGCTGGATGATTCGATTGAGGAAGCAGCCAGAAACTTGGGGGCTAAGTGGTTTTATACCTTCAGAAGGGTAATATTTCCGATTATTATGCCTGGTGTTTTATCAGGGACATTATTGGCATTTATCGAATCTGTGGGGGAATTCCCGACCTCGGTCCTGTTGTACACGATTTCAAACAGGCCCATATCCATTGAAATCATGAATCAGCTTCGGATGTTCAATATGGGGCAGGCCGCTGCCTATGGGATGATTCAAATCACGCTGATTGTAATCGTTCTCTTTATTTCGAACAAGTTTTTTGGAATCAAAGCGGAAAAAGCTTTATAAATCGGAGGTTCAAAGATGAGCAGGCTTGAACAATTTATCAAAAATGAAGGTAGTGTCTTTCCCGGAAAAACCTATGTTAGAGAGCTGCTGATGCCTGTTTTTAATGATCAAAGAGATTACTTATTTGATGCAATGTTCGATATTCATCGGGCACATGTCATCATGCTTTCGGAACAAAAGATCATTAAAGATGAAGAGGCGAAAACCATGCTTGATGGGATTCGGAAAGTGGCCCAAACAGATCTCGCTCAGTTGACCTATCAGCCCCAATTCGAAGACTTATTCTTCATGATGGAGGCAAAGATCGGTGAGGAAATCGGCCATGAACTTGCTGGGAAGATTCATATCGGCCGCAGTCGTAATGATATGGGGGTTGCGATGTACCGGCTTGTTTTGAGAGGTCATCTGCTCCAATTGGTTGGCTATGCAAACCAATTGAGTGAAGCATTCTTGGTGCAGGCTGAAAAACATACAGAAACCTATATTACAGGTTACACACATACCCAACCGGCTCAGCCGACTACAATAGGACATTACTTTTTAGCCATTTATGATGTGCTTCAAAGGGATATTGGCCGGTTATGGGCAGCCTATGAAACGGTTAACCAATCCCCTTTGGGTGCAGCCGCGTTAACGACCACCGGTTTTCCGATCAGTCGGAACCGTACGGCTGAACTGCTTGGATTTGATTCGGTGATTGAAAATTCCTATGACTCGATTGGCGGGGCAGATTATTTATTGGAAACCGCAACTGCCATCATGACGTGCATGGTCAATACCGGAAGGTGGATCCAAGATTTCCTGCAGCATGTGACAAGGGAGTTTGGTACATTTCACGTGGCGGACCCTTATGTTCAAGTGAGCAGCATCATGCCGCAAAAAAGGAATCCTGTCTCCATTGAACATTCCCGTTCGATTGCAAGCAGTGCGTATGGTGATGCACTTGCTGCAATGAATATGATTCACAATACACCATTTGGTGATATCGTCGATACGGAAGATGATTTACAGCCACATTTATATCGGGCTTTTTCGAATGCAGGCCGTGTCATGAAACTAATGTATGCCGTCATGTCGACTTTGAAAGTAAATGAAGAACATACAAAGAAAATGGCCGCAAAATCCAGTATAACGATTACTGAATTAGCGGATACCCTTTCGAGAGATTACGACATATCCTTTAGAAAAGCCCATTCCATAGCAAGTACAATTGCAAAAAAGTCGATTAGTGAAGGGAAAGAGCTATATGATTGGGACACACAAGAAATCAATAAGATCATCAATGAATTCGTATCAGTGAACATAGCAGAAGATGAATGGAAAAAAATAATCTCTCCCGAATATTTTGTGGAAATCAGAAGCATTCAAGGCGGGCCCTCCCCGAAAGAGGTTACGAGAATGATTTTAAATAGAAAACAAAAACTGGAACAAGAGTTGCAGAAATATAAGAAAGTGATCAAAGAATTGAATGATGGCAGGAAGGCTTTAGTGGATTACTGAAGGTACGGGCTAAAAAGAAAATGAGCTTTAACCTTCAAACTCACGAATAAAAGCATGAAATTTCCGAGTATTTGCTTCAAACTCACGAGTAAAAGCATGAAATTCCCGAGTATTTGCTCCAAGCTCACGAGTAAAAGCATGAAATTCCCGAGTATTTGCTCCAAACTCACGAATAAAAGCCCGAATCTTCTGAAGAGAGTATTTTTTGTTGGCTCGGAAGCAATACGATGCATTTTACTAAGAAAGCTTCATATTTTATGATACATAGTCATTCTTTATCAGGGTGGCTATTTATTTTGGATTTTTAATGCAACTGAGTCATCCCCAGTGACCATGAATGTAGATTATCCCTAAAAACAATGCTATTATTTGGAAAAAAATATAATGTGAGGCGGAATGTTAATGTCAAATAGATCTCAGTTCGGTGTTATCCTGATTTTAATAGCTTTCGTAATATCGATTACTTTTTGTTTGAATCCGGAAGTCTTATTAAGAGGTGGATATGATTTAGCTATGGATGGTCTGGTAGTATCCAGAACCTTGATGATTATTTTTTCGTTGTATTTATTAGTTAAAATAGGAGATTTGTTTATAAACAGAAAAGATTAATAGTCTAAAATAAGGTTTCCCATCAACAATATTGAGGTAAAGGACATCATGCTTGGAAGCCGAGAATAAGGAAGGCTCAGTCTTTTGACTGAGCCTCCAATGTTTATTGATCCATAACCAGTTTCAAAATTTGCTTCATATATCGTTAACGGATTTAGGTTCCAACTGAACCGCGTGCTTTCTGAAAGCAATACTCACCGTGATCATTACAATGAAATTGACTGCCAATGCAATGATTCCCACATTCAAATCTTTTGCTGCTTGCGGCAAGGATGGAAACAAGGTCCCTATTGTCGATTGACTGAGTGTAATGCAGATTACGATGGCCAATCCGGTAATGATGCCGGCGATTGCGCCAAATTTATTGATCGGATTATTCCTTTTCAGACTAAAGAGAAGGGATGGGAAGAGCTGTGTGATGAGACTGTATCCCATAAGAATTAATGCCGACATCGTTTCGCCGCCGTTTAAGGTGAAGTAAACGGCTATAAGGGCAATGATTGGCACAAGGAACTTTGCCAATCGTACAATATGGCGATCGGATACGTCAGGTGCAAATTCCTTATAAACGTTTTTCGCGAGCAGTGTAGCGACGCTCATCAAAAGCATGGATCCCGGCACCAATGCGGTCAACAATCCAGCGCCGCCGATTATGCCTATAAACCATGGATCAAAGGTCTCGATCGAAAGGCGCAGCAATGAGAGGTCCGCATCTGCACCAACGAGTCCGGGCACTTTCAATATAGCTGTAAACCCAACGAAAAAGACGAATAACAGCATGAGTGTATATAAAGGACTGATGATGGCGTTCTTTCGAAATACCTTGCCGCTGCGTGCTGAATAAACAGCGCTGAAAACTTGCGGCCACATATAGAAACCGAATACGAGCAATATTACCGTGGAGATGAACCATGATACGCTAAGCCCCTGATCAGGGAACTTTAGAAAATCAGGCTTGGCGGCATCAACCGCTTCAAACATCGGCTGAAATCCCCCAAAGTAATGTATCGGCAGATAAATCCCCAAAAATCCTATTATGGCGACCATCATGATATCTTTAATGACCGCGGTCCAAACTGAACCGTGGATACCGGAGATCATCACATAAATGGTAAGGCTGATCGCCCCCATCCAAACTGCCTCAGACATTGAGATGGCACCATAAGATGCTTCTGAGACAATGATCCCCAATCCTTTCAGCTGCACGACGATCACTGGGATCATCGACACCACACCGACAAGTGCAGCCAAAATTCCTAAACTGGGACTCTTATATTTGCTTACAAAGAAATCGGATTGAGACATCAGTTTATTTTCTTTGGCATATCTCCATATTTCCGGCAGGAGCCAATAGGATAATACGTAAGACAAAGTAATGTAAATTAGAACATATAGAGCGGGTGCGCCCTTGCCATAAGCCCAGCCGCTGCCGCCAAGGAAGGAGAAGGTCGTATAGATTTCCCCAGCCATCAGCAGAAAGACGAATATCGCACCAAAACCGCGTCCGCCCACCGTCCATTGTTCCAAGTCCATATCTTTTCCTTTTGAAGAGCGTATTCCTAAAAATATCGATAGAAGTAAAAATGCTAAAATGATTAAGAGAGCAATATTCATTCCTGGTCACCTTCCCGATTCCTGGGATCCAGCTTATACATGATGCCGAGTATGGCAGAGGTAAGGACCACCCACATAGCCATCCAGAACATATTGAAAGGCATCCCTAATACATATGGTTCTATTTTATTAACAAAAGGTAGAAATCCCAGTATGCCTATAAAAGGAACTAGTGTAAGAATATATATAATCTTCATTAAAAAACCCCCTCCGTTTTAAATAAAGTGAAACGCCCACCAATGGGGGTTCATTCTTCAATGCCACTGATGGATGGGTGAACCAAACCGGATGGAAAATTCATACATGACGGAAAAGGTCCGATAGTATATATTAGCTTACACTATTTTGATATAAAATTTAATGCAGTTGCCTGATATATTTTAGCAAAAGTGTGCAGAAAGCCGAAGGCCTAATATGTTCATATGCAGATAAAGCCTTGAATTCATATTGAGTTCAAGGCTTTATTTCCTTTAGCTATCTTTTTTTTCGATAATTATATAGTATCACCAAGAGGATGAACCAGATTGGGGTCAAGAGCAATGATAGCCGTGTAGCTTCAGCGAATAGCATAACAATAAGGATGAACAGGAATAAGCCTAAAATGACGTAATTGACAAAAGGTGTAAAAGGAGCCTTGAAAGTCGATTTGGCTCTTAGGTCAGGCCTTGTTTTCGAATATTTGATATGGGAGATCAAGATAATGCTCCATACCCATATGAAACAGATGGCACTGATGGTGGTCACGACAGTAAATGCCTGTTCCGGTATCAGCTTGCTTAATAATGCCCCTATTGATACAACGATTGTGGATGTGAATAAGGCATTGCTCGGAACAGCCTGTTTATTTAATTTTTCCAGCTTAGCTGGGGCTTCACCATTCCTGCTTAACGTATAAAGTATTCGGCTCGTTGAAAATAAACCGCTGTTGCATGCAGAAGCAGCGGAGGTCAAAACGACGAAGTTGATGATCCCTGCAGCGACTGGAATGCCGATTAACGCAAAGACCTCTACAAATGGACTGCTTGTGGCATCCAGTTGTGTCCATGGGTTGACGCAGAGAATGACGAATAGTGCACCAACGTAGAAAAGCAAAATCCGGACAGGGATTTTATTGATGGCAGATGGAATGTTCTTTCGCGGGTTCGCCGTTTCTGCTGCAGAAACCCCGACCAATTCGACACCGACAAATGAGAAGACGACCAACTGTAAAGATAACAGGAATCCGGAAATGCCATTGGGGAACATGCCGCCATGATTCCAAAGGTTCGTTAGGGAAACCGTTCCGGTATTGGTATTGAAGCCGAGGATCAGAAGGAAAATTCCTACGATGATCAAGGCGATGATCGTGATTACTTTAATGATGGCAAACCAGAATTCCAATTCGCCAAAGATCTTAACGGTCAATAGGTTCAATCCTAACAGAATGACCAGACAAAGCAGAGCCGGAATCCATTGAGGGACATCAAACCAATATTGCATATAAACACCGACAGCTATGATATCGGCCATTGCGGTCATGATCCAACAAAACCAATATGTCCAACCGGTCACGAAGCCGGCCCATGGACCGACATATTCAGTTGCGAATTCAGTGAATGATGTGTACCCTGCATTGGATAAAAGCAATTCCCCCAGGGCCCTCATCACAAAAAACAAGGCAATCCCTATTATCATATAAGAGAATAATATGGAAGGACCTGCTAATTGTATGGCTTTTCCGGAACCTAAAAATAAACCGGTGCCAATGGTTCCCCCTATTGCGATCAGTTGTACATGTCTATTTTTTAAATCTCTTTTTAATTCTTGTTTTGCCAATTCTTACGCCCCCGTCTTTTTATAGTCTTGGTAGTGAATGAGTTTACCTGCATGGTCTTGGAGAGAGGGACGTAATTTTTTCGTCCAGCTTGCCTTTCCCATTGGTTTTAAAGTTGTTGTTTTTAGTCCAACCACAAAATGGACAATAAAAAAAGAGATTGGATAATACCAATCTCTTAAAGGGTTCAGAATAACAATATATCATTCGTTACTCTTCTGTCCTTTTGCCTGAGATTGTGAATCCTTCGGCGCTGCATCTTGTACAGTCTCTCCAGAAGCTGCTCCTGCTATAGTGTCATCCATAGCATTCATCGCTTGCTTGTATGCGGTTGTGAAGAAATGTCAGCCAGTGATGATTTTCCACTGCTTGATCATTCATTATGCTTATAAAATAATATTGGAATTCTATCATCTATTTTTCGGTAGGTCAACAAATTTTTTGAAATGAAACAGGCATTATCTGTAGTTTAATAGTGGTCTGTATTTAACTTAAGGTCTAAGCAGAAGTGATTGTTTTCTACTCATTATGAACGATCACTATAATAAAATACTGAACATCATTTTTTTAAAATGATATTTTCAGATTAGAAAAATCAACAAGATATTATTGGCAACTGTTTATTTCAAAAATACAATTGTATTTTTACAGAATATTTACTATTATAAGATAAGAAAACATAAATGAAGTGTTATTGGTATTTTTTCGATAGAGCATTTCTAACTGCAATAATTAATAAGTTCGTGGTAAGGATAGAAAAGCATTACCGATATTGCATCTGGAGGAGTTAATCATGTCGAACAAGGAATTAAAGAGAGGGCTGGAAGCACGTCACATTCAAATGATAGCTTTGGGCGGAACCATCGGAGTCGGCTTATTCATGGGATCTGCGAGCACGATCAAATGGACCGGGCCCTCTGTAATGCTTGCTTATGCCATTGCAGGTATTTTTATATTTTTCATCATGCGTTCCATGGGTGAGATGCTTTATTTAGAACCGACTACAGGTTCTTTTGCAACCTTTGCGAGCAGCTATATACATCCTTTGGCAGGTTATATGACTGCTTGGAGCAATTGGTTTCAATGGGTAATCGTCGGAATGTCTGAAATCATTGCGGTTGGCTTGTATATGCAATATTGGTTCCCGGAGTTACCGGCCTGGATACCAGGTGTGGTCGCCATGATCATCTTGGGAGCGGCCAACCTCATTTCCGTTAAATCCTTCGGGGAATTTGAATTCTGGTTTGCACTTATAAAAATCATAACGATTATATTGATGATCGTTGCCGGCCTGGGCCTTATCTTCTTTGGAATAGGGAATGGCGGGGATGCGATTGGATTATCGAATCTTTGGGAAAATGGCGGCTTCTTTACGGGAGGCTGGACAGGATTCTTCTTTGCGCTTTCACTTGTCGTGGCTTCCTATCAAGGCGTTGAGCTTATCGGCATCACAGCAGGGGAAGCGAAAGACCCAACGAAGACCGTAACAAAAGCGATTCAATCAATTATATGGCGCATTTTAATTTTCTACATTGGTGCCATTTTCGTCATCGTGACTGTATTCCCTTGGGATCAACTGGATGACTTAGGCAGTCCGTTTGTTTCGACCTTTGCCAAAATAGGTATCACTGCAGCGGCAGGCATCATTAATTTTGTGGTCATCACTGCGGCGATGTCTGGATGCAACAGTGGGATTTTCAGTGCAGGTCGTATGCTTTACACACTGGCATTGAATGGCCAAGCTCCGAAAGTCTTTGCTAAAGTATCTAAAAATGGAGTTCCGGCATATTGCACGATCGCTGTACTATTAGGATTGGGCATCGGAGTTATCCTGAATTACCTTGCACCGCCGCAAGTATTCCTTTATGTGTACAGTGCGAGTGTTTTGCCTGGGATGATTCCATGGTTTGTCTTACTGATCAGTGAGCTTAAATTCAGAAAGGTAAATGCCGCTAAAATGGAGAAACATCCGTTCAAAATGCCGTTGGCCCCTTACAGTAACTATGCGACAATAGCCTTTTTACTGATGGTGCTGGTAGGTATGTGGATCAATCCTAGTACAAGGATTTCCTTGGTTGTCGGGATCGTTTTCCTAGCCTTGGTAATAGCAAGTTATTACATGCTGAAAATGGATAAACGAACACCATTGGATGTTAAATCCGATGATGAGATTTCAGGATAAGAAATTCTAGTAAAAAGCCCTTCTCTAATTCGAGAAGGGCCTTTTTTTTCCTTGTAGATCAATTGTGGAATTCACGAGTAAGACAGCGAAACTCACGAGTAAAGTCGTCGAATTCACGAGTAAAATAGCGAAATTCACGAGTAAAGTCGTCGAATTCACGAGTAAAATAGCGAAATTCACGAGAAGTTGTTGAATTCACGAGTAAAACAGCGAAACTCACGAGAAGACGTTGATTTAACGAGTAAAACAGCGAAACTCACGAGTGTAGCTAATTTGACCTCGTAACAAGGGAGGGACAGCAAGCGGACTGTATCTTCATGCCAGTTTTTTTCATAGGATGTTACATATTTACCCGAGGAAGGGGTTATCTTTTGGAAAGAACAAAGCTTACCGGTCGTATCGTTACACCTAATGATGCTGAGTATGAGCGTGCCAGGATAAATAATAACTTAAGTTTTTCTAAATTCCCAAAGGTCATTGTGTTTTGTCAAAATTCCGATGATGTGTTGAATTCATTGAAGTGGGCCCGGGAAAATCATGCACCTTTCCGGGTTAGGAGCGGCAGGCATAGTTATGAAAATTTTTCATTAGTGAATGGCGGTCTAGTCATTGATATTAGTGAAATGTACAATATCAAGGTCAATCGAGAAAAAATGATCGCAAAAATTGAAGCCGGAGCTGATTTAGGGCGAGTATATAATACGTTATGGAACTATGGCACGACGATTCCGGCAGGGACCGAAAGCAGTGTTGGTGTTGTAGGTCTTACGCTTGGCGGTGGAATAGGTATGTTAACGAGGCGCTTTGGACTTACTTGTGACAATCTACTTGAAATAGAAATGGTAAGGGCTTGTGGAAAGAGGGGAGCCAAACTCATTAAAGCGAATAGGAAAATCAATAGTGATTTATTTTGGGCATGCTGCGGGGGAGGAGGGGGAAACTTTGGCATAGTCACTTCTCTTACTTTCAGGGTAACCCCCGTATCAAGGGTTTCCGTTTTCTCCGTCACATGGGAGTGGGAAGATTTCGAAGCGGTGTTTGAAGCCTGGCAGGATTGGGCCACTCAAGCTGATGAAGGCTTAACTTCAGAAATAGAATTCAAGGCAAAGGAAGCAAACGAAATTTTTGCTAAAGGTGAATTTGTGGGAACGTCACATAGATTGAAGCAGCTATTAAAGCCTTTGACAAAAACCGGTTCACCAATAAATGTCATGATAAAGGAAGTCCCATACATTGAAGCCGTAAGATTCTTTGATTATCCAGCTGGAAATCAACCGGCGCATCGAAAGAGGTCAGGATCTTTCATTGAAAAAACTTTTCCACAGCAAGCAATCGCAACTATGAAACATTTTTTAGGAAATGCTCCAAATGAAAATGCAGCCATTTGGCACCAATCCCTAGGAGGAGTGGCGGGCCTTAAAGATCCAAAGGAGACAGCTTTTTATTATCGGGATGCCATCATCGCCCAGGAGTATCAGGCTACATGGACCAATCCAGAAGAAGAGCGGCTAAACATTCGTTGGATCAAGGACCTGAAGCATGCCTTGTCACCATTTACTACCGGTGACTATGTGAATTGGCCGGATACTCTAATCAAAGATTGGCCAACTGCGTATTATGGAGAAAATTTCAAACGGCTTAGGGAAGTGAAAACGAGGTATGATCCATACAATGCGTTTAAGTTCCCACAAAGCATACCGCCATTAAATAAGTGGGGTTGAAAAAGCTTGGCTTCACCAAATACATTCGTTATATAAAGGCCTATTCCTGAATTTGGATATAGGCCTCTTTATTCTTGTTTTGAATCAATTAATCGAGATAATCCCCAGAATCATTCCGCTTGCTGAGCTTGTACTGTATTGTAAACCTGATTTACGGAAGATTGGGCTTGGGCAATTTCTTGAGCAGTTTGTTTGATGGCTTCTTGTACCAAAGTTGGATCAGAGGAAGATTTTTCAATTGCTTGTGAAAGTAAAGTTGCGTAAGAGTAACGTTTGCTTGATTTAATTGATTGATATCAATTTGTTGTTGAGGCATGTAGTTTCCTCTCCTTATGTCATTATTGCTCCATTAGGATGACCGTTCTTTTCTATTTTATAAGGAGAAAAAAATATAACGTTGACAGGATGGACAGCTTGGAAAAGTTCAATCCAAATTTTAAAAAAAGATACACACTCAGGGCTGAAAAGCGGGCAGAGAGAGAATGGGATTATTCGTTTTATTTACTTAGAATCCTTAAATTTTCATCTGCATAATAGATTGCGTCCCTTGAATGATTCTTTGTTAAGTTAATTAAATTATACTTTACTTATTGGTTTTATCAGATTAAAATCGGAGAAAGAATTATTATAAGAGGATGAGCTGATTGGATAACCGAAAGCTCCTGAACGCGATAAGCGAACAGGAGCTTTTTGCGTTCATTTTGGAAAAAGGAGTTGGCTAAATGAATATTGATCATATTGAAGCGTTTATGTATGTTGTTCACCTTAATAGTTTTCATAAAGCCGCAGAGGCGATGTTTTTATCACAGCCAACGGTTTCGGCAAGAATTAAGACGCTTGAGAGTGAACTCGATTCAGTACTATTTGAGAGGCAGGGAAGAGGGATTATTTTAACCGAAAAAGGGAAAGCCTTCATTCCATTTGCGGATCAAATTATTCGTACCTTTCACCAGGGGAAAAAGCAGTTGAAGACAGGAAGCGAACTGGAGGAAATAACGATAGGGGCTAATATCATTACATCGCAATACTTTATTCCATTTGCTCTTCCTCTATGGAAAAAGGAAAACCCAAATTTACGCTTTAAATTCATTTCAGCAACAAATGATGCATTAATGGAAAAATTGCTTCAGAAACAGGTTGATATAGCCTTTATGAAGGATGTTACACATAGTGGTCTGCAAAATTACAAAACCCTTGATAATTCAATTCGTTTAGTCGTGTATCCAGGACATCCATTTCAACTTCGAACTGGGCTAACAGTACAGGAATTAGCAATGGAGCCGTTGGTATTTTTTGAGTGTGGTGCGCTTGACTGGAACCACGTTCATAAAATTTTTGAAGTATCGAATGTAGAGCCGCGCATTGATTTTCAGGTTGATCACCTGGAAGTGGCGAAGTCGCTAATTCTTAGCAGAAGCTGTATCGGATTTTTACCGTACTTATGTATTAAAAAAGAGTTAGAACAGGGAACTTTGATTGAAGTGGATGTGTCACATTTAATCAAGATAAAGCAGCACATCTATCTGACGCATTTAAATCACGGGATGGAATCCCCTTTATTATGGAAAGACATTCTTTTATCAATTCAGAAATTTGAGAAAACCCATCAGCAATTACAGATACAATCTAATTGATAGATATTTTCTATCAATACAATATTTTTTTCTATTAGTAAAACCATTGCCATTAACATGTTTTAGGTGATAGGATATGTCAAAATATAATTATTCGCATAAGTGAACTTTGAATTAAATCGGAGGAGAGAATATGAGTTATAAGCTTGGCATTTTAGACCAGAGCCCGATATTTCCAGGAGCTTCAGCATTTGATGCACTGCAGCAAACCATTTACCTGGCTAGACATGCAGAAGAGTGGGGTTATACCCGTTTCTGGGTATCCGAACATCATCATGCCGAACAGCTGGCGGGGTCCTCCCCGGAAGTATTGATTTCTTATTTATTAGCCCAGACAAAATCGATTCGGGTAGGGTCCGGAGGTGTTATGCTTCAGCATTATAGTCCATATAAAGTGGCGGAAAACTTTCACGTATTATCGAATCTTTCGCCAGGCCGGGTAGATCTTGGCATCGGAAAGGCACCAGGTGGGCTCCCCTTATCAACGAAGGCGCTACAGTTTGGAACTGTGAATGATGGAAAAGATTTCGAAGAGCGGTTATCTTTCCTGCAAGAAATAATTGAGAATTCAGTTAATGAAACTCACCCGCTTGCAGGCATTCAAGCGACACCGCTACCTTCCGAAAAGCCTAAGATGTTTCTGCTTGGTGCAAGTGCTGATAGTGCCAGGTTAGCAGCCGAACTTGGGATAGCTTATGTATTTGCTCGATTTATCAACAGTAATGAGACTGTACTTGAAGATGCTGCACGCATTTATCAAAGTATCTATCCAACTGGTAGCTTTAAGGTATCGGTTTCAGTGATTGCTGCTCCTTCACAACAAGAAGCGGAACAGTTAACAGGTGATCAGAAGATTGTGAAAGTTCATCTCAAAAGCGGTCGCTCTGTCACAGTCCAAACCTTAGCGCAAGCAGAGTTATTCGGGAAGCAGTCTGGGGAGCTTTACGAAATAGAAGAACAGGATTCCAATATTATTGCTGGAACTCCTTCTTATGTAAAAGAAGTCTTAGCAAATTTACATGAAAAGTACGGGGTAGATGAGTTTATCCTACATTCGCCGATTTTAAAGGAAGCAGAAAGGTTCAGATCTTTTCGATTGTTGAGTCCACTTCAATTAGCCTTATCTGAAGAGAAACACGTTACGAGCCAAAATTAAAAAGGCCTCAGCAATCAGGGGAGATGTGGGATGAAGCTATAAGCCGATTAATTAAAGGAGGAGTATCGATGTCTGAACAGAGAAAGTTAAAATTTGGAGCGCTTATTCATGGAGTAGGAGGGAGTATATCCGGTTGGAGACATCGAGACATTCAAGCAGATGCCAGTGTAAGTCTTGAATTTTATAAGGAGCAGGCCCAGAAGGCTGAAGAGGGAAAGTTCGATTTACTTTTCATTGCTGACGGATTGTTTATCAATGAGAAGTCAATTCCGCATTTTTTAAATCGATTTGAACCACTTACCATTTTATCCGCACTCGCTGCTTTTACATCAAGAATAGGGCTTGTCGGAACAGTTTCCACCTCATACAGTGAGCCATTTACTGTAGCCCGGCAATTTGCTTCACTTGATCACATTAGTCAAGGTCGTGGCGGATGGAACCTTGTTACTACCCCTCTTGAGAGTACGGCCTTGAACTATAACAAAACGATTGAAGAACACCCTGATCATGCCAAACGCTATCGGATTGCATCAGAATATATACAAGTCACCAAGGGACTTTGGGATTCATGGGAGGATGACGCGTTTACTCGGGATAAAGAGTCCGGTGAGTTTTTTGATCCTTCTAAAATGCATCAATTAAAGCATAAAGGAGAATTTTTTTCCGTGCAAGGACCACTCAACATTGCCAGATCAAAACAGGGGAGACCAGTCGTTTTTCAAGCAGGTTCATCAGAAGCTGGAAAAAACCTTGCGGCTAAAGAAGCGGATGCAATCTTTACAGGTCAACCAACTTTGGGAGATGCCAAGATTTTTTATCAAGATGTGAAAAACAGGGCTATTGCATTCGGGAGAGATCCTGATGAAATTGTTATTCTGCCAGGTATCGCGCCAATCATTGGTGCAACTGAGGAAGAAGCGGAGCACAAATATCAAGAACTCGCTAACCTGGTTTCTATAGATAAGGCGCTTGACTATTTAGGACGATACTTCGATCATCATGATTTTTCCCAATATGAACTGGATGCACCTTTCCCAGATCTCGGAGACATCGGAAAAAACAGTTTCCGAAGTACAACTGATCGAATTAAACAGGAAGCCAAGGAGAAACAGTTAACGCTCCGTCAAGTAGCAGTTAAAGAGACTACACCCCGGACTTCTTTTATTGGAACTCCCGAGAAAGTGGCGGGTTTGATACAGCAATGGTTTGAAGAGAAGGGGGCGGACGGATTTATCTTTGCTTCAAGTGTTCCAAATGCTTTAAGTGACTTTGTAGACGATGTGGTCCCTATCCTTCAAAAAAGGGGAATATACCGTACAGAATATGAAGCAGAAACATTAAGAGGCAACTTGGGGCTTCCATTCCCGGAAAATCGTTATGCGAAAGAAAGCATTAATCAATGATTGAAGAATCAATTTAAAAATTGAAGGAGGAATAAGAAATGGGAGAAGCGTTATCTGTCGTCGTTTGGTCAAAACAAGGATGTCACTATTGCGAAGAGGTTAAACAATACTTAAAAGAAAAGAAGATCGCTTATCAAACGGTGGATGTTACCAATCATGATGATCGGCGAGATATTTTAGAAATCAAATATGGAGTTCGGTATGTGCCCATTATTGAAATTGGGCGAGGTAGTGTATATGAGAGCGTTACGGAAATTGGAATTCCTCATCTTGAAAAAGTACTCAAACGAGTACAATAACAAAAAAAATCACGCGCTTAAATGTCTATAAGTATGACTGATTGAATTAAGGAAAGATTGCAAAAATAAATCCGACTATTCTTGTATAAATAATATGTTATAGAAAAGGGGAGTTAATCATGACACAGTTAATCCGTCTTGCCACTGTAAACGATGCTCCAGAAGTGCTAAACGTCACACTTCGGGCTTATGAACCAATCAGGGAATTGAATATTAACTTTCTGGCTGCGACAGCTGATTTGCAGCTAGTGACGAATAATATTAGGCGGAATCTCACTTATGTTTTAGAGGAGGAGGGCCAAATTGTTTCTACCGTGACAGTTCGTCATCCATGGAATGATCCTGATCATTTCAGTCCGTACCCATTCATTTGGTGGTTTGCAGTCGACCCCCTTTATAAACAAAAAGGTTTTGGCTCGACTTTGTTAACCTGGGTGGAAGAAAACATACTTCGGAAACAGGTGAAAGCGCCGGCCGTCTATTTGGCGACAGCTGAACGTCATCCTTGGCTTGTTTCCATTTATGAAAGAAGGGGCTATGAGATTTTTGCAGAACGAGATCACGATGGAGAAAAAATTGTGTATCTTCGTAAAATTCTAGATGAAACGCTGTATCGCATTATTGAAAATAAAGAACCAATTGTTAGTAATTAAAAATATTCGGGGGAATTGAGATGAAGAAAACGTTATTAATTGTCATGGCACTGCTACTAACTTTTTTAGGAGCTTGCTCTTCAGAAGAAACAACCAGTACAGCAAAATCTGGGGATTCAAAAGATAAAGAAGTTCAGAAAATCATTGTTGGAACAGGGACGCAGTTCCCTAACATTTGCTTTTTGGATAGTAATGGTAAGCTGACAGGGTATGATGTCGAGTTGGTTCGTCAAATCGATGAAAAACTGCCTGAGTATGAATTTGAATTTAAAACGATGGAATTTTCTAATCTATTATTAAGTTTAGAAACGAACAAAATAGATTTTGTTGCTCATCAAATGGAAGTGAATGATGAACGGGAAGAAAAATTTCTATTTAATAAAGAACCATACAATGTCTTTCCGCTTCAAGTTACAGTTCATCAGGACAACAATGATATCCATTCCATTAAAGATTTAAAAGGAAAAAAAGCGATAGTGAGTGCAACGAGCAATTCTGCTGTTTTTCTTGAAAAGTATAATAAAGAAAATAATGCCGGTATTGAAATTGTCTATTCTGGCCAAGGCGCAGATGATACGAAGAATCAAATCAAAACTGGCCGGGCCGATGCTACCATTACTACACCATTTGCCGTCGACTTCTTAAATAAACAAGCAGATGCACAGCAAAAGGTTGTGGGTGAGCCGCTTCTAAATTCAAAAGTATACTTTTTGCTAAGAAAAGACGAAACGCCTTTACAGAAGAGAATTGATGAAGCACTTGTGGAACTGAAAGAAGAAGGGGTAGTTAGCGAACTAAGTAAAAAGTGGCTGGGCGCAGACTATTCAGTGGGATTTTAATTAGATAGTAGTAAGCGCGGAGGTGCTAAAGCATGGGGAAAGCATTTGATCCTTCATTAATCGTCGATTTCATTCCGACATTAATATATTATCTTGGAGTAACATTGCAAATTCTGGCAGTATCCGTTTTATTAGGAATGGTCATCGGGATAGCGGCAGCCATCCTGAGAGTATTTCGTATCCCTGTCTTGAATCAATTTGTCATATTATATATTTCATTCATTCGGGGAACGCCTATTTTAATACAATTATTTCTGGTTTTTTATGGACTGCCTGCAATCCTGTTATTCATTAATATTGATATTTCAAGAATGGATGCTCTATATTTTGTCATTATTACGTATGCATTAAGTAATGGGGCACATTTTGCAGAAATATTCCGGGGAGCGATTAAGGCTGTCGATTATGGGCAAACGGAAGCAGCCTATTCTGTTGGAATGAATAATAGTCAAAGCTTTTTTAGAATTGTGCTTCCTCAGGCCATACGGATTGCTTTTCCGAATATCGCAAACTCTATTATCGGATCCTTAAAGGATACCTCACTTGCCTTTACCATTGGCGTAATGGATATGATGGGGAGGGGAGAGACATTGATTGCCGCAACTGCACATGCTCTCGAAGTCTATCTCTCATTGGCCGTTATCTATTATGCAGTCGTGCTATTGTTCGAGAAGATATTCAGACTTTATGAAAACCGCATTAATCGGCATCAATCTGTAGATGTGTCTGTTACTGGATAACAAAGGGAGGAGGGAAGGACTTGACGATTGATATATTATTCATTTGGACTGCTTTTAAGGAGATTATTAGAGCACTTCCGATCACACTTATCTTAACGATTCTTCCTCTTCTTGCAGGTTTTATTATCGGCCTCGCTGTTGCCTTGATTAGGATTTATAAAGTGAAATTTCTAAGTGGAATTGCAAATGGCTATGTTTCCTTCTTTAGAGGAACACCGATTATCATGCACATAATGCTCATCTATTTCGGTTTTCCATTATTAATCGATCAAATTTCTAAAAAGTTTGATTTGGGTATACAATCTAATTCCATTCCGATCATTTTATTTGTCTTAACCGCCTTATCGTTGAGTGCGGGTGCTTATTTATCAGAAATATTCAGATCGGGTATTATCAGTGTCTCCAATGGCCAAATGGAGGCAGCCTATTCCGTGGGGATGAATTCGTTTCAAGCCATGACGCGAATTGTTTTGCCACAGGCCATTGCTCAGTCCATCCCGAATTTCACGAATATTTTCATTGGATTTCTGCATACGTCATCCATTGCTTTCATTGTATCCCAAAAAGAAATGACAGGAGCAGCCAATGTTGTTGCATCCACCAATTTGAAATTTTTGGAGTCTTTTATCGCTGCTGGTTTAATTTATTGGGGTCTCACAATCATTGCAGAGGGGCTTTCGTTTTTAATTGAGAAAAAGGCCACTGCCTATAATCGAGGAGGAGTACAATGATTTATTTAAAAGATATAAAAAAATCATTTAACCAGCAGCCTGTTTTAAAAGGGATTAATTTGAAAATAGGCAAGGGAGAAGTAGTTACCATTCTAGGACCAAGTGGATCTGGGAAAACGACCTTGCTTAGGTGCTTGAATTTTCTTGAGAAACCAGAAGAGGGTATCGTTCAAGTGGGAGATATACAGGTGAAGTCCAAGAAGGCGACGAAAAGGGAAATCTTGTCCCTTAGGAGACAATCGGCAATGGTTTTTCAGCATTATAACTTATTTGCTCATAAAACTGTTTTGGAAAATGTAATGGAAGGGTTAATTGTTACCAAAAAATATAAGAAAGCTGAGGCGAAACGGGAAAGTGAGCTGTTATTGGAAAAAGTAGGTTTGGGAGATAAGCATGACCATTTCCCTTCGCAATTGTCAGGAGGTCAACAGCAACGTGTTGGAATTGCCAGGGCACTTGCTTTAAATCCGGAGGTCATTCTATTTGACGAGCCAACGTCGGCACTCGACCCTGAGTTGGTTGGGGAGGTGCTTTCTGTCATAAAAGCAATTGCACAGGAAGGCATCACGATGGTGATTGTAACCCATGAAATGAGTTTTGCTAAAGAGATATCGGATCGTGTTCTTTTCATGGATGGCGGGGTGATTGTAGAAGAAGGTTCACCATTGGAAATTTTCAATGCTCCAAAGGAAGACCGAACACGACAATTTTTAAATCGGATATCAAGAGATTTTTCCGTATCGTTTTTAGAAGAAAGGGCCAATTAAAGGAAGGGGCCAAGGGAGGACGTATGATTAATACAATCGTAGTCGATGAATTGATTAAAGCAGATAAAGAGACGGTGCGCCGCTTATTGGTAGAAAGTTATCAACAATATGAACATGAATATTCGAACCCGGAAGCTTGGAAAGGATATTTAAAAAATATTGAATCCTCGTTGGATAATCCACATGTTGATAAGGTGTTGGTTGCAAGGTGCAATCAGGATATCCTTGGCACATTACAGCTTTTTCAATCATCTGAAAAAGCATATGAAAAGCCGGAACTTGGGATTTTTGCACCAATCATTCGGTTGTTGGCCGTTCATCCCGAATCAAGGGGACGCGGTATCGCTCAGGAATTATTAAAGGCTAGTGTAAATTATGCAAAATCGCAAGGTGCGTCCAGTTTGTATCTACATTCTACTGATAAGATGCATAAGGCCATTAAACTATATGAATGGTTTGGCTTTAAAAGGGATCGAACGAAAGAATTTCAAAATCAGGATATTTTAGTAAAATGCTATCGCTTGGATTTATAGAAGGAGGCGACTGTATGAGTCGAGAGCTGGAAAAGCGCTTAATATCGATACGGCGCCATTTACATCAATATCCGGAATTATCAAATGAAGAATTTGAAACGACAAAATCTATACAAACGTGGCTCGAGGAAGAGGGCATTGAAATCCGTCATACAGGATTGAAAACAGGTGTTTTTGCAGATATAAAGGGTGGCAGACCCGGACCGACAGTAGCCATAAGGGCGGATATTGATGCTCTTCCAATTGAGGAACGAACCGGGCTTCCATTTGCTTCGAAAGTAAAAGGGGTGATGCATGCTTGCGGCCATGATTTTCATACGGCAGCCGTTATAGGTGCTGCCTACCTTTTGAAAGAATATCAATCAGAGTTGTGCGGGACAGTGCGATTGCTTTTTCAACCCGCAGAAGAATTAGGCGGCGGAGCGGTACATGTGATAAAAGATGGTCAAATTGACGATGTAGCGGCTGTGATTGGGCTGCACAATAAACCCAATTTGCCTGTAGGCACCATTGGGATAAAAGATGGTCCGTTAATGGCGGCAGTAGACCGTTTTCATATTGTTCTTCAAGGGAAGGGGAGCCACGCGGCCATCCCTCAACACGGAAAAGATCCAATAGCAGCAGCGGCTCAGCTTATTACCGCTCTTCAAACTATCGTCAGCCGGAATGTATCCCCTTTAGAAAGTGCCGTGGTAAGTGTTACGAGAATAACAGGTGGAAACACGTGGAATGTAATTCCGGGTGACGTCATATTGGAAGGAACGATTCGAACCTTTAGTTCTGAGATACGCGAAGAAGTAAAAGAAAAGTTTTATTCGATTGTGAATCATATCGCCGCCGCTTTTTCACAGGAACCTGTGATTGGTTGGTTTCCTGGACCACCCGCGCTTCATAATCATCCAGCAGTCACAGAGATGGCCCGCTTGTCTGCTCGGCAGCAATCATTGCATGTAATCAATCCAGAACCTTCAATGGGTGGTGAAGATTTCGCTTATTACCTTCAACATATCCCCGGTACCTTTGCCTTTTTTGGTACAAACGGAAACGAAGACTGGCATCATCCAGCTTTTACTATTGATGAAAATGCCATTATTAAGGCCGCTTATTTTTTATCTGAAAGTGCCAAGGATTTATTATATAACCATGGTAAGTGGTGAATATACATGACAAAGGTGCCAGACACAATTTTGTGCCTAGCACCTTTGTTGTTGTAATTCCTAAGGTTTCAGTCCAATTTGATTTCAAAGCATATCCATGATGCGTACATTCCTCCCAACTTTAGCTTCCATACATAGTCACTCTTCATTTTTTTATTCCAGCTTAGACTCCTCTCCCTCTCATTGATTAATTCTATTCTGATAGCGGTAAGAAGAATAAATCTCAAACCATGATAGGCGAGAGCATGGTTAATTATTAAGCAAAGGCATTCCAAATTCATAAGCAATTAATAGAATTTTTTTATCAATTAAATAAATTTTTCTATCAAATAAGGTGTTGTCAAGTGCTTGTTTACAATGTTAGGATGAATTTCAATTACATCAAAAACAACTAATTCGATTTGTTAACTTGGTATTAATGATTGGAGAGAAAGTCATATGAGTTTTAAGCTTGGAATATTAGATCAAAGCCCTATTTTTCCTGGGGAATCGGCAGTTGATGCACTTAAGCAAACCGTAAACCTAGCTCAAAAAGCTGAAGAATGGGGATATACCCGTTTTTGGGTATCGGAACATCATCATATGGAACAAGTTGCTGGGTCTTCACCGGAAGTATTAATTTCTTATTTATTATCGAAAACCACGACCATTCGTGTAGGTTCGGGAGGTGTCATGCTTCAGCACTACAGCCCTTATAAAGTCGCTGAAAATTTTCATGTTTTATCCACTCTTGCCCCGGGCAGGGTAAATCTTGGCATTGGTAAAGCACCAGGTGGATTTCCTTTATCAACAAAGGCGTTACAATTTGGAACAGTGAATGATGGAAAAGATTTTGGGGAACGTGCAGCCTTATTGCAAAAGATAATTGAAAATTCAATCGATGATATTCACTTGCTCTCTGGTATTCAAGCAACACCGATACCGCCTGAAAAGCCAGCAACCTTTCTGCTTGGTGCAAGTTCAGACAGCGCTCAACTAGCCGCTAACCTCGGAATGGATTTTGTATTCGCCAGATTTATCAATAGTGATGATACCAAGCTGTATGAAGCGTCTTCTGCTTACCGAAGCGAGTACCCAGAAGGTCGCTTTATCGTATCATTAGCGGTTGTGGCAGCTCCTACCCAACAAAAAGCAGAGGAGCTGGCAAGCGAACACAAACTATTTAAAGTTCATCTACAAAGTGGCCGGACGCTGACAGTTCAATCACGTGAGCAGGCTGAGTCATTTGAGAAGCAGGCTGATGAAGCTTATGAAATAGAAGAGCAGAACGCAAGTATTATTGCTGGGACTCCAGGATATGTTAACGGGACTTTAAAGGAAATTCAGAAAGTTTTTCAAGTGGATGAATTTATTTTGCATACACCGCTTCGAAGAGAAGCAGAACGGATCCAATCCTTTCAGTTGTTGAGTCCGCTTCTCTTAGGGGAAGAGACCAACATATAGAAAAGATCCAGAGGGCATGAAGCAGCTGATAAATATTTGTTATTTCCAATATAAAAGGATAAAAAAGGAGCGAGAAACATTGAAGAAAATTAAATGGCTGTCCGTTACGGTTTTAACAGTAGTATTGCTGGTATTAGGAGCTTGTGGAAGTAATGAGCAAACATCATCGGAGAGTAAAGGAGACAAGGATGAGGAAGTGACTTTGAAAATTGGTGCAGCCACAATACCACATGCAGAAATTTTAGAGTTTATCGCACCGGATTTAGAAAAACAAGGCGTGAAACTGGATGTAGTGATTTCTACGGATGGTATTCAAACGAATCAACAAACAGCAGACAAAGAATTGGATGCAAACTTCTTCCAACATACCCCTTACTTAGAGCAAGTAAATAAAGATAGTGGTTTGAATTTGGTCAATGTGAAGGGTGTACATATTGAACCATTTGGTGTCTATTCCAAAAAAATTAAGTCTATAGGTGAATTGTCAGACGGAGCGAAAGTAGCCGTACCGAAAGATCCAGTAAACTTTTCGCGGTCGTTACAGCTTTTTGCGGCAAATAATATCATTGAGTTGGATGCTTCCAAGTCAGGGGATTATACGATTGAGGACATTACAAAAAATGATAAAAAAATAGAATTCATTCCAGTCGATTCCCCTCTTTTAGTTCACTCGCTAGATGATGTGGAAGCATCGGCCATTAACACAAACTATGCTCTGGAAGGACGGTTAAAACCTCTCGATGATGCACTGATAATTGAAGGGAAGGATTCACCATATGTAAACATTTTAGTTGCTCGTCCAGACAATAAGGACGATAAAGCGATCCAAAAGCTTGCGAATGCATTAACGACGGAAAAGGTCAAAGAATTTATTCTTGATCAATATGAAGGAGCCGTCGTGCCCGCGTTTTAAGGGGTGTCTATACCAAGCTAGTTAATAAGAGGAGGTGGCCACTTTGATAGAATTTCGTCGGGTTTCAAAAGTTTTTGATGGCGGAGAGAAGAAAGTTGAAGCATTAAAGGAGATTAATATAACCGTTGAAAAAGGGGATATATTCGGGGTTATCGGTTTTAGTGGAGCCGGAAAAAGTACACTCATCCGAACGGTCAATCTACTTGAATATCCTACTTCAGGTGAAGTGATTGTAGAAGGAAAAGACCTTGCCAAGATGTCTGAAAAAGATTTGCGTCAAGCTAAGAAAAATATTGGCATGATTTTTCAGCATTTTAATTTACTTAATTCCAAAACAGTCTTTGATAATGTGGCGATGCCATTATTGTTAGGTAAAAAAAAGAAAAAAGAGATTGAAGAACGAGTTAATGAGATTCTCCGTTTTGTTGGTCTAGAAGACAAAGCAATGAACTATCCAAATCAACTTTCAGGTGGACAAAAGCAGCGTGTCGGGATTGCCCGTGCTTTGGCTACAAACCCTTCGATTTTATTATGCGATGAAGCAACATCGGCATTGGATCCACAAACAACAAAATCAATCCTGAATCTGTTGAAACGGATAAATGAAGAATATAAAATTACCATTCTAATTATCACGCACGAAATGGAAGTGATTAAAGAAATTTGTAATCGGGTTGCAGTGATGGAGGATGGGAGCGTGATTGAATCAGGAAATGTGATCGATATTTTTGCCCGTCCACGAACAGAAACAACACGTAACTTCATTCGATCGGTTGTTCGCGATGAAGTGCCATCAAGTGTATATGGATTGCTCAATGAGGATGCCTATTTTAGTCGAATTTTTAAAATTGATTTTTTGGGATTGAGCTCTGGGCAGCCTATCGTTTCAAAAACAGCGAAGAGGTTTAATGTGGAAATAAACGTTCTGTTCGGCAATATTACTGAGTTACAAGGCATCCCATTTGGTAATTTGATTGTTGAAATAATAGGAAATGAAGATGAAATTGATCGGGCATTACAGTTTATAAAGAATCAAAATGTCAAAGTGAAGGAGGTTACGAAGGATGGAAGTAAGCAAAGAGCTCATTTTAAACGCCTTGTGGGAAACGCTGTACATGGTTAGTATTTCACTTTTTTTTGGAAGCATCATTGGAATATTCTTAGGCATTTTATTGGTTGTAACAAGAAAAGGTCATATTTATGAAAATAGATTTATTTTTTCTATCGTGAATCCGATTGTGAATATCTTCCGATCGATTCCGTTTATTATCTTGCTAGTGGCGATTATTCCATTTACAAGACTAATGGTTGGTACGTCGATTGGTACAACAGCAGCTATTGTGCCACTCGTGCTTCATATTGGCCCATATATCTCAAGACTTGTGGAGAATTCGCTATTGGAAGTGGATGAAGGCATTATTGAAGCCGCGAAAGCCATGGGAGCAACGCCGATACAAATTATTTTCAGGTTTTTAATGCCTGAGGCTTTTGCGTCATTAATTCTAAGTATAACAACTGCAACAATTGGTTTAGTGGGCGCTACAGCCATGGCAGGAGCTATAGGTGGCGGTGGACTTGGAGATGTAGCGATAACTTATGGCTATCAACGCTTTAGTACTATTACGATATTCGTCACCGTTGTAATTCTAGTAATTGTTGTTCAGGGAGTACAAAGTTTAGGAAATATATTCGAACGGAAAATTAGAAGAGTGTAGTGGCGGTAGTGTACAAAGGGAGAGTGGAATGAATGATGAAAAAATGCATTTTACCTATACTGCTTATCTTGGGGGTGTTATTGGCAGGTTGCTCAAGTGATTCAACGAATGCAGGAGGGAAACAGAAAGTGAAGGTAGGGATTAGAAACTCTGAACTTCGAACATGGGAATTTTTAAAGGAACAGGCTGAAAAAGAAGGGGTGGAAATTGAACTTGTTAATTTCTCTTCGGCATATGATCCGAACGAAGCGCTGGCAGAAGGGGATATTGATATCAACGCCTTTCAACATGTTGCCTATTTAGATTCATTTAATGCGAACAATAATACAGACATCGTTCCAATTGGGACTACAATTATTGCTCCTCTCGGTTTGTATTCAAGCAAATATAAATCGGTGGAAGAGATCCCAAATGGTGCACAAATTGCTGTGCCCAATGACCAAGCTAACTGGGGAAGGGCTTTATTGCTATTACAAGAAGCAAAACTCTTAGAGGTTGTGGATGACTTTGACGGGAATGGCGGACAGGACAAAATAAAGGAAAATCCGAAGAAAATCAAAATTGTTCCTGTCGATGGTGCCAGTGCCCCGCGTGTGATGGAAGATACAGCTGGTTCGGTGATTAATAATGGAGTTGCGGTAGAAGCGGGACTAAATTTAAAAGATGCTCTTATTTATGAAAGCAGTACTGCAAAGCCTTATATTAATATCATAGCGGCTAGGAGTGAAGATCAAGACAATGAAATTTACCGAAAATTAGTTGATCTCTATCAATCAGAGAAAACGGCTAAATTTATTGAAGAGACTTACAATGGAAACTATATTCCAACATTCATTACCTTGAAAGAATTGAGCAGTTATAAGGAGATTTATTCTAATAAATAAGAAAGGAGAGATTAGAAATGGCTCAAGACAGACAGATGAAGTTAGCTGCTTATCTGATTGGAACAGGTATGCATGTTGCGTCGTGGCGGCATCCGGCATCAAATCCCAATGCAAGTATTGATGTGAAAGCCTTGCAAAGACTCTCGAAAATTGCAGAAAAAGGGAAATTTGACCTTGCCTTTGTGGCAGATAGTTTGGCCATTAATCATGAATCGCATCCTCAGATACTTAATCGATTTGATCCGATTGTACTAATTACAGCATTAGCTGCAGCGACAGAAAAAATCGGCATTGGGGCGACAGCTTCTACAACGTATAGTGAACCATATGTACTCGCTCGCCAATTTGCTTCTGTTGACCATATAAGCGGCGGACGGGTGGGATGGAATGTTGTTACTACAGCTGATGCGACCGGAGAGACGGCCTTGAATTTCAGTCGTGATAAACATTTGGCGCACGATCATCGTTATGAACGAGCAGAGGAGTTCATCGACGTTGTCCAAGGATTATGGGATTCGTGGGAAGATGATGCGTTTGTGCATAACAAAGAAACGGGACAATTTTTTGATCCTGATAAAGTGCATGAGCTTCGGTATAAAGGCAACTATTTTTCGGTAAAAGGTCCATTGAATATCGCACGTTCGGCGCAGGGGCAGCCGGTTATCATTCAAGCGGGTGCGTCTATACCAGGGCAGCGATTAGCCGCTCGAACAGCCGAAGTCGTTTTCACACATTGGGATAACATTGAAGAATCCAAACGATATTATCAAGAATTAAAAACGTCTTTATTGGATTTTGGAAGAAGCGTGGAAGAGCTCCACATCCTTCACGGCATTTCCCCTATTATCGGAGAAACCGAGGAAATAGCCATTCAAAAATACAATAAACTCCAAAGTCTCGTCGACCCTAATGAGAGTTTGAAATTCGTTTCCGGTTATATGGGCAACGTGGATTTTTCAAAATATTCTTTAGATACACCAGCGAAGGATGTTGAATTTCCATTAGTAAATAGCATACAAAGTAACTTTAATGAAATGAAGAAAATTATTGGTGAAGAAGACATAAAAGTGGGTGAATTATATGCGAGATTTTTCAGTCCTGCCAGACGAGATAGATTTGTCGGTACACCAACTCAAGTAGCTGATGAAATGGAGGCATGGTTTACTGAAAAAGCAGCAGATGGCTTTATGCTTCAATTTCCATTGTTACCAGGCGACTTAGAGGATTTTGTCGAGAAGGTTGTTCCAATTTTACAGGAGAGGGGTTTGTTCCGTTTGGACTATGAAGGAGACACTCTCCGTGATCACCTTGGATTAAAGAATCCAAAAAATCGCTTTGCTAATGAAGAAATATCAAATTATTTGGAATAAGGAATATCTCGCATTTTCATTAGAATCATTAAAGTCATATATAATGGGAGTAAAAAGGAATGAGGGACATAGGAGAAATCCTAGTCCCTCAAATTCTTTTCTCCTAAATATCAATCGCTACTAAAACTAACAAGTTAAGTTCAGCCTTTTCCTGCTTGGAAACCTGGATATTTGGTCATTCCGCCATCAGCATATAAGGTCATTCCCGTTACATAGCTCGATTCGGCGGAAGCAAGCCAAGCGGCACAAGCGGCAATTTGTTCCGGTTTTCCGATGTATCCCATCGGTATCAGGTTGATTACTTCTTGTTTAGCTTTCGGGTCATTGAATTTTTCGGCATTGATGGGTGTGTCGATTGCACCAGGTGAAATATTATTAATGCGGATCCCTTTAGGAGCATATTCTAGTGCAAGGGTTTCTGTCATCATCTTGACTCCGCCCTTACTTGCTGCATAGTGGACAAAATGAGGCCAAGGTATCCGGTCATGAACGGAAGACATGTTAATGATATTGCCCTTAATGCCATGATCGAGCATATAACTGATTGCTTCCCTGCTTGCCAGGAACATCCCCGTTAGATTTACATCGATGACTTTCTGCCAATCTTCAAGAGTCAATTTTTCGCTGGGCACTTCATTTTCAATACCAGCATTGTTGATCATGATGTCGATTGTACCAAAGGTGTCCACAGCGAAAGAAAGCAATTTCTTCACATCCGCTTCCTTTGAAACGTCACCTTGAATGGCTGCGGCTTTCCCGCCTGCTGCTTCAATCGTTTTGATGATTTCCTTATGGTCACCATTTTCAGTGTGATAATTTAATACGACATGTGCTTTTTCTTTACCGAACCTTTCGGCCATGGCTTTTCCTAATCCTTTTGCCGCGCCAGTGATCACGACCACTTTTTTCTCTAAATCTTCATACATCGTTCAGCTCTCCTTTGACTATTCTTTTGTAAAGCCAATCATGATTCCGCCAGCAATTACGAGTACACACCCGATGATGACAAAGGCCATTTGCTTTTGGGATTTTTTCTCTCCTAAAAGAAAGATGCCGCCTAAAGTGGAAATGACGATTCCCATTTGGGAAAATGAGAATGCTATGGCCACGCCTACTTTAGGATTAGCGAGCAGGAGACCGATATTACCGACAGCCCACATCATTCCGGTAAGGATATTCCGTCCGGCATACTTATTAAACGGTTTATGTTTGATGGAAAGGAGCAAGGCAGCCAGGAACATGCCAATTGCTTGCGGCAGGATCGCCGACCATCCGTCAACCTCATTCCATCTGACGACGATGACATATGTAACATAACCCACAGTAGAAATGGCAAGGTAAAAAATCCCTTTTTTCATGCTTCCTTCTTTTTTGTTATCACCATCGCCATAGCTTGTCAGCAAGACACCTGTAATCAAACAGATGATTGCAACAATGCCGATGATGATTGTCATCTTGTCATTCCATTCCCTGAAAATGATGACCGCAAAAAATGTATTTCCTAGAATTTGCAGTCCTGTTGAGATTGGAACGGTTTTCGATACCCCGATTTCCTTGACGCTATTGAATTGAAATAACTGCCCGAATGCCCAGCCTATCCCGGAAATGATGCCGACAATCCACACTAGACTGCTCCATTCCGGCGGATTGATGAAAGTCATCATGATGGCGAACAGTAATGAACCGATTGTAATGCCAAGTGTTTGATTATAAGAGTTGCCTCCGAGTTTTTCGGAAACAAGCACTAAGCTGCCCCATGTCAATGCAGGGAGTAGCGCAAAGAGAAAGCCTTCCACAAAATTTCATCTCCTAAACTAGAAAACAATGTTTCTATCAATATAAAATAGTTAGTAAGCTATTGAATGTAAGTATAGTTTTCCCTTTACACGGAAAAGAAAACATGGATTTAATTTACCAATTTGTCATTTTATTTTTCGGGATGGAAACAATGAAATAATAAGTGGTTTATGGTACTTTTAATTTAAAGAATAGTTAGGAGAAATACGATGACGACACTGAATGAATGGTTTGAAAAGGGGATTCCTGCTCAAGAATTTGTATCTTCGATGAAAGTTCATAAAGAAAACTTACAATCGATCCAGCAAGGTTTTTCCACTTCTGCAGAGGACCAAGACTTTTTTGATGTATTAAAGAAGAAGGAACTTCGAGTTATTGTCATTACTGAAGACTGGTGCGGGGACGCGATGATGAATATTCCTATTCTGCTGAATATATCTGAAGCGGCAAATATCGAAACTCGCATGATTTTACGAGATCAAAATCTTGAACTGATGGATCAATATTTAACGAATGGAACAGCGCGTTCGATTCCCATTTTTATATTCATTGATAAGGATGGTGAAGAAAAAGCTGTTTGGGGACCTCGTGCACCAAAGGTACAAGAGTTCGTAATGGAGTTAAGGTCTGACCTGCCTGCCAAGGATGATGAACGTTTCGAGGCAGAGCAAAAAGCAGTTATTAAAAAGATAACTGCGGCTTTTGCTGAAGAAAAACACCTGTGGGACGAAGTATACAGCAGTATCAAGGAAACATTGGGGAACTGCTGATTGCGGGTGCATCACTTTTAGTCATGTCCCATAACGGGTGGTAAGCCCATTATGGAATTATTGGGCTGTTTCAAAACACGGACTGCAACCTGACTGGTTGGTGAATATATAGATATGTTTCCTAACGGTTATTTGTATAATATTCGTTTTTGAGTCCAAGGTTTTGGAACAGCCTTTTCATTTTTATGATTCTGGAATAATTGTAACGCCGATTGTTCGAATAGGAGAGTCTTGTTTCGCACTTTGATTCGTTGCTTTGTAGTATTTTAACATTAGATCGTTCAATTCATTTTGGAAGTTAAGGAAGCTTTCATCATCAAGCTTTAGTTCTAAAAGGGAAAAGGTTGAACCATCTTCTGCGCAGTCTCTTTCTTCCAATTTAGTAAGATAGTTTTGATATTGGGTCATAAGGGATAATTGATAATAAGAAAAATAGTTCACCTTTTTTTCATTAGAGGATTTTTTCCATTCTTCCCCGCTAAGTCGTGCTTCTTCTTCATTTAAAACGTAGTATTTTTCGGAAACGGACCTCACTTTTTTTTCTTTTACTATGCGAATGACCCCTGAATCCAAAAGAACCTGTATATGTCTATATAATGTTGCTTGGGGTACATCTTTAATGATTTTTAACATTTCTAATGGTGTTAAACCATTTTCCCTATTTCTCATTAAAGCTTGGGTAATCTTTATTCTTACTGGGTGCATTAAAATTTCAGCTTTATTAATCATCGTATTCTCCTCACATTGGAAATTATAACTGGATAATTTTTAGTGAACTTTCCTGTTGGTCATGAATAATACGTTTAATTCTTCATATATTGTAATGTTTGAATCATTGTCATTTACATGAAAATGACACGGTTCGAAAAATAATAGTACCGAAATATTTTTTCTAAGTAAATAATAAGGTATTTTTTAATTATTTTAATTTTTAAAAAAATGTCTACATTTAATGAAAATTAATAAATATCGCTATATTTTTATTATTATTCATTATGATAATATTATCATTATAAATAACAATAAAAACTAAAACAATATTTTGTTAAGAAAAAAATAGGTGCAAAATTCCAAATTAGATGTTATCATTATCGATAATGATAATAATATTTCGTTACCAAAGGAGTGGTATATATGGAATTGCATTATGGATGGAACGAATTGAAAGATATTGATTTCATGTCTATTCTGCCGATCATTTTACCGGTAATTGCAATTGGAATGATTTTAGTGCTTATAGCATTAATTGATTTATACAGAAATCGAAAGACGAGGAAAAATGTTTTATTGTGGACACTCATCATTATTTTTGCAAATACTATCGGTCCAATTCTGTACTTCGTTATCGGTAGAAAGGACAGTGAAAGAATATGAAATTAGAAATTAAAAATGTTACAAAAAAATTCAAAGAAAAAACAGCGGTCAATAATTTTTCAATGGAATTGCAATCAGGGGAATGTGTTGGATTGATTGGGCCAAATGGGGCTGGTAAATCGACACTGATAAAAGTGATTGCAGATATTATAGATCCAAGTACGGGAGAAGTATTGCTTGATGGTAAGAAAATTTCAAAAATGAAAAAGGAAATAGGCTACTTACCACAATACCCTAACTTCTTTCAATGGATGACAGCCAAAGAAACCCTTACTTTCATGGGGCAGCTTTCGGGTATCAAGAGGGAAGAATTATTAAACGGCATCCCAGAGATATTGTCGAAAGTTGGGTTGAGCGGGGAAGAGAATTCAAAGGTGCGGACTTTTTCGGGCGGAATGAAACAAAGGCTTGGTATTGCACAGGCGCTGTTACATAAACCGGCATTGATTGTCATGGATGAACCGGTTTCGGCATTAGATCCCATCGGCCGGAGAGAAGTGTTGAATATCATAAAAGAGATAAAGAAAGATACGACAATTTTATTATCGACGCATATATTAAGCGATGCAGAAGAAATATGTGAGAGGTTTGTCATTATAAAAAGCGGTAAAAAAATTGAGGACACAACGATGTCAGAATTATTGAACAGGAATAGCGGAAATAAAATCAATGTCGACATAACCTCTAAAAGTCAAAAATGGATTGAAAACGTTAAAAGCTTGAATTTCGTCAAAGGTGTAGAGGTAATGGGGAACAAATTGAAGATAGAAGTGGAAGATATTGAGTCAAACAAGAATATGTTACTGGCGAATGCTTTGGAGCATAATGTTGATCTTGTCAGGTTCGAAATAGATAACGATACATTGGAAGAGATATTCTTAAAATTGGTGGTGGAAAAATGAATAACTTTGCCGTTTTAGCTAAAAAGGAATTTGTTCAGATGGTACGTGAATTTAAAGTGATTTGGCTGCCGCTCGTATTTATATTTTTAGGAATAACTCAACCAGTTGTAAGCTATTATTTACCTTCAATATTAGAGGCACTGGGCGGGGGCCAAGGGATCACCATTGATCCAAGCATGGCTGCCCAAAAAGGCGGCGAAGTTCTTGCCAGTACTCTAGGGTCTCAATTTGATCAGTTAGGGGTCATGATCATCATCGTTTCCATGATGGGAGTCGTTCAATCCGATAAAGCAAATGGGATGCTTGCTTTCATACTTACAAGGCCTGTGACGGTTGGATCTTATATAAGCGGGAAAATCATTTCCAATTACCTGTTTGTTGCCTGCAGTGTGGCATTGGGATATTTGGTTTCATATCTGTATGTAGTTTTTTTGTTTACGAGTGTTGATTTTGGGGATTTAATAGTGGCTTTACTGTTCTATCTGCTGTGGATCCTATTCATCGTTTCATTCACGACGATGATCAGTACCATTTTTAATAGCCAGGGTATCATTGCATTAATTTCGATAGTATTTCTCCTCGGCTGCAGAATCATAGTTGGATTAAGTCCGGTAATAGACAATGTGAATCCGGCAAGCATGAGTAAGCATGCCATGGAAGTACTGATTTTAGGCACAGTCAATTCACAAGCGGTTTGGGGTGCATTAGCTGCACTTGCATGGACGGCAGTAACGATATTGATAACGAACATATGGATTTCTAAAAAGAAATTCAATAATGAATAAGTTGAGGATGGAAATGTGTTAATCATGAAGTGATGGGAGGATGATAACTTTGTTAAGCATCACAGATTTGGAGAAAAGCTACTCGGCTAAGAAGATTTTGAATGGTGTAAATCTAGAAATCAAAAAAGGGGAAACCTTAGGTTTTATAGGAGCAAATGGTGCAGGGAAAACCACGACGCTGAACATCATTACAGGCATTTTAGATTCAGAAAATGGAAAGGTTGAAATAAATGGCCTGACCAAAGAAGACGGCATAGAATATAAAAAACAATTTTTCTTCATTCCTGATACTATCAATGTGTTTAACAATGTTTCGGGATTTGATTGGATTCGTTTCTTGATGAACCTATATGGAAATGATGACAAAGAACGGTTGGGGAAATATATCAATCGGTTTGGGATGCAGGAGTCCATTAAAAAGCCAATGGGAAGTTATTCTTATGGAATGATGCATAAGATATCCCTGATAGCGGCTTTTACCATTAATCCCCCGATCATCATTATGGATGAACCATTGAACGGATTAGATCCAAACGCTGTTTTAGTTTTTAAGGGGTTAATCAAACAATATGTTGAAATGGGCGGTACAGTGTTTTTCTCGACGCATCTGCTGGATGTGGCAGAGAAAATTTGTAATACAGTGGCTATTTTAAAAGAGGGAAAAATCATCCTGCATGATGAGATACAAAATATAATAGGTGAAAGTTCATTAGAATCTACCTTTATGGAGGCTCAGGTATATGAAGGAAAAACTTCAGTTAACTAGATTTTTCGTTTCTTCCTTCTATAAAATGCCCAAGCAGACAATGTTGCAGGCTGTCCTGATAATAGCCGTTTTTTATATGTTTTTGCAGCTGACTGTCGTTAACGCCTTTGTTTATTTTCTTGGAGATACCCAGGTCTTCCTGTTTTATAATTTAACGATTTCCAGCATTCTGGTCTTTGCGTTGGTTTGCTATTTGTCCACATCACAAATATTTTCTTATGATGAATTTAAAGTATTGGCACCTCTGCCACTCACCTATAAGGAAATATCAAGGGCAAAAGTGTTAAGTAGCTTATGGGTCCCGATCATTTTATCAATGATGATCCAAGTGCCAACATTAGGCTTCCTGATAGTCGATCTAAAGTTTATCGAAGCGATTAAATTAATCACGTTTTTACCAATTGTCAATGGTTTAACGGCTTTGTTCCTGCTTTTTATCCTATCGTGCATGAATAGGCATTATTATAGATTCAAAAGTAAAGTAGCATACTTAATGGTTAACATTGCTATCATCCTAACGCTTATGATTATTTCCATTGTATATTTTGCAGGAAAATCATCAGTTGCCATTTCAAAGGTCATCTCGGAAATAGATTTGAATTCTTTTGAAGGGCTAAAAAACTCGTTGGAATTGTTGATGAGACATATATTTGAAACCGCAAATATGATTCCAGTGATCAAATGGATATTGGATGCTTTTGTATCAAATGAAATAACCGTTCAATTTTTCATTATTTATATTTCGATAATGGTAATAGGTTTCCTTTTGTATTCAATGATTATAGAGAACATTTCTGTTCATTACTTTAAAAATGGGATATTGGGAAACAACAAAACGAATATGAAAAACTCAAAGGTTAATATATCAAAAAATCAATGGAGTAACTATTTACAAAGAGAGATATGGATCATTAAGTCTGAAGCATATTTTAAGATGCAAATCGCTTTAGGTCTTCTTTTGCCTCCGATCTTTTCACTTGTCATGTTATTGCTGATTCAGAATGAAGTATTCCCGAATTATTTGAATATAACGAAAGAGGGATTCTTCGATAAATACTTTTCCTATTCGGTCCTTTTCTTGTGTTGTATAAATAATATAAGCGGAACCCCATATTCAAGAGAAGGTAAATACCATTATTTACTAAAAAGCGTCCCGTTTGATGAAAAATATGTTTATTTTTCTAAAGTGATATTTTCATCAATAATCAGTATTATAGCCGTGGTGATCAGCTTTTTGATATTTGCCCTATTTGGCTATTGGGAAATGGAAAATGCAGTCATGTTATTAATCACTTCTTGTTTAGTAGTTTGCTATAATCTTCTAACACCATTATATGATATGAAAAATCCTAGTATTGAATGGGAGAACCCATCTGCTGCAATTAAATCCAACCCCAATGTATTAATAAGCCTGCTTTATGGATTACCATTATTGATCTTGGTAACAGCGATTCATTTTGGCTTGGTTTGGTTCAGTGTCCAACCCCTGATTGGAGCGCTAATGATTTTAGTGATCGCAATAGCGATCAATTCCATTTTGATTAATAGATTGAAATTAAATTTATGAAAGTCTTTATATTAGAAAATCATTTTCGTTTGATAAAGGAAGTACAGAAAATCGGCACTAAATAAATTTAAAAAAGGAGTGTCTTATTATGGGGAAGCACCATGATAAAGATTTTAAAATTTATGCTGCTCGATTAGTATTGGAAGAAGGCAGAAAGCCTAGAGAATTGGCCGAAGAACTTAACATATCCATACCTACATTAAGAAATTGGATCAATATCTATAAAGAAACAAATGAAGTTGGCTCGGCGGACTCCAGTAATGGTTTTTCAGGGCTTAGTATGAAAGAGGAAAAGGATAAAATAATTAAAGATCTACAAGAAGAGAATGAGATATTAAAAAAGGCCATGCACATTTTCATTAAACAACCAAAATGATTGAACAGTATTAAAGCCATATTTTATTTTTCACAAATTATAGTGAAAAATAAAATATGGCTTTTTTAATTAGAAAATTTCAAGTTGATTTTTTCATTTTAAATTTCACACGATAAGTCCTATGAAAATACTACTAAAGTAGAAAAATAATAAAAAATGGTAAAGTTATTATGTAATGTAGATAATTTACAAATTTTTAATGGACTCGGCAAAATTGTTGTGATAAAGTGTTATCGATAATGATAATAGGTAATATTTGACCCGGAAAATGAAATATTTGTTTAAAAAAAGAAATTTTAGAGGAAAAAAATGGAGAAAAAATGCAGATTTCTAGAAAAAAGAGGGGAGGAAAATTATAAATGATTGAATACTTTATGAATAAGAAAAAAATTTATAAATCTTATATCAAGTATTATGAAGCGAATTCAGTCAATTTGGACTATATTGATGATATTTTTAACGAAAAAGAATGGAATTATTTAAATTTGCATAATGGTCCCAAAAGATCCATCGAAGCAAAGAAAAGTTTGTACTTTGGAAAAAAAGCAATTATGGAGTTTTTTGGTATTGGTTTGGATGAAATAAAAAATGTATCCCTGTTGAAAGGAGTCTTTGGACAGCCGGTCATTGTTACAAGCTTGTTCTTTTTAATGAACATAGGTATATCCATCACACATACGGATAAAACATTCGGAATATTGCTTTTTGATCAACTGCATCCAATGGGAATCGATATTGAGACTAAAACGAAATCCGATTCTGAATTTTTAGAAACCTACTTAACGGAATCCGAGAAAAAAATGATCAAGGAAAGCGATGGTGTTTTAAGTAAAGAAGTTTTCTTTAGTGCAAAAGAAAGTCTATCAAAGATACTAAAAACAGGATTGACCTCTCCACTTGAAATCTATGAAATTTCCAAGGTTGACATGGATCATGATAACATCTCACTTTTCTATAAAAATTTCACCCAATATAAATCAACGGTTGTACTCGTGAATGATGAAATAAGAAGTGTTACCTTTCCGATAAATTCTACGAAAATAATTGAGGGGGAATACCAATGGAATTAAAAATGGCAGCAAATGCTGAATTAAAAAACAAAAACAAATTAGTGCAATATCTTTTTAAAAAAGAGAATAGAGTTCACAAGTTAATCATTTCGTTATTGTTACTCAGTTTAATAGCAGGTATCGAAACGACGCTTTTGTTATATTCTGCAGATCAAAAAGGGATGAACGTATTAAATGGCATGTCCATTTCAGAGATCGGAGCCCTTAGTTTTGCCATTAACACAATTGTAATGGGAGCTCTTGGATTATTGGTTACATTCATCATTCAAATATTAATTGTGTGCCTATTATTTTTAGTTTTAAAAGAAAGACCGGTAAATATAAAAGGGGTTTGCCAAGCTGTCATAAATGCAGGGGTATGCATCGTGATTGGATCCGGTGTTAATGCGATCATCGCATTATTGGTTAAGAGCAAGGAAACGACATTCACTAGTTTATCCTTACTGGTGCATGATAAAAGCTCCATCCTTCACACATTCATGGCTGAGTTTGAGTTGTTTTACATTGTCAGTTTAATTCTATTCAGCTATAGTCTGGAAAAATTGGCGCTCATTAAGAGAAGAAATGCATGGATCATAACGATTGTAATCGCTTTGGTTTCTTTGGTTTTTCATATGTTGACAGTTGCATCAGGCACATATTTAAAATAATGGGGGAAAATGATGAATATGAATTCTTTAGCGAATTTATTTGAAGAAAGTGTCAGGCAATATGGGGACAATATTGCAGTAAGAAATAAGGGTATGCAATTTACATATAAAGAAACGAATATCTTGGCAAATAAAATGGCAATGTACATAAAGGACATAGGGATAAATAAAGGAGACAATGTCGGAATCTATATTGAAAAATCCGAGCAGGTTTTATTTTTGATCATAGCCCTGCTTAAATCGGGTGTTACTTATGTACCTATCGACCCTAAAAGTCCAGATGAAAGAGTAAAGCATATAATAAAGAATTCAGAATTGAAGTTATTAATTGGGGATAAAAGCCGGATTAGCGACATTGGTTGTAATTATGTATCCATTGATGAAGTGATGGATAAATCAAAAGGTATGACAGGTGAGAATGTACATACTTTAATTGAACCAGAAGATCCAGCCTATATCATTTTTACATCGGGCTCAACAGGAAAGCCTAAAGGGGTTTGTGTTTCACATGAAAACGTCATGAACTTGTTTGATGGCTGCGACGATTTGTTCGAGTTTACTAATAAAGATAAATGGACATTTTTCCATTCCTACGCATTTGATTTCTCCGTATGGGAGATGTGGGGGGCTTGGATATATGGCGGAGAAGTTGTTGTGGTTTCATTTGAAGAAAGCAGAAATCCAATATCCTTTGTTGAATTATTGATAAATACACAAACAACCGTTTTTAACTGTACGCCAAGCGCTTTCTTCGAAGTGAGTGGTGAGCTCATAAATCGTCAAAATGAATTAAGTTTAAAATACATTATTTTTGGAGGGGAAGCATTAAACTTCAAGAAATTGGCGCAGTGGTTTTCACCCGAAAATTGCAGGCTGCCAAAGCTAATAAATATGTATGGAATAACTGAAACCACCGTTCATGTAACCTACAAAGAAATCGCTAAGGGTGATGTTGAAAAAGGAATGACCAATATCGGAAAAGTCCTGCCTCATCTTGGGTTCAAAGTGATGAATCAAAATGGAGAAGAAGTAACTGGAGATGAAGAGGGCGAGTTATACGTTTCAGGAAAAGGTGTATCGCTTGGCTACTATAAAAACCCGATGATGAATGAGATGAAATTTACGGATATCGATAATGTCCGCTACTATAAGTCAGGGGATATAGTGAAACTGTTGGATGATGGTGATCTGCAATATATCTCCAGAAATGATGAGCAAGTGCAGCTAAGAGGTTTCAGGATTGAATTAGGGGAAATTGAGAGCGCGTATAATGAATTGCAAAACATCAAGAACGCAGTTGTTACGATGGATAAAGCGTTTAATGATGATATGCATTTATTTTTATACTATGTTGCTGATGAAGAATTAGCTGCTGATTATTTGAGGGAAAGTGTAAAAAGCTCATTGCCAGCGTATATGATACCAAGCTTTTTTATCAAGGTGGACAACATCCCCCTAACTGTAAATGGAAAACTGGATAAATCTTCATTACCAAAATTTATAATAAAAGACCGTGAAACTACACCGAATTTCAAGAATCCAGCAGATGAAACAATAAGCGAAAAAGTAAGGGAATTAGTGGGTAGCATCTTAGGCAATGGGGTTATAAAAAATAATCAGTCGCTACTTGAAAGTGGAATGAACTCATTATCGATAATGAGATTGATTGTCAATATTAAAAATCAATTTCATATTGAAATTGCTCCTTCCGTTTTATTGGAAAACGATACGATTATGAAATTATCCGAAGTCATAGAAGCTTGTCAAAAAGAAGAGGTAAAGCAAGATTATACACCTATCCATATCAATGCCAGAAATACATATCCTTTAACATATGAGCAAGAAAATTTGTGGTTCATTCATCAAACCAATGTAGACAAATCATTATATAACATCGTTTTTTCGTATGAAATAGCAGGTGAAGTGAATGAAGGAAACCTGGAATTATCGTTAGATAAGCTAAGCAATAAACATCAAATCTTAAAAAGTGTCATTAGGGAAGAAGCTGGAGCGGGCATCTTGGTTTTCGATGAGTCGATTCATCATGATATTAATTATTTCGATGTTTCGGATCTTCCTTTAGACATGCAGGAAGAAAAAATGAATCACTTTGTGAAGGAAGAAACGGAACGGCAATTTGATTTAGTAAATGGTCCCCTCCTATCAATGACGCTAGTGAGGAATGAAAGTGAATATCAATTATTATGTAACATCCACCATATTATTTTTGATGGTTGGTCGATTCCATTATTGATCAATGATTGGTTTGCCATTTATGAGGAAATCGAGAATGGCGACCGAAATGATAGAGATAACCAATCAATCCAATATGGAGATTATGCTTTATGGCAAAAAAATTCACCAAATTATGTAACAGATAAAGATAATGAGTTCTGGAGTAATGAAATAACGGCATTACGGCAAAAGTCTTTTTTACAATATGATCATCAAAAAACCGGAGAAGGTAAAAGCACGTCCGATATTATCAGCTTTTTGTTACCTAAAGAAATTCAAGACAACCTGGAAAGTCTTCATAAAAAAACGAAATCGACTTTGTTCATGAGTTTACTTACCGCCTATCAAACCTTTTTATCAGTTTACTTTGATGAAGAGGAAGTTGTCGTCGGCAGCCCTTTGGCGAAGAGAAACCATGTGGATACTGAACAATTGATAGGATATTTCGTCAACACCTTGCCCTTTAAATTACATGTATCCCAGGAAGATTCATTTGAAGGGATTTTGCGAAAAAACATAAAAAATATTGCAGGTGTTTTTGACCATCAAAATTTACCTACTAAGGAGATTTTGAAATATTTATCGGCAGAAAGAACCATGGAAAATACGCCATTGTTCGATACAGTATTCGTCCTGCAAAATAACCAAAAAGAAAAGCTGGCATATAGGAATTTCAAGTTAAAACCGAAAAAAATCAATACCTTTAAAGCTAAATTTGATTTGGTTGTTCAGGCAGAAGAAATGGATGAGGATGAATTACTCATTTCGTTTGAATATAACAAAGCATTATTCAATAAAACGACGATTCAAAGAATGGCTAGTAATTTTCAGCATTGGCTGTTAGAGATTACAACCAAGGAAAGCAAGCGGATAAAGGACATTACCTACTTAGAGCCTGCACAGTTGCGATCATTAATCGAAATGGGGACAGGCAATGTAACTCAAGAAGCGGAAGATCATCGTTTTGAAGATGTAATAACCAGGTTTGAGAATAAAGTTAGTACAAATTTCAATGATGTTGCCATTGTTCATGATGATGATCAAGTGACGTATAGCGAATTAAATGTCCGGGCAAATCAGGTGGCACAACGCTTATTCCTAAATCATGTAGGTGTAGAGGATAGAATTGGGATTTTTATGGATCGATCGATCAATATGGTTACGGCCATTTTAGCCATTATGAAAGTTGGGGCGGCATATGTGCCATTGGACCCTTCACAGCCAGTGTCACGATTGAAACATATGATTGAGGATTCTCAAATCACATATTGTTTAAGTAATGAAGAAGGACTTCCAATGTATCCCGGTGATGAAGGAAAACTTTTATGTATCGAAGACATACTAAAAGAACCAGAAATTGAATGCACAGTATTCGATTCAACAAAGATATCGGAAAGTGATCTGGCCTATATCATCTACACTTCAGGAACAACGGGAAAACCTAAAGGGGTCATGATTGAACATGGAGGGTTGGCCAACCTTTGTAATTGGCATATCAATTATTATTCAGTAGATGGAAAGGATGCAGCAGTACTGGTTTCGAATACATCTTTTGATGCTTCCGTTTGGGAAATATTCCCTTATCTTACGAATGGGAATAAACTCCTGATACTGGATTACTATGATTTATTGGATGTAGAGGTCCTTTCGGAGAAGATGGAAAAGGAGAAGGTCACACTCGCGTTTTTTTCAACGGGGCTGCTCGAGCAATTATTTATTAACGATATGAAATTTCCAGAATCAATCAGAGCTATTTTGACAGGGGGAGATCGTTTAAAAACGATACCCGATCGTTTGAGCTTTGATTTATATAATAATTATGGTCCAACGGAGGGCACTGTCGTTGCAACAGCATATAAGGTACTTCCAAGTGATGATACAGTGATTCCGATCGGAAAGCCAATCTTAAATGCAGAAGCATACGTGTTCAATTCCAGGATGAAGCCTGTTCCTAAAGGTCAAATAGGCGAGCTGTATATCGGCGGGAAAGGCATTGCAAGGGGATATATAAATAATCCGGGGAAAAACGATGAAAGCTTCATTCAAAATCCGTTCAATCCCTCAAGGAAACTATATAAAACTGGAGATTTGGTTAAGTATGCCGAGGATGGAAATCTACTTTTTGCAGGCAGGGCTGATGACCAAGTGAAAATACGCGGATATCGTATCGAACTTGGGGAGGTCAGTGCAGTTCTAAATAAATGCCCTGGTATAAAGGATTGCTTCATAGCGATAAAAGATGAATCTAAATCGAAGAAATTCATCATAGCCTATTATATCTCCGACAATGACCTTGAAGAAAATTATATCCGGGATTATATGAAGAATCATCTTCCCCATTATATGATTCCTTCTTATTTCATTAAAATGGAGTCTTTTCCGCTAACCGTTAACGGCAAAGTGGATGCGAAGAGCTTGCCGGATACAAAAATGAACCCGGAAGGAACTAACAGTAAAAGTGTCATGAATGGAACGGAACAAAAATTGTTAAAGATATGGAAAGAGGTACTGAATAATCAGGAAATAACCATCTTTGATAACTTTTTCGAATGTGGAGGAGATTCCATCCTAAGCATTCAAATTTGTTCACTTGCCAAGAAAGAAAATCTTCTCATCACATCAAAAAATATCTTTGAAAAACAAAGTATCGAAGAGCTGGCAAAGGTTGTGGAATTGACGGGCGATGTAACGATAAATCAGTCTGATGTTTTTGGAAAGGCACCATTTACACCTATTCAAAGTTGGTTTTTTACTCAACAAATAAATAATTTTAATCATTGGAATCAATCTGTAACGTTAAAGGGCTACCCGCAATTGAATGAGAAACGGCTGCAAAGAATCATGGCCCATATCGTCAGACATCATGATGGGCTCAGATCAAGGTTCAATAGAGAAGAATCATTTTCGCAGGTGGAGAAAATCGGCCCTTCAGAAAATTGGACTTTGAATTACGTAAATCTATCAAACCTGAATAAGGACAAACAGGGACGGGAAATAGCTAGACTCGGGATCGAAGCACAACAGGGCATCAACATTTCAAACGGACCACTAATGAAAATAGTATGCATCAATACTGGGCAAAACGAGCATGTAATCATTTGGATCATTCATCATTTACTTGTTGATGGGGTTTCCTGGAGAATCTTGATCGAAGATTTTGACCGGCTATATATTCAAGATATACACAATCAGGAACTAAAACTGGATAATAAAACGACATCATATAAGGAATGGGCGAATAACCTCAATGAATATAAAAATCGCATTCCTTTAGGCATTAAAGAGTACTGGCTGAATGAACATGAAACGGTATATGAAAACGCCCTGGTCAAAACAGGAAATGTTTACGATGGAAAATCATTTGAAATGAAACTGAATAAAGAGATTACAAGCAAAATCTATAATGATATGACAAAAACGTATAAAGCATCTATCGATGAAATATACTTATCCATTTTCGCAGCGCTAATCGGGAAATATTTTAATAAAAAAGATATTCATTTTACTTTGGAAGGACATGGTCGCGAAGAGTTATTTGCAGGTGTCGATCTGTCCAGGACAGTAGGCTGGTTTACGACCATGTGCCCGGTTTATATAGAAAATAAAGAATCGATTTCGAACACCATTCAAGGTACAAAGAAAAAGTTGAGGACCCTGCCTAATAAAGGGATTGAGTATGGGATCATAACCGAATTATGCAACGAGACATATATGAAACAAAATAGGCCGATCATCAGTTTCAATAATCTAGGTAGATTTCACCAAAACAATGAATGGGCTGCAAAAGAGGTCACCTTTTTTAGTGAACAAGATATTCAACATAATTCCTATACCGAACATGAAGTCGATATCGAATTGCTTGTAGTGAATGAGGAGCAAACCATAAAAATAAACTATAACAGACATTTCGTAAGAGAAGATTTTGAGCAATATATGCAACTCAATATGCAGGAATTGTTACGGACATTGGAAGAAGAAACAAGGGGAAAACAGATGTACCGTCCGGAAGACTTTCCATTGGTGGATATGCCCGAAGAGGAACTTAACCAGCTCTTGCACAACGAAACAGGCATTATTGATATTTATGAATTGACGGCTTTGCAAAAAGGGATGTTGTACCATAGCTTGTTTGATAGTGAAAGCAGCCAGTATAAAGTGCAGCTCATTTTTGATATTAAAGGTTTTCTGGACGTCGAAAAATTAACCAATGCCATTGTGACAACTGCAGGGAAACATGACATTTTAAAAACCAAATTGTATTCAAGCAGAAAAGGGGTATTCTACCAACTGTTAATGAGTTCCATGGATACCGAGATTGAATATGAAGAAATGATCGATCATCAAGAGAAGTTGGAAAAGTTGTTAGCAGATCAATATAAGATCATAGATATCGAGAATAATAAGCTGAATCGCTTCATGATCGTTAAGCTTACGGAAAATCAATACCAATTAATATGGACATTCCATCATATTATTATGGATGGCTGGAGTTACTCGATGGTGATTAATGACATTTTTGCTGCTTATCATTCAATAACACCAACATCATCCGTGAGTCCTTCATTTAAAAAGTATGTTGAATATATGAAAGATTATACAAGTAATAAGGAACTGCGGGACTATTGGGCAGGGAAATTGGAAGGTGCCCGGAATTCCGGATCCAGTTTAATGGGAGTGCAAGAAGGCGAAGGGTACATTGAGAATAGCTATTTGAAAGTATTGGATGAGGAATTAAGTGATTCCATTCAACGATTCTGTCAGGAATACAAGATTACCATGAATACTTTCTTTCTAACCATTTGGCTAGCCACTTTGAAAGAAGTAAAAGGAACGGAAAATGTATGCTGCGGCGTAGTGACATCCGGCAGGAATATTCCTATCCAAAATATTGAGGCAATGGTTGGTCCATTTATCAACACTGTGCCGTTCATCAAGCGTATCAGCCACGAAAAGACCTACATGGAAATACTGGATGAGGTTCAAAATGAATTTTTGGAATTAAGTGCCTATGAGAATACACCTTTATCAGAGATTTATGAGTGGGCTAATTTGGAAAACCAACTATTTGAATCATTATATGCTTTTGAAAACTATCCGATGAAACTAGCTAATAATGATGAAATCAATGTGAGTTTGAAAGAAGGACGGGAAACGACCCATTATCCAATCGTCATCATCATCACCCCTGGTTCAAGTGTTCAAATTAAATTTAATGAGGCAGCGGTCAATCCAAAGTTAAGGTCATCCGTACTTTCTATATTTAATCAAATCTTAAGTGAAATGCTGGAAAAATCGAAAGTGAAATGAGGGGAAATATATATGGAGATAACAATTGCGGTGAAGGAAAGGTTAATTGAGGAAAAACTTATTGGATTTTGGAAAGAAATTTTAGAACAAGAGACAATAGATACAGATTCCAACTTCTTTGACTTAGGTGGGAATTCCCTTTTAGCGATGCAATTTATTCAAATGGTGAAGAATAACCTGGGAGTGAGATTACCAATCAAGGTGATGTTCGAACAATCCACCATAAAGGAACTATCTGTACTCATCAAACAATTGGACGATATGCATAAGTTAAGTTGAATGGAAAAGAATTGAGGTGTTTTTCTATGAACAGGATGATCAGTGAAACGGAAAATAGGCTATTAAACTTGATTTCAATTGTTATTGAACCTTTAAAACTATCACTAGTAGAGGACATGAATGAATCACTAAGCACAAATGAAAAAAAAGATGAGTTTTTGTCTTCGATAAAACAGGAGTTTGGTATTCAATTAACACCGGAAATCATTTCAAGCCAATGGAATATAGAAAAACTGGCAAGTTTTCTGGACATGCTCCTCGACATGAGGGAAGACGAGGTAAATAAGCCTTATAAACGTGGGAAAAGTGAAGGAATGCTTTCTCATAATCAAGATAGAATGTATCTGTTCGACAGCCTGGATGAAAGGAAAATGCTCTATAATATGCCATTTAAATTCATTTTAAATGGCGTTGTGGACATTGATGACCTGCAACAGGCATTAGATTTCATGATTGAACGCCATGAAACTTTGCGAACTAATTTCAAAGGAGAAGAACATCAAATCCTTCAATTCTTATCAAAAAAAAGCCGAAACATGATTGCCTATGAAGACTGTCGGGGATTAGATCCAGAAGTCAGCGATATAATGGTCACCTCCCATCTTACTGAAGAAATGGAAAGATGCTTCGACCTGGAAAATGATCATTTATTTAATATGAAACTATTTCGAGTTGATGAAGAAAAACATTATTTGGTATGCAATTTTCACCATATCATTTTTGATGGAGTATCGTTTGTCACCTTTTTCGAAGAGTTATTGGAGATTTATGAAAGAATTCAAACAGGCAGGGTTGGGGATATTCCCCCTCTGGACATGCAATATTTAGATTATGCTGTCTGGCATAAGGAGTGGGTCAAGGAAAGTACGCCAAGCCAAAGGAGGTTTTGGGAAAGTTATTTAGATCAAGAGGAAGAAGCATTAGAACTTCCGTTTGACTTTCAACGTCCAAAATCACCTTCTTACTCAGGCGAAAGACTGGAAATGGCCATAACGAATGAACTTCGTTTATTGATTGACAGGGTTTTAAAGGAGAAGGGTACGACTTTATATGCTTTTATGATGACTGCCTATCAAGTGTTTTTAAGTCGGTATACCGGGAAGAATCAAATCATTGTCGGGAGTACCGTGGCAAACCGCGGCCAAGAAGAATTTGCCCGGACAGTTGGATGCTTTGTCAATACGCTGCCATTGAAGCTGACCGTTGATCCATCAGAATCATTTCATGAAATATTGAACCGGAATCGTAAAGTGATTTTGGATGTATTGGAACATCAGGCTTTTCCATTTGAAAAAATCGTTGAAATCATTAATCCAGACAGGGATCTCAGTCATTCCCCATTGTTCCAAACAGCCTTGGCAATGGAAGAAAGCTTTGATGGGAACTTTAGCAACGCATTCTTCACTCTTGAACAAGACAAATTCGAAATTCCTTATTCAAATTATGACCTGACTATAAAGGTGAAGGGTTCTCATGACTTAATCCTGGAATTCGAGTATTCCGATGAACTTTTCAGGCGGGAGACAATTGAAAGACTCATGCTAAGTTTCGAAAAATGGTTATTCCAAATTTGCAGAAATGCGGATAAACCTATCTGTCATTTGGAGTATTTAGATGACAATCAAATGAATCAATTGTTATTTGAGTGGCAAGGTGAGGTTTCGGATGCGCATCAAAATGAGACGATCACCTCCATATTCAAAAGAATCGTCAAGAAGCATTCAAACAAATTAGCCGTAGCTGATAATGGTCAGGCCATTACTTATTCGGAATTAGATCAAAGATCGAATGTGATTGCGAAATTGGTCAGAAATCATATCGAAAACGGTTCTAAAAAGGTAGGCCTGCATGTAAACAGATCGATTGATATGGTAATCGGCATGTTGGGAATTATTAAAGCCGGGTGTGCATACGTTCCGCTTGATCCTATGATGCCAGCTGAAAGATTGGAATATATCATCAATGATTCGAAAATGGATATATGCATTACGAATCAAATTGAGGCTCCTGCCATTAAAAAAATAGCAAAGGTGATTGATCTTGAATCCGTACATTACGTGGCTACCAAGTGCTGTAACGAATCTATTGCACCTTCCGATCTAGCTTACATAATCTATACTTCGGGAACGACAGGAAAACCAAAAGGTGTCATGTTATCCCATAGAGGCGTAGTGAATTTAATGATAAGCCAAAACAAGTATTTACAACTTGATGAGACCTCAAAGGTATTACAATTTGCCACTTTTAATTTTGACGCTTCTATATATGAGATTTTTGGAAGCTTATTAAATGGTGCAGAGCTGCATATCGGGAATAATAAGGAGGAAATGTTTGATTTATTCGCATTGGAAAATCAAATCAAAAGTGAAAAATTAACACATCTAGTATTGCCGCCAGCAGTATTGCAAGAGCTCAATATAGAGGGCTCCCATGTGAAATTCGTCGGTTCAGCCGGGTCTGAATGTCCATTAATCTTGCTGGATCGCTATCAAAGTATAAATTTCTATAATGCCTACGGTCCAACGGAATATTCAGTATGGACCACGTTTGAAATGTTTAAAGCGAATGAAAACAATGGGATTACCAATAATAAAGTCTCGATAGGCAAACCCATCCTGAATACTGACGTCTATTTATTGAGTCCTGAGCAAAGACTCGTACCAATCGGTGCTGCAGGGGAAATATATATTGGCGGTGAAGGGTTAGCTGTTGGATATGTGAATAATGATGATTTAACAAAAGAAAAGTTCATTGAACATCCTTTTAAAGCTGGAAAGCGTTTATATCGCAGCGGTGACCTTGCAAAATTCACGAGCGATGGTGAGTTGATTTTTCTGGGGCGTAAAGATAATCAAGTGAAAATCAGAGGTTTCCGTGTCGAAGTGGATGAGATTTCGGTCAACCTCAATGCGTATCCGCAAGTAAGTGACTCATTCATTAAGGTTCAGGAACAGCCAAACTTAAATAAACAAATAATCGCTTATTTCACATCCAAACAACAAGTTGATTACGATCACTTAAAAGCATTTTTAAAAGAGAGATTACCAAGCTACATGATTCCTTCATTCTTTATGCAAGTGGACAAATTCCCGTTAAATGCAAATGGGAAAATTGATTCAGCACTTCTTCCGGTACCAGTAACCAGAAGCAATACATTGGAAGAACCTGAGACGTTCAATGAGAAAGTGCTTCTTCAAATATTCAAAAGTGTCTTAGGGTTGGATGACATCAGTATCCGGGATAACTTTTTTGAACTTGGCGGCGATTCCATTCAGAGCATTCAAATATGTTCACTAGCAAGGCAGGAAAGTATAATCATCAGTCCAAAATCAATTTTTGAAAATCAAACGGTAGCAGAGCTGGCTGCGATAGCGAAAACTGAAAACAAGGTCATGATTCAACCTATAGCCACTAGAGGGAATGTGGAACTGACGCCCATCCAAGAATGGTTCTTTGCGGAGCACACTGCTTCCATCAATCATTGGAACCAGTCCATTGTTTTTAGTAAAGATTCCTGTGCTCAAATGGAGGACATTGAAAAAATTCTATCACATATCGTGGAACATCATGATGGATTGTTAACCCTATTTGAAAAACATGACGATAAATATATCGGGAATATAGATTCCGAACACAAAACATGGGAGTTAGTCTATAAGGATATACATCATTTGGATGAGGAAACGCGAATAAGGGTGAGAGATGAATGGGAAAGTAACGCTCAAGGTTCATTGGACATAAGTAATGGACCGATCATGAAAATGCTTGTTTTAAAAGAACAGCCGAACAAGTATCGCTTCTTTTGGGTAATCCACCATTTATTGATTGATGCCGTTTCCTGGAGGATTTTACTTGAGGATTTCAATACCCTCCATGATCTCGCATTAAACAATCAAACAGGAAGGCTTGCTCATAAAACGTCATCATTCAAAGACTGGTCAAACTTCTTGAAGAAATACAATGAATCGTTGATGGACCCTGAAACACTCCGTTATTGGGAACAAAAAACAAAAAGTGAAATAACGGATTTTAAGATAGCGGAAGACTTTATAGCTAAAGAAGAAAGAACGATGGAGAAATCATTCAGTGAGGAAGAAACTGAATTCTTGATCCAGGAATTATCAAGGCAATCAAAAGCGACTGTGGAAGAAATATTGTTGTCATTAATCGCAAAGGGTTTGAAACAATCTTTTGAAGTGAAGAACTTCTGGTTGGAAGCAGAAGGGCATGGCAGGGAAATGGTGGATGAAACACTCGATGTTACTAGGACCGTTGGCTGGTTTACTGCGATGTATCCAATATTGCTGCATTCAGATGGGACGTTTGACGATACTTTAAAAAACACGAAGAATGCTATAAGGGAAATCCCAAATAAAGGTTTTGATTATGGCGTCATCAAGTATTTACGACCTGGGGTCATTCAGGAGCCGGATATCTACGTTACTTTTAATTACTTAGGAAGATTGGATTCCCAATTTGAATCATCCAATAGCAGGGACTTTGGTGAGTTTGAAAATAAACCAAAATTGCATTTCCTGTCATTTATCCAGGATGGAAAACTAACCATAAAAATAATTTCAAAATTAGCCGAAGAAAAGATGAATCTAATAATGGAAGCTATTGGTGATGTTGTCATGGAAATCAAGGGAACTGAATTTGACCAAGGTTCTTTAATAGAAAGTGATTTCCCGGATGCAATGCTCACTGAGGAAGATTTGTTTCATATATTGAATTCTAACAAATAAGGTGATTACTGGTTTAATAGAATGATTGTGGTCAGCGGGTATGGATGACACGAAGATAATGGAATCGGGAGGCGCAAAATTGGAGAAATCTATTCAGAATATCTACTCATTAACTCCGCTTCAAGAAGGAATCCTTTATGAACTGGAAATGAACAATTCAACAGAGAACCTTTACATTTCTCAAATGCGAATCAGGATAACGGGCGCTCTTGAAGTAGATGCATTGTTCGAGGCGTGGAGTCAGGTTGTAGAACGACATGAAGCATTAAGAATGAAGGTCATCTCTAAAAATATTGAAAATAATGTTCAGGTTGTCTTCAATACAATGGATTATCAACCAGAAATGATCGATATGACAGAGTTGAGTGAACATGAACAATTAATGGAAATTAAAAGAGTGACTTCCGAATCCCAGGAGATGGATGTTAATAACTCCAATTTGATGAAACTCCAATTAGTGAAAATTGAAGAAAATCAGTTTATCTTGATTTGGACTCATCACCATATAATTTTGGATGGCTGGAGTACCAGCATAGTCATCGATGAACTCTTTGTTATTTACAGCCGAATTGTAGGAAAAGACTCCAAAGGACTTATTGAAAAGCCAAAGCAATATGGAGATTTTATCCGGTATATGAATAAAACAGATGCGGAAGATATAAATCGTTTTTGGAAAGAGCTTGCAAAGGATATTGAGCAGCCGACGATCACATTTCCCGTCTTGAAACATGTGAAGGAAAACCACCAGGACAATGATCTCTTCTGGGAGCTGGATAAAACACAAAGTAAGCTTTTAAGAGAATTTGCCGCTAAAAACCATGTAACGCTTAATGTATTACTGCAGTTAATTTGGTCAATTGTCCTAAAGGAAATGTCCAATCAAAATCGAATCGTCTTTGGAATCGTCAGCTCTGGCAGGTCGAACAACTTATTCAAATCGGAAGAAATCGTTGGGATGCTCATTAATACGATTCCTATGATAGCTGAAATAAACGATACAGACAGCGTTACCGATTTACTGAAACGATTCCAGGAAACATTGAACAATATGCTGGATTACTCTCAAATTTCTTTAGTTGATATCAAACGGCATACGAAATTAAAGAAGGAAGATCCGATTTTCGAAACCTTATTTGTTTATGAAAATTATCCGGAAGCGAAAGATGAAGGCTTTAGCATTAACTGGGAGGTCGAAGGCGGAAAAGAGTCACATAGCTTCCCGTTATCGATACAAGCCCAGGATAATAAAGAAACGATTACATGCAAATTGTACTTTAATACCTGCTTCTTACAGCGTTCACTAGTATATGATATCCAATCAGCCTTCATGCAGATTGCCCATCAAATTACTGAAGCTCAGCAAATTGATGAAATATATGTGGATATTGACTTTTCAAAACTAAAAAATAATGTGGGTAAAGACGATCAAGCAACGGATGCCCATTCGATCACATCCACATCCGTTAATCAAGGACTTAAAGAAATTTGGCAAGAGTTTTTCTTGAACAGCGATATTAATGGTGATTCTGATTTCTTTCAATTGGGCGGGCATTCGATAACAGCCATGAAAATGGTGTCTAAAATAAATAAAAGACTTGATGCGAATATGAAATTAGCTGATTTGTTTGAAAATCCTACATTGAAAATGCTAAATCATAAGATCTTTCCGGAAATGAGTACACCTCCAAGAAATGGAACGCAGGTCGTTTCTTCTTTCGTGGAAAAGACATTTTTGGAAGTCTTATCAACAAGTCAAATCGATAAAGATGCCGATTTTTTTGAAATGGGCGGACACTCGATTTTAGCCATGAAGTTATTGACCAAATTAAACAAAGAATACAATCAAATTCTAACTTTGAAAAATATTTTTCAAAATTCAACAATCGATTCGTTGACAGACTTCATCATTAATGAAATTTCAGATCATGACAAAGAGCACATAGAAGCGCAACAAGAAAATCATGTTTTATCCAGTAACCAAGAGGCTTTATGGTTCAACGAAAAACTCAACGGTAAGACAGCCAATTATAATATCCCTCAGAAATATAAAATTACTGGAAGAGTGGATACTTCAATGCTGGAAAAAGCCTTAAATCATGTCGTTACTAGACATGAGATTTTGAGGACCACCGTCCGTGAAAAAGCCGGTAAAGGCTATCAGGAAATCAGGGAAGATTTGTACATAAAAATAGATGAAATCGATCTCTCTGCGTTAAAGCCCGAACTGCAAAAGACTCGTATACTACAAATTGAAGACGATGTCCAATCGGAAACCTTTGAAATTGAAAAAGGTCCTCTCCTGACAGTGAAACTTGTTAAATTGAGTGAAAAGGATTTTGTTTTATTTGTGAATCTCCACCATTTCGTTTTTGACGGATGGTCAGTGAGTATATTTTTAGATGAATGGTTATCGTTTTATGACAGTGAAGTGAATGAAAAGGAACTTATCCTTGGAAATGACTTTAAACAATATAAGGATTTTGCATTAGAGCAGAAAAACTGGCTGGAAAATAACATGAAAGAAGAATCGCAATTTTGGGAAACAAACTTATCTGGGGAATTACCTAAATTGGAGCTTCCTTTAGATACGGTTCGTACAAAAGAAAATCGCAACGATGGCAATAGTTTTATAGTGGAACTAACGAGGGAAGAGCTCCAGGGGTTAAAGCGGATGTCCCTGGAAAAAAACTCGACATTATTCATGACACTGCTAACGATGTACCAGTCTTTCCTAGCAAAATATACAGGTCAAAACGATATCATCGTTGGTAGTCCTTTGGCGAATAGAATGATTGAAGGGACAGAAAAATCGATAGGTTATTTTGTCAATACACTGCCCTTTAGATTAAAGCTGGGACATGAGGAAACATTTGAAGAGATACTTCAAAGAAATACAGGCCATATCATCGACATCTATGATCATCAGCAAATGACATTGGAGAAGATCGTTGAAGTCATTAACCCTGAAAGAAATTTAGCAAGCACTTCTTTATTTCAAACCGTCTTCATTTTACAAAATAATGCCAAAGCTGCATTGGAAAGTGAATACATAAAGATAACGCCTGAAGTAATAAAATCAAAGGCAGCAAAATTCGATTTGAGTTTAGCTGCAGAAGAATATGAAGATAAGCTATTATTCGCCTTTGAGTATAATTCAGGGATCTTCAATGAACAAACCATTCAATCATTAGCTGAAAATTTCCTGGAGTGGATCAGGAATATTACTTATCAGCCTGAACAATCCATTGACAAGGTATCCGTCGTGAGTAAGAAGCAGGAGAAAGTATTATTGGAAGAATGGCAGGGAGAAACCATTCGCTTTGAGGGGATCAATGACACAATCCCACAAGCCTTCCATAAAATTGTTGAGCGATTTCCTGATAAGGTAGCCATTGTTGATGGTTCCAAAACCATTACATATCGCGAATTGAATGATAAGAGCAATCGGCTTTCACACTATTTACTAAGCAAAGGGATTTCTAAAGAAGAAAGAGTCGGAATTTATGTGAATCGATCAATTGATATGGTGACGGGGATGTTGGCAGTAATTAAAGCAGGTGCTGCGTATGTTCCATTGGATCCTCATTATCCTAATGAACGATTAAGCTACATGGTTGAAGATTCGTCCATTTCCTATTGCTTGAGTCACAAAGAACTCGGAAAGAGTGGTTTGATTGATCCATCCAAAATAATATATTTTGAAAATATTGAAAATGAATCGGATTTGTTAATGACAGAGAATCTTCACATTGCAGATCAGCGGGACTTAGCATATGTCATTTATACCTCTGGAACGACAGGCAGGCCAAAAGGAGTCATGTTGGAACATAGAGGAATCATTAACTTGGTTCATAACCAAAATAAAATGATGTGTTTAGATACATCAGCTAAAGTGCTGCAATTCGCTACGTTTAATTTTGATTCATCCGTCATAGAGATTTTCAGCACACTATTGTTCGGTGCGGAGCTGCATATAAGCGTAGATAAAGAAAATCAATTTGACATGAATAAACTTGTTGAACAAATTAAGCGTGAAGGAATTTCTCATATCATTTTACCGCCTGCTGTGTTGAAGGAACTGCCAATCAATGAATTGAGCACGATTAAAGTGTTGGGATCTGCAGGTTCTGAATGTCCAGTCGAGCTCGTTTCGAAGTTTAAGCATATATCGTTTTTCAATGGCTACGGGCCTACTGAATATTCGGTGTGTACAAGTTTTAAAATGTTTCCCCCGAATGAGGATGCAACAGATGAATTCGTTGTTTCAATTGGGAAGCCACTGACTAACACAGTTGCACTTGTGTTGGATGAAAACCGGAAACTAGTGCCGGTAGGAGCGGTTGGTGAACTTTATGTCGGAGGAATTGGATTAGCGAGGGGATATCTGAATAATGAGAGCCTGACAAATGAAAGATTCATATCCAATCCATTCAACCCTGCTGAAAAAGTATACAGAACCGGGGATTTAGTTAAGCATAACAAAGCTGGGGAATTAGTTTATATAGGCAGAGCGGACGACCAAGTGAAAATAAGAGGATACCGTGTTGAACTATCGGAGGTTAATGTTTCATTACGAAAACTAGCAGAAATCAAAGATAGTTATGTAACGGCAATGGAAGATGGATTTGAGAATAAAAGGCTAATTGCTTATTATACGGTGAATGATGAGGCTTCGGTGGATTCAATCAGAAGAAGACTGAATGAAACACTGCCTGCTTTCATGATTCCTGCTCATTTTATGCAACTGGATAAATTCCCTTTGACGCCGAATGGGAAAGTTGATCGGAAATCCCTGCCGAAATGGAAGGAACAGTTGGATGAGAGGAAGAAAAAAGTGCCGGATGTGCAAGAGCTGTCCAAAACTGAAACAGAGCTTCTGACAATATGGAGAGATGTATTAAACGATCCCGCTATAGGACCGGAAGATAACTTCTTTGAATGTGGCGGTGATTCAATCATCAGCATTCAAATATGCTCGGCTGCAAAAGAAAAAGATCTATTTATAACGCCTAAAGATTTATTTGAATACCAAACGGTCCGTGAGCTAGGGAATATTGTAAATGAGCTGGAACAAAAACAAGTGGTCCAAGAAAAAATATCAGGTTATGTTCCGTTGACGCCTATTCAATCTTGGTTTTTTAATGAAAATCATGACAATATCCATCATTGGAATCAGTCAGTCGTTTTGATGAAGGATCATGCATTGGCGACCGAACAATATAAACAAATCATCATGAAATTAATTGATCAGCACGACATATTAAGGACATTATTTGAAAAACATGGTGATTCTTATATTGGCAATATATCAAATGCTGATAAGGCATGCGGTTTTCATGAGTATCATGTTTCCAGTTTTACAGATGAAAATAGTCTGAAAGTAATTAAGGAGCTGGAAGAAAACGCCCAACAAAGTTTAAACATACACAACGGCCCCATGATGAAGTTCCTTCTATTCAGGGATCAAAAGGAGGTAAGGATTTTTTGGGTGATTCATCACCTTGTGGTTGATGGTGTTTCGTGGAGGATACTTCTTGATCATTTCGAAAGATGCTATCAACAGATAAAGAATGGACAAGAACCATCACTGCCTTTAAAAACGACTTCTTATAAACAATGGTCCGAGAAACTGAACGAGTATCAGAACACTGGCCTACCGGAAGATGCCGTTCAATATTGGGAAAAGGAAATGAATATTCCAGTTTCTCCGCTGGCGCATAGCTTAGGTGAAACATGTGATTTTGAAAACATGTACAAAATACAAGTGGATGAGGACCAAACACAAAACCTCATTAAAAACACTTTAAGAAAACATAAAACGACAATTGATGAGGTTTTATTATCCGTTATTGCCCATTCGATTTCCAATATAATGGGAATTGATGAATTTTGGCTTGATTTAGAAGGTCATGGCAGAGAGGATATTGAAGATGATATTGATCTATCAAGCACAGTAGGGTGGTTCACCTCCATTTATCCAGTAAGGATTAAAGGAATGCCGTCTTTGGGCTCAACCTTGAGAAATACAAAAAACAGATTAAGAAGTGTGCCAAACAAAGGGTTTGACTTTGGAATCCTAAAGTATATTTCCACTCGGAATCATAACTATCCAGACAGCCTTGTGAGTTACAACTATCTAGGTCAATTTAATAACACTGGTGATATGGAACAAACCAATAGCAGCAATATCGATTTGAACTATACATTTCCATATAAGCTCAATTTTGTCGCCAGCATCGTAAACAATAGGCTCATGCTGAATATTATTGGCGATAGCAGCAATGAAAACTACCAAATGATATGTAAAGAAGTTGAAGTACACTTAAACAATATTTTAAGTGGAAGCGCAGATTTGAATGACTCCATTGTCGAAACGGACTTTCAAGCTGAGAAGATAGTCGATGGAAGTACGATTACCCATTTCATTAATAAGTTTAATAACATTGAAGAGATTTACCCAGTGACATCACTTCAAGAAGGGATGTTATTCCATAGTGAAGTAACTCAAAGTCCTGAATATATTTCACAGCTATCCATTGATTTAATAGGTGATCTGGACTTGGACAAATTGGAAGAAGCATGGAATGAAACCTGTAGAAAATACGACGTTCTTAGATCCGTTTTCAGGCGCAATCAATTGGGGGACCGTTACCAAATCATCCTTAATGACATTTATTATGTGTTTAATCATGTGGATCTAACGATGTTTAGTGAGGACGAATCGGCATCCAAGATAGAAAATCTTTTAGAGCATAGCAAAAACAGACAAATGGATTTAGAGAATGGTCCGCTCATGAACATCACCTTAATCCAGCTATCGGATCATCGCTATAAATTCATATGGACACATCATCATGCTTTAATGGATGGCTGGAGCCTGCAAATCGTCATTAATCATTTTTTGGATAATTATCGAAACCCATCCAATATGGTAAAAGACAGTGATGAACATAAGATTGCCTATAAGCAAGTCATGAATCATGTCAGGAATATGAATAAACAGGATGAAGCAGCTTTTTGGAATGAAGAATTAAGGGATTTTGAACAAGTAAAAGCACTAATAGGTAAGAAAACGGATAAGGAAGCTTTTACAGCGGATAAAGTTATTGAATATAGCCTGCCTGAAGAGCTTACCGATAGATTAATAGAATTATCCAAGCGGCATAGAAAGACGATCAATACCGTTGTTCAAGGAGTTTGGAGCATCGTTCTATCGTGCCTAAGTGAGAGCGACTCAGTATGCTATGGGGTGACAAGCTCAGGAAGGAACCTCAGCATTCCGCATATTGAAAAAGCTGTAGGCTTATTGATTAATACTCTGCCATTCTCGTTGAAAATCGATTGGGAAGATGATTTGCAATCCTATCTTACTGCGATTCAAAACAAGCAATTACAAATGAGAGAGTATGAGTTCAGTTCACTTACGGATATAAAGCGATACGCTGAAATTCCATGGGATAAGGAATTGTTCCAACATATATTTGTATTCGAAAATTATCCGAGCACAGAATCGGCAGAGGATTCGCGAATCATGATTGAAAATTCAGTCGGAAGTGAATCGACCAATTTTGATCTTACGTTCTCTGCGGCTGTAATGCAATCCAAGCTGCATTATAAAATCATTTATAAAGACAGTAAATTCACCGAATATGAAATTTTACGTTTTATGGATTCCATGCAGGAAATATTCTTAAAACTAACAGAAAATGAAACACTGCCACCTATTGGAAAATTAATAAATCACTTGAAAGTTGGGGCCCGATGATAAGTAAATCGATGACGACGAATAAATTGATATCAATAACTGAAGCTTTTAAAAAAATCGCGGAAGATAATCAATCAAAAGCGGCACTTTGCGAAAATGAACGTCAAATTACTTATAAAGAACTAGACATGCTTTCAGATAAGCTTGCGAAAAGGATCATAGATCTGGGGATTCAAGAAGAAACAATGATCGGTATTCCAAGCAAAAGGTCCATGGAACTGATCATAGGGATGCTTGCCATAATAAAGTCAGGCTGTTGCTATGTTCCAATCGACGAAAATTACCCATTAAAAAGATTGGAATATATGCTTGCAGATACGGATATGAAGTTCTTCTTATCGTTTAATGGTCAAGAAGGGAAGCTCCGGGAATTGAATATTGAACCAATTCCATTTGAGATGAATGTACTAAGCAGGGACTGCCATATCCCCGTTAACCGTTCCTCGGAGAATGGTCTCGCATATGTTATCTATACATCAGGTACGACTGGAAAGCCAAAAGGTGTAATGATTGAGCATAAAAGTGTAGTCAATTTAGTATTGAACTCTGAAATACTAGAAATTAACGAAAATAATAGAGTGGCCCAATTTTCCAACCCATGCTTTGACGCCGCAACCTTTGAGATATGGGGAGCCTTATTGAATGGAGCGACTTTATTCCTGATGCCGAATGAGTTCACTTCTTTTGATGATTGGAAAGAAGCGATATCGATTGGAAAGGTGGATGTAGCCTTTTTTACGACAGGTCTTTTCAATGCAATGGTAGATGAGGATCCTATGATTTTTGAAGGATTAAAGAAAATTGTGGTTGGCGGAGATAAGATCTCGGTTTCCCATGTGAGGAGATTGAAGCAAACAATCGGTCACTTCTCCTTGATTAATGGGTATGGACCAACTGAATGCACCACTTTTGCCATTTGTCATGAGGTCGAAGACAAAGATGCAGATGTTATTCCCATTGGAAAACCATTGAGCAATGTAGAAATCAAGATTCTATCTGAAGGACTAGTCGAGGTAGCAGATGGGGAAATAGGCGAAATCTACATTGGCGGTCAAGGGGTCATGAGAGGCTATTTAAATCAGACGCAATTAACGGAGCAAGCGTTGATCAAGGATGATTTGAATCAGACGAAGTGGTATAAAACAGGTGATCATGGCATCCGGTTACAAAATGGTGAGATCCTGTATAAAGGTCGGAAAGACAGTCAAGTGAAAATTCGCGGTTTTAGAATTGAACTGAATGAAATTCAAGACAAGCTTGATAAATACATGAAGATTGAAAGTTCAGTCGTTGCTGTTAAAAACATCAATGATGAAAATTATGTGATCGCTTATTACAAACATGAAGGTGAAAAAGCGGAAAACGCTGAAAAGGATATTAAAGATTATCTGAACAATGAATTGCCGAAATATATGATTCCCCATTTTTTTGTCAGGGTGGATGATTTCCCGCTTAATGCCAACGGTAAAGTCGATAAAGAGAAATTATTGGAAATGGAGATCGTGCAAAATAAAACTTCCTTAGCCAATCAAGAAACTGGAAAGAAAAAAGAAGTATTGGAGATTTGGAGAAATGTATTAGGAAATCAAAGTCTAGGATTGGACGACAACTTTTTTGAACATGGAGGCCATTCCATTTTAGCTACCAAACTGGTCTATGTAATGAAGGAAACTGTACTTCCTGAAGCCACTTTACAAATCTTATTGGAAAATAATACAGTGAATAAATTTGTTGAGGCACTTGAAGTCGACTATTCTTGCAGCATGGAAGCAGTGATGGAGAAGGATTCCGTGCTCGATCGAGAATTGATGGAGAAAATAAGGGAAATATCCGCTAAACCCGTTCAAATTGAAAAAAATATGATGATTACAGGTGGAACAGGTTTTTTGGGAGCACACCTATTAAACAAATTATTACTGGAATTGGAAGATGTCAAAATCTATTGTTTGGTTAGATTTCCATCAAGAAATAGATTGAAAGATACTTTAATGAAATATGGTCTTTGGCAGGATGAATTCGTAAGTAGAATCGTTGTAATTGAAGGGGATCTTAGTAAACATCATTTCGGTCTGGATGATGTGACATATGAGAAATTAAGCAATGATGTCTCTCACGTGTATCATGTCGGTGCTGAAACGAATTTCTTCGAGCCGTATAGCAAATCAAAAATATCGAATGTGGATGGTGTAGTGGAAGTCATTAAGTTTGCTTCATCATGCAATCGTAAAAACATTTATTATGCATCAACGCTTTCTGTCTTGACCGGAGAAAGGAAATGGGACGAGGAAGACGAATTGGTTTATTCCCCCGATTTAATGATCGGATACAGCCAGTCCAAATGGGTTGCCGAGAAATTGCTTCTTCAAGCAAGGGAACTTGGACTGACAATCGATATTTTCCGATTAGGCAGGATTTCATCTAATTCAAATGGGGTTTGGAACGAGAAGGATATGTTGTACAAGGTTTTTGAATCATTTATTGAACAAAGGATATTGCCATTTAAAGAGGAAATTCATTTCGAATTGATGCCAGTCGATTTTGTAAGTGAGTTTATTTACAAAATATCAAGATTGAAAGAGAATCAGAAGCTCGGGATCTATCATATGTTCAATGATCAGAGAGTTTCAAGTGAATTCGTGACCTCCTTCTTCGAAAAAAATGAAATACCTTACTCCAATATGGATTTGGAAGAATGGTTACAATCTTTAAAAGAAAAGACACAATCTAACGAGATTCATTCATTAAGTGCTTTGTCCCAGTTAATAGATGAATCAACAAAATTAAAAGAGTCGGAAATCCTGCAATCAAAAACGAAGAAGGAAATGGAACTACTATCAATGAAAATGCCGGAAATCGATTCAAGGTATGTTGAAAGCTTTATGAAGTACATGTTGAAATAATGGATCGTAAGAGAAGGGGGGTGGAAGGACTGAAGAAAACACTTTTTTGTTTCCCTTATGCTGGGGGAAGTGCATCTTTTTATAGAGGATGGAAATTTGAGGATGACGTGATAGAGGTAGTCCCGCTGGAATACCCTGGACATGGCAGTAAATATAGTGAACCATTATGTGAACATATGACGGATTTGACGGATATATTATTGAAGGAAATGGAAAAGAAACATCAAATGAATTCACTGGAAAACATCTCTTTGTTTGGACATAGCATGGGTGCGATCGTAGCCTATGAAATTGCGGCAAAATTAGAAGAGAGAGATGATAATAAAGTTGAACATTTATTCATTTCAAGTAAGTCATCCCCAGAATATAAAGTAGATCAAATCGATTGCTCTAATACAAAACATTTAAAACAATCGCTTGAAAAAATCGGGGGAACAAACAAGGAACTCCTGGAAATGGAAGATTTCATGAATATATTCCTTCCGATAATCCAGTCCGACATGAATGTATTAGCCAACTACCACCATGAAAAAAAGCGCGAGAAAAAGGTGGGAAACAAAGCCGTTTTGCTATTGGGATCGAATGATACCGTGACGAAGGAAAGTATCGAAAGCTGGAATGAATACATTGAACATATTGAAGGATTGCATATATTAAAGGGTGATCATTTCTATATAAAGCAAAACCAGGATATCGTTTTAAAAATCATTCAAGAGTATGTACTAAAAAGTCGTTGTGAAGTTTTGATTTAAGAGAGCGGACTGACTCTAATGTAAGCATCCGTTCGGATACCAATGAAACCCATTCTTCATCTAAAAAAGGACTGATTTATTTCAGTCCTTTTTACTGTAGACAAATTTATAAAGCTCCAGTTGCTTTCAGAAATCCGCTCCCACGGCCGACTGTCTGCTAAGCCTCCTCGACGGAAGCGCCTGTGGGGTCCCGGCTAGCCAGTTATTCGGCAGGAATGTCGCTAATTTCTTCGATCAATGATGGGTCCATCAAAAAACAATCGAACCTCCTTTTAGGAGTCCACACAAATCGGCGCAATTCGATTAAATGAGAAACATTGCTACTATTGTAGTCACTGCTAAACCAATGGTTACCGGAAGCAGATTCCGGCGGGCAAGTTCAAAGGGACTGACATTACATATGGCAGCTGCCGGAATCAGTGCCCATGGAATGAGGGTACCTCCGCCAACCCAAATCGCGGTTATTTGCCCGAGTGCAGTCAAGGTGGCGGTTCCTCCTCCGATTGCCGTGCCAAAGAGTTTAGCGACAGAACCCGCTAGAGAAATGCCTGAGAAGCCCGATCCATCCAAGCCGGTGATGGCACCGATGCCGGTTAATGTGACAGCGGCTATTTCTTTCGTTAAAGGAACGGAGGCCGCCAATGCGGCACCGAGGTCATTGACGATGCCGAGGGATGTTTTCGGTAAGTAGTCACCGATGATCTGATTGAATCCAGAATCACCTAAATAGAAGAATGCGGCGATCGGAATGACCGGTCCGAATACTTTGAAGCCAAATTGAAAACCCTGGATCAAATAGGCCGTTGATTTTTCAAGCCCTTGCTGCTTATGTGCGACAAGGGATAAAATCAGCAAAATGAAAACGGCTGTACCGCCAACCAACGCGGTGGCATCTCCGCCTTGCAACTTCAAAATCGACAATGCCACAACATCCAACAGAAAGGCGATCGGAATGAAGACGGCAAAAAATTTCTTTTGTCCCAGTGTAAGCAGATTTTCACTCATTGTTTGATCTTGGACAAATCCCACATTATCCGCCTTGATTCTTCCAAGCTTCATATCCCGCTTTAAAAGGATAAAGGCGGAGAGGGTGGTGACAACCCCCATCGTAATGACAAGGGGTATGCTCGCAGCGATGACATCACCGACTGGTATCGAAGCCGCATCACCCGTAAGTTTAGGGGCAGCCTGAATGATGAAATCTCCTGATAATGCGATTCCATGACCAAAAAGGTTCATCGCCATCGCCACGCCGAGTGCAGGTAAACCAGCCCGTAAGGCAACTGGGAGCAGGACTGCACCAAGTAAGGCAACGGCAGGTGATGGCCAGAAAAACCAGGATATCACCATCATGACGATTCCAATTACCCAAAAGGCGAGTGTAGGGTTCTTAATGAATTTCGCAAATGGTGCAATCATGACATCATTAATGCCCGACTTCGTCAAAACCGTACTCATGGCAACGATGATGGAAATGATTAATATCGTGGACATTAATTCCGTGATTGCGAAAATGAAGCTGTTGAAAATCCCGCTTATGGAAGAGGCTAAACTGCCTGTAGCCACTAAGGCCAAAAGGAAAATGCCAATTATGCAGATGAGGGTAGTATCACGACGTTTTACCATAAACCCGATTATCAATGCAATAAAAACAACATAAATCCAATGGAGTGCCGTTAATTCCATCTCCATGATCCGTCCCCCTCATAAATTTGCCTAGTTACAGATTATGAAGGAGGTACGGGGTGGTGAGTTGTTTCATAAATTTTAAAGGCTTATCTTCTTTATTTTCAACAATAGTTCAAGTATCCTTAATTTGAATAGCTACTACTGTAAATGAGGGATAAGCCGTGAAGCAAATATATAGTGATGTCATACAATTTCGGGGTACACATTATGAGTTTGGATACATGCAAGGGGAGGAATTAAAAGATTCACTAACGGTAAGGAACCGTGAAGATCAATGGAAGATCAGGCAGCCGAGGTTTACGGTTGAAGAAGAAGAGGTCAAGAGAGCCATTACACAATTCGCCCCTGGAGTTTGGGAAGAATTACTCGGATTGCAAGAAGCATTGAAATGGCCAATGGACCGCGTGCTGCAAGAGTTCGGTGGATACCGATTGGATTATGTCCGGTCGGGCTGTTCAATCATGACAGGCAATGATTATCTCATTCGCAATTATGATTACCACCCGAAGACTTATGAAGGACGCTATGTCTTATTCCAGCCAACCGATCAAGGTTATTCAAGCATCGGCCCTAGTCAGCGAGGGACTGGCCGGATGGATGGAATGAACGAAAAAGGGTTGGTGATAGGCTATAACTTCATGAATCGCAAGAACCCTGGTGATGGTTTCATCTGCTGCATGATTGGCAGACTGATTGTTGAATCTTGTGCGGACGTTCAGGAAGCGGTGGCGATGCTGAAGGAAATCCCGCATCGTCATTCTTTCACTTACGTCGTCTATGATAAAAGCCGAAGTACCTATATTGTGGAGACCTCCCCAAGAAATGTAGAGGTGCGCACGTCAAATGCCTGTACCAATCACTTTGAAATCATGAAAAATGAAAACCGTAACCATCTTATCGATTCGAAACGCCGATTGGAGATCATCCAAGATCATGAAGGGAAACTTTCTTCAGCCTACGATGCTTATCGGTTGTTTAATGATACCAATCAAGGTGTCTTCTCGGATTTATATAGCAGCTGGGCGGGAACGATTCATACATCCGCTTATTTACCTAAAGAGATGAAAGCTTGGATTGCCTTGGGAGGGAACCAAGAGCCCACTTCCATAGATTTTGCGAAATGGCTCGAAGGGGAAGATGTTGATTTAGAACGAATCAAAGGTGTAATTGATACGGATATTCCCTTCGTGCACATGGATGAGGGAGCGAATTGGTTTCGCATTTAGCGTCTTTAAGTAAATTACAACCATACGTTATTGACAGGCCCAATCCTTTGATTGGGCTTCTTTTGTTGTTCTACTTTTAGGAAAACCTGGTACTATTTATTAGTGGGTGTCACCGTAATATTATATGATAGAGTAACGGGCTTTGGATTGGGACAGGAAGTTGAATTTGTATGCCATACTTGGACAATAAGGGGATGAGTGAATGTTTTCGACAGCTATTGGATGGTTTCGGTTTATTACAATAATTGAGGGAATCTCATATATTCTATTGCTTGCCATTGGTATGCCCATTAAGTACATATTGGATATTGGGGAAGCAACACTCATTTTAGGCAGCATCCATGGTTTCCTGTTTGTCGTGTTTGGGCTTTTATTACTTTATGTGAGCATCATATCAAAATGGTCCTTTTTAAAAATGGCGATGATTTTCATCGTTTCATTCATTCCATTTGGTAATTTTGTTATCGACCGCAGGCTTCTGAAGCAAAGTTAAATACTTTTACTTTAACGTCTTCCATAAGTGGAAGGCGTTTTTTTGATGGATTTAAGCTTGCTGTAAGGTTGGCACAAAGATGCTGTAAGAATGAGCATGTAAGATAAATGTATCAACAATACTGAAGAGGTGAAACAAATGGAACCATTATTAAAAGTGGAAAATATAAAAAAAACATATGGTAAATCAAGCGCTGCCTATACGGCGTTGGAAAATATATCTTTTGACATTCATGCAGGGGAGTTTGTAGGAATCATGGGACCTTCTGGAGCGGGGAAATCGACTTTGCTCAATATGTTGGCAACTATCGACTCGCCGACTGAGGGGAAAATTTATATGAATGATACGAGCATTCACGATATGAAAGGGGCGGACTTAACGGATTTCAGACGTGAAAATCTGGGTTTCATCTTCCAAGACTACAATTTGCTAGACTCATTGACTGTGAAGGAAAATATATTATTGCCACTGGCGATTGCGAAAATTCCAGCGAAAGAAATTACTGCATTGGTGAATCGTATTGCTAAAGTATTTGGGATTGAAGATTTATTAGCTAAATATCCATACCAAATCTCCGGTGGGCAAAAGCAAAGAACAGCTGCAGCCAGAGCGCTTGTGACAGAGCCGGCATTGATCCTGGCAGATGAGCCAACAGGTGCACTTGATTCAAAATCTGCAACAGGTCTGCTGGAAAGCTTAAGTGAACTAAATGAAAATAATAATTCCACCATCATGATGGTGACACATGATGCATATGCCGCAAGCTTCTGCCGGCGGATCATTTTCATCAAGGATGGTACACTTTCAACAGAAATTTATCGTCGTGGCCAATCACGTAAAGCTTTCTTCCAAGAAATCATGGATGTCCTTGCAACAATTGGAGGTGAGGTAGATGACGTTATTTAGTCTGGCGAGAAAAAATATTGCCCGGAACCTTTCCCAATATTTTTTATATATCGCATCCATGGTATTTAGCATTATCATCTACTTCACATTTGTAACATTGAAGTATAGTGATGCAGTTGCAGAACAAACGGCTTCATCACAGAAATTAGGTTCATTAATGAGTGGTGCGGCCGTCATCCTGATTCTTTTCGTTGCCATTTTTATTGCCTATTCCAATTCATTTTTCATGAAAAAACGTAAAAAAGAAGTGGCATTATATGCACTGCTTGGCGTACGTAATCGCCAGATTGGCTTTATGCTCTTCTTTGAAAATCTATTGCTAGGCTTGGTTTCATTAGTTGTAGGGATTTTTCTTGGATTTCTATGTTCAAAAGGGTTCATGACGATCTTGATCTATTTAATGGGCTATGATGTCATCGCACCTTTTACATTTTCAGGATCTGCAGCTTTGAACACCTCTATCGTATTTCTTATTATTTTCTTGGTGACATCATTCCAGGGCTATCGTTTAATTTACCAATTTAAACTAATTGATCTTTTCCATGCATCGAAAAAGGGGGAAGCGGCTCCGAAGCCATCTATGATTGTAGCCTTTCTGGGAATTTTCCTGATTGTCATCGGATATTGGTTGGCGATGCAAGATCTTTTTACTTCTAAAGTGTGGGAAAAGATTGGATTTTTGATGACGGCACTCATTATTTTGACAACTGTTATTGCCGGTACATTTTTATTGTTTCATAGCGTGACAGGCTTTGTGTTAGCCGTGATCAAGAAAAATGAAAAATGGCTATGGAAAGGCCTGCATCTGATGACGATCTCGCAATTGCTTTATCGCATTCGGGGGAATGCAAGGACATTGACCGTAATTGCGGTGTTAAGTGCTACAACGGTAACGGCTGGAGGTGCGGTTTATGGTCTTTATTACAACGCGAATGACCAAGTTATGACCGTTGATCCGAATACCTTCATGTATCAGCAAACGGATGCTAAAAGCGATCATCAAGTCACCGCCGTTTTACCAGATACAAAGTATGATGAAAATGTCGAAGCGCTATCCATCACATTTAATACGAAGGAACTTAGCGAGGAATCAGCATTCGATAACTCGGATAAAAGGATTTACACGGTAATCGATGAAAGAACATATAACAAATTGGCAGATGTACAAGGTAAGGAAGCATTGCATGTGAATCATGGCAAAGCAGTCATTTTAGATATTGGATATGACAAAAGATTCTCACCTGAATACAAGGACAAGACGATAAGGACAGAAAACAACACGGCGATAACATTCCAAAGCTTTAAAACACAAACGGTTTTAAATGCCAAAACAGCAGGCATTGCAGTGGTTGTATCGAATGATCAATTTAAATCATTGCAAAAAGAAGGGGAAGCCCTGAACTATCGTGCTATCGGTGTTGATCAAGCCTCCGTGGATTTATCTGAAAAAATATCAAAACAAATACCTGAAGAAGCTCTATTTTCCAGTGCGCCTCAAGATTTTCAAGCAAGCATTGAAAGTGTAGGATCATTGCTCTTTATCGGCAGTTTTCTTGGTCTGGTTTTTTTAGCGGCAACAGGCAGTATCATTTACTTTAAAGTTCTAACGGAAGCTGAGGAAGATAAATCACAATACAATATGCTTCATAAAATGGGCGTTAACGCAAAAGAAATGCGGAAATCCATTGCATCCCAAGTGTTTGTAATCTTTTTCGTCCCGCTGGCAGTCGGGCTATTGCACAGTGCGGTTGCGTTAAAAGCCTTCTCGGGCTTATTGATGATGAATCTGGAAAAACCTGTATTGATCTGGATGATCGCTTATACGATTATTTACGGTCTGTATTATATCTTAACAGTAGCTTCTTATAATCGTATTATCACACAAAATAATAAAACAGAAGGATAATCTAAATGAAGAAATTTTTTATGGCAGTTGGCATATTGTTCATACTTGGAGCGGCAGGAGTATTCGCGCTTACTAAAATTGACTTTAATCGCATGAATGCCGATAATTATTATTTGCAAATTACAGAGGATGGGGTGCAGCATGAAACCAAACTGGATGATGGTACAGTGATGACTTCCTATTCTTATAAACTTGACGCCAAAAATGCAGATGGTGAAACGATACCGCTTGAATTCACGGCACAAAAAAATCTTCGAAAAGATGCTTACTTAAAGATGTACGTGAAAAATGGTGATGAAGTTTCGTCATATGATGAAGTGAAATTTGAAGATATTCCAAAAAAGGCACAACCAAAATAAATAGGAAAGAAGGGCTGTCTGTTATGGACAGCCCTTTCTCTGTAGGAAAAATAAATTATATAAGTATCGTGATGGTTGTTCCCTTATTTTCAATGCTAGTCAAATCCAGTTTACCTTTATGAGCCAGGATAATGTCCCTTGCAATGGCCATTCCTAAGCCGGTCCCATGTTTACTGGCAGTATTCGTACCTCGATAGTAGCGTTCAAAAACCTGATCCAAATCTTTGGAGGGAATACCGCGGCCATTATCGGCAATGGTAATCTGGGTATGATGTTCTGATTGTAGATGAATATCATCAATTTGTATTTTCACGACGACATTTTCATCATTATGTACGAGCGCATTGTAGATAAAGTTAAAAATTGCCCGTTTCAGTAAATTTTTATCGACTTTATGCATTGCTTTATCCACATTTGCCTCAAGTTCGACCTGTCGATCACCAAATTGTGAATCATTTAAGAGCTCTATCGTCATTTCTCTTATAAACCCAACGATATCAACATCTTCAAATTGCAAGGGAAGTCGTTGGTTGCGTAAACGCATCGTTAAATTGAGATCATCCAACAGATTTTTCATATATACGGACTGTCTATTAATAATGGATGTAAACTCATACAATTCTTGTGGTGTTAATTCAGTGGCATTGTCTTTCATCAATTCTGTATAACCATGGATGGATGCAAGTGGTGTCTTCATGTCATGAGAAACATTGCTAATCCATTCCTCACGCATTAGGTCGAGTTGATCACGTTCTTTTTCATACTGATCTAACTTTACCGATAGTTCATTCATATTGTGAAATACATCTTCATAGACGCCTTTTGGTATACTCATCTTTTTAAAACGTCTTTCACGAAGCTGCTGAATTCCCTCTATTAAAGTGTTAAGTGGTGTCGTTAATCTTTTACCAAATAATAGTCCAATGACTAGGGCAATAATGATATCCACCGTTAAAAACAGTAAAAGTATGATGTTGAAGTACTTTAAAATGTGAACATAATTATAGGACAGTACATAGCGGCCTATTCCTCGATCTTTAACCCCTACAAAATAGCTGAAATCATGAGCTTCGCCGGCAAAAACAGTCGTATCTGCATCAATTTCTTTATACTTATACATTTGGACGATTTCAACTGGAGAATATACGGTTTGCAATTTTTGAGGTGTGTAATAGGCTGCTACTTGTTCACCCTTATCATTCAAAAATTGTATCCAGGCGTTCGTGTTCCGCAGTTTTTCCAGCCCTTCTTCATTTACCATTGGTTTGTCATCTATTAGTTCTACATATTGTGAAAAAGATCGGCTAAAGTTTTCCGCAGATTCCTCTTCCGTGTCGAAATGAACAAAGAGTAAGCATAAAAGTAAAATTGTATTTACGATTCCTACGATTACAACAATTGTCACAACGGATCCTAAAAAGCGCCGTGTCAATTTCCACTTCATCTTGTTTCACCCTTGGTCTGTAATTTATAACCAAGCCCTTTAACGGTTATTAAAAAAGTTGGCTTTGAAGGATCTGCTTCGATTTTTTCGCGTAAACGGCGAATATGGACCATCACTGTATTATCAGAGCCAAAGAAATCATCGCCCCACACATGTTCAAATAAAGTTTCCTTGCTCAAGATCTGATTCGGATGATGCATAAAACAGCTCATCAGACCGATTTCTTTAGCTGTCAGCTCAAGGGTTTTGCCATCCTTTTTCACTTCATTTTCATTTGAACTAAGCTCAAATGGACCAATTTGCAATCTTTTCGGTGAGGTTTTTTCCTCTGTATAGCCCGCCCGCCTTAGCTGCGCCTTTACTCGAAAGGCAACTTCTTTCGGACTGAATGGTTTGGTAATATAATCATCCCCGCCAATCGCCAGCCCCAAAAGCTTATCAATTTCCTCATCCTTTGCCGACAAAAATAAAATGGGCACATTCGACACTTCACGAATTTGCTTGCATAAGTCATAGCCTTCACCATCTGGCAGCATGATATCCAGCAAGACTAGTGATGGATCGAACTTTTGAAACTTTGCCCACCCATCCGCAATCGTCCCCGCCGTAATAATATTGGGGATACCTTCTTTATGTAAAACTGTCTCCATGAGACGTGCCAAATCTTCTTCATCGTCAATAATTAAAATCCACTGATCATTAGACATTCTTCTACCTCCCAAACATCAATCATACCCTACAGTATAGAGTAACCCTTAAGAAAAAATAAGGGGAGGAAAAGATTTTTAACGAACTCATGCCATTGATTTCACGAAACACATTGAAAATAACGAAGTGCCATTACAGGAGAAATGACTGTAGAGTTGAGGATATTTATGCCTGGTTCTTATTTATTTAAGGGAGTTTCCGAAAGAAGATCGTGCTTCATACTGATTTGGTAAAGGTTGTATGATAAACTGTTTAAAGAATTGCCAGGTAGATTATGCTAAGTAATGGGATTTTTGGAATTCGTTCCAATGTACGTAGTGAATGTGGAAGAATAAAAGGAGAAATATATAATGGAAACAAAAAAGGTGTTACCCGTACTTTTTTTAGTGATGTTTTTAGTCATGGTCGGATTTGGGATCATCATTCCCGTCATTCCGTTCCTTGCTGAAAAGGTTGGTGGCAGTCCTACAGAGCTTGGCCTTTTAATGGCTGTTTATTCACTGATGCAATTATTTTTTGCCCCGATATGGGGACGTATATCTGACCGGATAGGGCGTAAGCCTGTCATGATTATCGGGATTGCTGGACTGGCCCTTTCGTTTTTCATCCAGGCTTCGGCAGATTCCCTATGGGTATTATTTGCAGCCAGAATCATTGGCGGGATTTTGTCATCGGCAAACATGCCAACCGCAATGGCTTATGTGGCTGACATCACGACGCCGGAAGATCGGGGAAAAGGGATGGGAATCATCGGGGCCGCCACAGGGCTTGGATTCATCTTTGGACCGGCGATTGGCGGGGTATTCTCCAAATCAAGTTTGAACTTGCCGTTTTACATTGCTGGAATATCCTCTTTGATTACTTTATTCTTAGTGATTGCAATACTGAAGGAATCACATACAGTAGAGAAGAGGGCCCAACAGTCAAAAAATAAAGAGTCCATGTGGAAAGCCTTTAAAGGGCCTCTTAAAACCATGTTCTTTTTGCAAATGATCGTCACCCTTTCAATGGCAGGACTAGAAACGACTTTCGCCTATTTTGCAGCCAAAAAGGCTGATATAAGTCTTGTACAATTAGGCTATATCTTTATGATCATGGGGTTTGGGAGTGCGATCGTTCAAGGTGGATTAGTAGGCAGGATGACAAAGAAATATGGGGAAGGCGCGGTCATACGAATGGGAATCATCGTCTCGGCAGTCGGTTTCATTCTCATCCTGTTTTCTTCCGGGTTCTGGACATCGGCGGTCTTCCTGACGATTTTCGGAGTGGGTAATGGGTTCATCCGGCCTGCCATTTCGGCCCTGCTTACCAAAAGTTCCATGTCGGGCCATGGCAGTGTCACGGGATTGCTATCTTCCTTCGACTCGTTCGGCAGGATTGCCGGTCCTCCGATTGGCGGTTGGTTATTTTCGATTTCGATTGATTTACCATTTATATCGGGTGCCATCCTTTCCGTTTTTGCTTTGATTCTTTTTCAGTTATACCATGCACGGACACAGACTAAACAGGTCCAAGCATCTCATTGATATAATGATGGGCAAAACCCCCCATTTCTAAAAATGGGGGGTTTTGCGAGCGGTGCTTGAATAGCACCGTTTTTTTATTGAATCATATTGAGGAATTTTCGTGTGCGCGCTTCTTTAGGGTTTGTGAAAATCTGCTCGGGTGTTCCCCGCTCCATTATTTTTCCTTCATCCATGAAAATGACTTCATCGGCGACTTCGCGGGCGAAACGCATTTCATGGGTTACCACGATCATTGTCATGCCTTCATCTTTCGCCAGGTCTTTCATGACCTGCAGGACGTCTCCCACTAGTTCGGGATCCAAAGCGGAAGTGGGTTCATCGAATAGCATCACCTTAGGCTCCATGGCCAGGGCCCTTGCAATTCCGACCCGTTGCTGCTGACCGCCGGACAATTGAAACGGATAAAAATCGATTTTTTCCCCTAAGCCCACCTTTGTAAGCAGGGCAGCCGCCGTTTCTTTCGCTTGATGTTTGGCTATGTTTTTTACAATGATTGGGCCTTCCATTACATTTTCCAAAGCTGTTTTGTGGGGGAAGAGGTTATAGCTTTGGAAAACCATCCCTGTCAAACTGCGAAAAGATGTAATCGAATTTTTTCTAACGGGTTTTTTGAAGTCCATTACCGTTTCATTGATTTCAATCGTCCCGTCCGTGGGCACCTCAAGGAGATTCAAACACCGAAGAAAGGTTGTTTTACCTGAACCGGAAGGACCGATCAATACAATGACTTTGCCTTGCTCCACTTCCAAATCGATGCCCTTTAATACTTCAAGGTCACCAAACGATTTATGAAGATTCTTAATGTTGATCATTTTAAAATCTCCTTTAACTACTGCGGTTCTTATTTTGCTACATAACGATTAAGTCTCTCCTCTAGACTTCCTTGAATGAAGGATAGAATCGTACACAAAATCCAATATAAAGCAGCTGCTTCCATGTAAAGTAGTAAAAATTCATAGTTTTTTGCAGCGATTTCCTGGGCTTTACGGAATAATTCCGTTACAAGAATGAGTGATGCAAGCGATGTATCTTTTAAAAGGCTAATGAACGTATTGGATAATGGGGGAATGGATACCCGTGCTGCTTGCGGCAAAATGATGCGCTTTAAAGCTTGGGTATATGTCATCCCGATTGAATAGCCTGCTTCCCATTGCCCTTTTGGTATCGATAAAATGGCTGCTCGTATAATTTCCGAAGCATATGCTCCTACATTTAAAGAGAATCCTATAATTGCCGAAATGAAAGGATCGATGGTTACACCTAAATTTGGAAGTCCATAGAAAATGATAAATAATTGCACAAGTAATGGTGTCCCGCGGATGATTGACACATATACACGCGCAATTATTTGAAGAATTCTCATGGAAGATAATCTAGCCAATGCTGTGAGTACAGCCAGAATAAGGCCGAGAACGAATGTGATTAATGTTAGTGGAATCGTATATTGAATAGCTCCCTCTATCATCGGATAGAGGGAGGTTTGAGCGATCGAAACAAGCTGGTTCATACGCTCGGGGTCGGTGAAAATATTACTTAGGAGAAACATCTTCACCAAACCATTTATCCGAGATCTTCGCGTACGTGCCGTCGTCTTTCATTGCTTTAAGTGCTTTGTTTACTTCTTCCACTAATTTGCCGCTGTCTTTTCTGAACATTAAACCACTTGCAACTCCGGTTTCTTCCTCATCAGCCACTTTGATAGGTGCATCCGGATGTTGCTTTTTATAATCAAGGTACGATAATTTGTCATTGATCGTCGCATCTACACGTTTAGAACCAATAAGCTGTACGGATTGAGAAAATCCTTCAATGCCTGTAACTTCAGCACCATGAGATTTGGCTAGATCATTGTAATTACTCGTTAAAGATTGTGCAGAGGTCTTGCCTTTCAAATCATCGAAGGATTTAATATCCGTATTATCTTTGTGTACAAGCAATACGGCTCCTGATTGAATATATGGGTCAGAGAAATCATATTTCTTTTGACGGTCTTCATCGATGCCCACTTGGTTTGCGATCATATCAAAACGTTTAGCATCCAAGCCTGCAAACATGCCGTCCCATTGTGTTTCCTTGAATTCAGCTTTCACTCCAAGGCGTTTTGCCACTTCTTTAGCAATTTCAACATCAAACCCCGTTAGTTTATCTGAATCATCGTGGAATGTGAAAGGAGGATATGTACCTTCAGTTCCAACAGTTAATACGCCATCTTTTTTGACTTTATCATAAAGACTTTCTTGTGATGAAGATCTATTGCCGGTATCGTTTGCCTCATTTTTGGTATTGGTACCACAAGCGGTTAGTACGACCGTGAAGGCTAACAATAGCGATAAAAGTGCAACCATTTTTTTCATTTGGGTAAACCTCCTAGTAATCTGATAGGGATTGATACTCTGTGATACTATACAAGAAAAGGAAAAAAGTCAATGAAAATAACTTACATCATTAGTGTTAATGAAACTTGGTGAATTATACGGATTTTCATGCAAGGAAGTGAAAAAAACGAAAGGGAAGGGAAGTGTACATTAAAATTCTAAGGGGGCAAAAAGCCCTCTTCCGCTAATTGGGAGAGGGGCTTTTTGAAGCCGTCCAGAACTATTGCAGTATTCTTTTTAACTTAGTGTTTACCATGATTATTTATCCTCTACGCTGACGAATATAGGGTTTGAATAAAACCAAAGGTCTTTATAGTTACGATTGTTTATTTCTGAAAAACGCGTTTCGTTATCCTCGATTTCAGTCTTTTTATCGATCAGCGGTTCACCGTCCATCGTTTCTCCAGAGACATTTTCCCCTAGATTCGTGCCGCGCAAACGGAAATATTGATCCTTCTCGGCTTTGACTCTGTAAGTGATGGCATGAAAACCATCGCGACCGGTTTTCCAGTCTTTACTTGTAAAGCGTTTAACCACTTTTGTCGTATCATTGGTGGCTTTATTATAAGCAGGTGTGCCAGGCTCTGCTTTCCCGGTTACTTCACCGGAAATTAGATCCACGTGATCTACCTTGACGGGGTCCCCGTTATTGTTCTTTTCGGGGCTCTTAAATCGGACGGTGATCTTGACCATCTGTCCTTCCTTCACTTTAAGGTATCCGCCCATATCCACCGTATTGTTTCCGTTTTTAGCTTGGAATTCAAGGGCATCGATCAAATCACCAAAAACGGAGAAGGATTTTCCGGATCGCATGCCATCAAGGACAGATTTTATTGATGAGCCATTTACCCATGTATAATTCTTGGAATATTCTCCTGGCCAGTAACCGCTTGAGTATAGGCGGTTTTCACTGATTACAAAATGGGAGTCCGAATTGGAAAAATTCCAGAACTTGCGACCTTCCCCAAGTAGCGCATCCCATGCACCTCCTACCTTAGCAAGCATGTAATCGGAACCGCCATAGGTCCGGTTTTCCGGTGTTGTCAGATTTAAACCGCCTCTGTCCGGCTCCATCTGGTTACCTGGCATACCTTCAAATCCGAACATGACATCCGGGGCGATATTGTTGAAGTCGCGAAAATCAGATATGCTGTACACCCTCTTTCTTGATGGATGGTTCAATATGGCATAACTTGTATTTTTATAATTTTTTTCGAGCCATGCCAATGCCGTTCGGGCATCCTCGGATGTTTTATTGGCTCTTTGATCCTGTGACTTCCAAATGACTACATCCTTAGGATCAAACATCTTTTCATCCTGGTTGGTGAACAGATATTCGAACTGATTGCCAGCTTTCAGACTTTTGGGCGAGCCCGGCTGATCTCCCAAAATACCTATACCGACATGCTCGTATGTGGGCATGTCCCATTCGAAGCCTGAAAAGATGACTTTATCTTTAAATTTGCCCTCTTTTTGCAGTTGTTTTATTTTTGGGGCTTGATATTGAATGATTCCCTGAGACAGCGGTATCGGCCCTCCTGGAATCAAATTACCTTCATCATCCCTCGAAGACATCCTCAAGTGATCGGAAATTCCCATCCAATCCATGCCATACTTATCAAATGCGTTATTCAGCAAGCTTTCAAGGCTCTGTGATCCCTCGGCATCCTCGGACTGAGTGGTATGGGCATGATATTCCCCCTTCATCCATCTGCCTCCTGGATTTGTCTGATTGTCTTCTGCATCTTTTGCTGAAACCGCGGCCGGAAGACCCTGAAAAAGGATGGCCAGGCTTAGAACCGATACTGTGAAAGCCCTGAACTTATTAAACATTTTACTGACACCCTCCATATATTGAAATAATATTGAACAAGCTAATTTTATTGTAAAAATATTAAGAATCCGTTTGGGGTAAGTATGGTTTAGTAAATGAAATGACCGTTTTGCTTCCATTATCTGATTTTGGCAGTACACGGCTTTGAAGTTGAAAGGGAAAGAAGGGGAGGGGCTTGAAACAAAAAAGGTTGCAGAGATACTTTTCATTCTCTGCAACCTTCGACAACCATTTTACCGTACATATTATTTAGCTTCGAGTAGATTGATATGATCTACAGTTTGATTTTCACCGACAATGAATTGCAGTTCATAATTCCCTGTCTTGTAAATGTAGTTGATTTCATTCGTACTGGAAATATGGCGTATTTCGTCAGCACTGCCGAGTTGATTTCCTAATACTTTAGGTGTGATGCTTCCTAGATTATGGTCCCGTTCCACATTTGTCCCGAAATATCGGATTTGTGAGATGGTCTTGTCAGCGTTATAGGCAAATGCAAAACCTGGATGCCCCATTTCTGCATGGTAATAGTCAAAAGTTTCATCTGTGTTCCCTGGTTCTGGGGGAGAACCAAATATCTCATATACATCTTTTTGGGTGTTTTCATTAATTTTCAAACCCATGGCAGTATAAGGCATTTCTCCTGAAAAAGCTTTGTTGTAGATTTCATGTAAGGTGGTAAGAGCGTGATCCTTAGCTATGGCAGAAGCGGAATCCATTGTGGATGCAGCCTCAACAGCTTCTGTTGAAAACGATGCACCTGCCCCTAAAAGAGAACCGGTCAGAATAAAGGCACTGACCATTCTGGCCGCCGGTTTTTTTGATAACATTTCTTATCCCTCCTATATCATTACTTTTCCACAATTTTCTTGCATGAAACATTTTCTTGAAGATAATTGGATTGTTTGATCATGGTGGAGCATCAGGGGATTTATAAGCTGCATCTGCGGCAACAGTTGATTTAAAGTAAACATATCAAGTTGATCTCTAGAATCATGTTTAGCAAGCATCCTCATAATCACAAGTTTAAATACTTCCATTTAAAACAATAAAGAATGCCTGAAGCGGAAATCACCATCCAAATCGTACAAGCAAAAAAAACTGCAGGCCATGCAGACCGGTCCTGCAGTTTGTAGGCGGAAAACATATCTTTCATCAAATGATGTTCTTAAACCAACCTACAACTCCCGGGTATGGGTTCTAACTAAATGCTAATACAAAGTTGATTGGTGCGGAAGGTACGAGACTCCTGCGGGAAAAGCGTGTCTGGGGGAGACCCCGCAGGGTTAAGCCGAGAAGGCTCCCCGACCGCCCGCGGAAAGCGAGTGCCTGAAGCGGAAATCAACGTCAAAATCGTACCAGCAAAAAAACTGCAGGCCATGCAGACCGGTCCCCGCAGCTTGTAGGCGGAAAACATATCTTTGATCAAATGATGTTCTCAAACCAACCTACAACTCCCGGGTATGGTTTCTAACTAAATGCTAATACAAAGTGATTGGTGCGGAAGGTACGAGACTCCTGCGGGAAAAGCGTGTCTGGGGGAGACCCCGCAGGCGCAAGACGAGAAGGCTCCCCGACCGCCCGCGGAAAGCGAGTGCCTGAAGCGGAAATCAACGTCCAAATCCGTACAAGCAAAAAAAACTGCAGACAAACACGATTTTCATCGAGTTGCCTACAGTGTGGTGCTTCAGGATGATGAAACACCTTTGAAAATGATTTGATTAATCCCAAACGCTTATTCTAGGGACTCCAGCAGTTCTTAAATAGTCCAATAATTGACCAGTATGTACAGACTCATGATAAGCGATTCTTAGCAACATGTCTCCTAAATCCCTGATATATCCAACATCAGAGCGATCAATTTTAATAGTGGATAAGTCGTCTTCGCTGAAGGACATGATTGTTTCCAAAAAATCACGCCTGTATGGTTCAGCAAAGTTTAATTCCGCTTCCACGGAGATAAGCGGCTGTTTTTCATATGGTGATTCATAAACTGGTAAGCTGCCTTGATTTTTAATGGATAAATGATAATAATGCTCACTATCAAGGACATGTCTAACCATTTCTAAACAGCTCATTGCCTTGTCGTCCGGTTTCCAATGGAGTGTGCCTTTAGGTATTGAAGTCCATAGTTTAATGTTTCTTCTTCTAACCTCTTCCAGATTTAAGATGATTAGTTCTATCGATTTCATTATATCTCCCCTTTTAGAAGGTATACACTCACTATACAGGAATGGGTTTATTTTGAAAATATAGAAAAATGTTATGACTAGGGTAATGAATTATTGCGATTCCTTCCAATATAGTACCGCTCAAGTTTTATTCAAAAAGATAAACATATGATAGGTTCACTAGTGTTACTGGTTGACCTTTTTAATGGGAACTCTACGACCAAGCCTAGGAATGACAAACGTTGCATACTGTTTTTTTAATAGAGTTGCCTGAAAAGTTGCACGAAAAAGAAGCATCGGAGAGAGGAGTAAGATTATAAGTAAGGTTGAAGAGACTACAGGGAAAATGCCTATGAATCCGTGTAGAATTTACAGGCTTTCCTTCCCTAGTTATTCATTGCATGGAGGAACAGGGAATTCATATATCCCTATAATCCTATTCCCGCTTATTTGTATTGGTATCAGGAATGAAATTCCGTTAATAGGGGGTGAAACAGAATGTATTTTGATTGATCTTTCTTCTTATTTACGCTATAAGCTTCAAGAGAACCTTCTTAAATCAGTGATTGAATTAGAATGTCATCATGATAAATAAAAATCGGTTTAAAACCAAGGGCTCTAAACTTTTGCAATGCCTCATGGTTATTTTTGTTCACGAAACCGGATACTACAAGGATTCCTTTATTTCTCACATATTCTACTAATTCGGGTAAAAGGGCTTGCAGAATTCCCTTTCCTCTATATTTTTTGTCAATGACTACATAATTAATATGAGCCACTTTATATAAATAAAGATTGTAACAAATGTATCCCACTACTTTACCTTTATCATTACAAATCACAAGTACCTTGTGTGACTTTTGCAGAATTTCATTCACTTTATCGGAAGAAACCCGAAAATTTTTTACGGTGATATCCGTTAATCTCTTTATATCCTTTTTAGGTTTCCAGTCTCGAAAAAAATACATCATAACTTCTCCTTTATCTCTATTAGATATAACAGTTATTCACTAGATATATATAGCTGGTACATGTAAATACATAACACGGAATCCCTTTAGATCAGTCCAAAGGGATTCCATGTTAATCTCAAAAAAGCAACCTTCTAATTTTCAAATTCTTTGACAGAAGTGGGTTGCTTGATGGAAGTAGGTTCCTTAATTGAAGTACCTCTATTATTGTTTAATAAATTTTGTAAGACTCTTCTCAAGGCAGACCTAAGGCTGCTATTGCCAGTTCCGGAATTACCAGTTCCAGAATTAACAGCTCTTCTTAGCTTTTTGTTTGACACTGAAATCATCCCCTTTGTTTTATAAATTTCCACATTACTAATTTATGTGTAATTTTCCCTTTTGCTTGGACAAGTTCACCAATTATTGCACAGCGGCAGGAGTTGCTACCATTTAATGTAATAACATGGTGTGATATATGTGAATTACTTCACATATAAGGCGCTCGTTATTATTCATATTATTAACTCATAAACGAAAGTGGTTGGTTATATGCGAGATGGGGGAGTGATGACCCCATATAGGAATTTGGTTAAATTCGCACTGGGAGGCCATAAAGGATCAGGAAATCAGAAATTCAGTTGGATACATATAGAAGATTGTCCATTTTCTAAGAAAGAATCAGGAGCTGAGCGGGGTGTTCAACTGTTCATCGCTGCATCCAGTTACAAATCGTGAATTGATGGCTCATTTGAGAAAGCTCATGAATATTCGGAATTGACTTCCCTGTCCAACTCCCATTCTTGAAATGGGGACTTTCTTTATGGGGACCGAAACGGAATTGATATTAAAAAGCTGGCGGGTCATACCTGAGAGATTGGAAAAGGCGGGGTATGCATTTAAATTCGATGATCTCGATGAGGCTCTCGAACAGATACGGATGAAGTCTTAAAATACTCGTGAAAGATTGCTATAATGATAGATAGAAAATCATTAATGGAGGGGAATCGCAGAATGAATATGACTCCATCTGAAAAAGTCGGAAGATTCACAACAGGAATATTTTCAGAGTTGGCGGCCCGCAAGCAGGATGCAATGAAACGGGGGCTGGATGTTATCGATTTGAGTGTAGGAAGTCCGGATTTACCCCCGCCTGATTTTGTAGTGGATACGCTTGTGAAGTATGCGCAGGATCTCAATTCTTACGGGTATACGTTAAAAGGTACGCCTGAATTCCATGAGGCAGTCCGGTATTTTTATCGGATGCGTTATGGAGTGGAGCTGGATGCAGAAAGGGAAGTCCTCCAACTGATGGGGTCACAGGATGGCCTTGCACACCTGGCAACGGCGATGATAAACCCTGGAGATTATGTGCTGGTGCCAGATCCGGGATATCCAATTTATGAAGCGAGTGTGGAACTTGCCGGCGGAATCATTCATCCGATGCCGCTTACTGCCGAAAATGGATTCCTGCCGCAGCTGAACGAAATTCCGGATGAAATACTGAAAAAGACGAAAATGATGATCATCAGTTATCCAGGAAATCCTGTCACGGCCCTTGCTGATGAGACTTTCTTTTCGGACGTTATATCGTTTGCGAAAAAGAATGAAATAATGGTGGTTCACGATTTTGCTTATTCGGAATTGATTTTTGATGATCATCCGCAAATTAGTTTTATGTCCATTCCTGGTGCCAAGGAAGTGGGGATTGAATTTAACTCACTTTCCAAAACTTTTAATATGGCCGGCTGTCGCATTGGGTATGCAGTGGGCAATCAAGAGGCGCTGAACATCCTGGGAACGCTGAAATCACACATCGATTATGGGGTTTTTTATCCTATTCAAAAAGCTGCCGAAATGGCGCTAACTTCCAATCTTTCGCTGCTATCCGAACAGGTTAAGGAATACCAGTCCCGACGTGATGCCTTGATTTCAGGTCTTGCGGAAGGGGGATGGCATGTACCGAAAACATCAGCTACGATGTTTATTTGGGCCCAAATTCCTGCTGGCTGGAAATCACGGGATTTTGCCTATGCATTGATTGAAAAAGCAGGGGTAACGGTCGTTCCAGGCAATGCTTTTGGGAAGCAGGGTGAAGGGTATGTCCGGATGGCCTTGGTCCAGCCGGCCGAGAGATTGACTGAAGCTGCCGAACGGATCAGAGTGTTTTTGCAGGAAAAAATGGAGTGTGAAAAATCTAGCATTTAATATATTCAGATTTTAAGAACGTTCGATCACGAGCACACCGAGGAGTATATAGAGCTCGAGGAAGCTGTTACTTACTTGTTAAAGTGAGGCGCTCTCTAGTGTTTTTAAGAACTACTTTGAAGGTCCATCCTCTGATGGGCTTTTTTTATGTTTATGGGAAACTAGCGTGATAGATTATGAATGGAATTTCCGAACGTAAGAAGGACAAGCCGCATAAAATATAGCAGGTCCGCGACAATCTTCAATGAAGCGGACTTAATAGGATAGAGAGGGGGAAAAGCAATGATCAACTGGAAAGTGCGTCTTAAGAACCCTACGTTTATATTCACTGTACTCCTTCCTGGGCTTTTAATATTGGCGCAGATGGTTGCCGCGTTCATAAACAATTTCATTACTCCTATAGGCTTTACCATTACTGATGATGCATTGAACGGCGCTTTAGGCATCATTAACTTCATAGCGCTTACATTTTTTGGGGTCGGCGGTGTGGTCGATCATACAACTAAAGGTTTAAGTGACAGTGAAAATGCACGACAATACAAGGAACCTAAGTAATGGACACTATTCTTTCAGTTACTGAAAAGTAGAGTATACCAGATAGCACCGTATTAGCTAGAAAACGGCGTTATCTGGTTATTTTTTTTTGCAGGGATGACGATCGCCGAAAATGATTTGGTCTAAAAACCGAAATGTAACATACATTTAAAATTGTGGTTCATTTTCAGTTTGGGGAGGAAAAAGGATGAGTTATCGTTTACCAGTTTCAAAATGGTTTGCAGCCATAGTTTTAGTCGGGGCATTATTGACGGCATTCATATTCAGTCCGGCTAATGCTTCAGCCTCTATCAATTATGGTGATGAAGTTGCCGCTTTGGCAAAGAAGCAGGTGGGAAGCAAATATAAATATGGGGGGACGACCCCTAAAGGGTTTGATGCTAGCGGTCTTACCCAATATGTATATAAAAATGCCGCCACAGAAATGAAGATTCCAAGAACGAGTGCGGACCAGTATAAAACCGGAAAGGCCGTGAAGCAAAAAGATTTGAAAGCGGGCGATTTGGTTTTCTATGCGACAGGTAAGAAAGGGCAGGTCTCTTTTGTAGGAATCTATTATGGAAATGGCACATTTGTCGGTACCACCACCAAAGGGGTCAAAGTGGTCAAAATGAGTGATGAATATTGGAAAGAAAAATATATAGGGGCTAAACGGGTCATTAAGTAACAATCTGAATTCACATGATAATAGTCCAGAAAACAAAAGAGCATCGAAAAACCGATGCTCTTTTTGCTAGTCATATCCGGGGCCATTCATTCAATGATGATATCGGTTAAAACAACATGGCCATTACGAACTTTTACGACGGCCACTGAAGGATTGGCCAATGCTTCCTTCTCCATTTCTTTTGCCTTTTCTTCGGATGCGAAATAATTGTCCAGACCGTATCTGATCTGAATGGATTTAGCATTTTGCAGGTCATAAGGGACTTCCAATTCCCCTTTTAGGTACACGCCTTCGCCGGGTTTTTCTTTCGTTACGTAATCGACAACATATAGTCCATCCTTATTTTGTTTTAAACGTACATATACCTTTTTATAATCACCCATATTCCTTATATTGAACTCGGTTTTAATCGAGTCATCGACTTGCGACGGCTTTACTGATTCAATTTCGTATTTCAAAGCCACATAGCTTCCCCTAAACAAATCAGTCGGGTCGACCGGGGCTGTTTTGATTTTGATTACATCTCCTGTCATTGTTGTCCAGACCGGGGGAAACGCCAAGATTAACAAAATCAAGACTGGAATGGAAAATACGATGAGTGGCCGGAATGATGGATTACTCATTGAGTTCCCCTCCTTTTTTTCGTTGGTTTTCAAAGAAGAAGCCAAAACCGATGAGCATGATTCCACCGATGATGAATGTAAGCGATTTTGGCAGGAAGTCAAAGGAGTAGATGTAATATCTGAAAATCAGTACACATATTATCACGATGCTGGTCAAACTGCCTTTTAGAATCAGATAAAGCAGAAAAACGAAATAAGCTATAGGAAACCAGATTGAAAAATCAAAGGTAAGGAAGAGTGCGGTTAAACCATGTAAGATATGCCCTTGTATGTGTGTGATGTTTTGTAATTTGGCTCTTACCGGAATATAGGCAAGCACGATACCCAGTACAAACAAGATGGAAAGGACAATCGTATTCGAATTTTCAAACCCTAGTTTCGGCACGAATTCCATAAGAAATAAGGCAATTGTATTGATGGCTAAAGCGTTAATGAAAAAGGTCAGATAATTAGGGTAATCGAATTTCTTTAACAGAATGTATAAAGCCGGTAGAAACACAAGAATGGCAAGCGGATAAGATGTTTCATCAACGAATATACTTCCATTCAAATAAATGAAAAGCAGGAAAGATGTAAAAAGGAGGATGAAAACATCCTTCAAATAGTATCCAATGAATACCGTTCCAATCGCCCATAATAAAAAGGAATTGTTGAAATTGATGCTAATGTTAAACATCTGCTCGACTAGAAATATCCCTGCACCAAAGATCAGGATACCTGCATAATGCAGACTTCGTGACGTTTTGGGAAAGCGTGCCTGCACCTTCACGCCAGCAAAGTTCACTCCGATTAGGCATGCAATGATAAGCAGGAATTTAACCGCTTTACTCAAATAGATCCAGTTGCTGGCCACGAAGGTCAATACGCCTAAACCTAAAAGAAGTGCCCCAATGGATAATAGAATCGTGATGAAGTTCAAATTGCCTTTTACATCATAGGAACCTAACATCCTCACTTTCTCTTGCCGGGAGATGACTCCTTCCTTTTCAAGGTAATTAAATTCATGTTCAAGAAAATCGAATTGCTTCTTTGTTATTGCTTTGTTGGCCAAAGTAACTCCTCCTTCCACATTTTACTATTATACATCGTATTCTCTTGCAGCTTTGAATATAATGCTAATTTTCTTCTACCCTTATTGGAATGCGTGTAGGACATAAAAATATTTATAGTACCTTGCAATGAACAGTACCATGTGGTAAATTATTTACATAAGATGTATTGTTCGGTGTTCAGTACTGTTTATTGAACTATACTGAAAAACTTTTGGAAGGAGTGAAGGTGCTATGAATGTACAATTTAAGAAAGGTGTCCTGGAACTGTGTGTTCTGGTGTTACTGGATAAGCAGGATCGCTATGGGTATGAACTTGTACAGAAGATTTCGGATCAAATTGAAATATCGGAAGGGTCGGTATATCCACTTTTAAGACGATTGACGAAGGAAGAGTATTTTACGACATATTTGCAAGAATCAACAGAAGGGCCTCCGCGCAAATATTATACATTAACCGAAAAAGGACGGAGATACCTTCAAGAACTGCTGATGGAATGGAATGAATTTTCCAATGGGGTCAACCAATTAATCAAGGAAGGTGTGAACCAATGAATAAAGAACAATTTTTAAAACAATTGAATGCCTCTTTAACCAGACTTTCCTTAGAGGAACGGGAAGATATCCTTCAAGATTACGAAGAGTATTTCGAAATTGGAATGGAAGAAGGGAAGTCAGAGCAGGAAATCTCCAAATCCCTTGGGAATCCTAAACAGATTTCCAAGGAACTGATGGCAACCTATCATCTTGGTCAGGTAGAACAAACGACTTCTGCAGGTAATGTTATGCGGGCAGTTTGGGCAGTCATTGGTTTGGGGTTCTTTAATTTAGTGATCGTTTTGGGACCATTTATAGCCTTGATCGGAGTTGTCATTGCAGGGTGGGTTTCGGCGATAGCGTTCATTCTTGCTCCGCTTGGCGCTCTGTTTAACCTTGTGTTAGGTAACTTTCAATTATTCGATTTTTTCTTCGCATTGGGACTATGCGGGATTGGCATTTTCATTGCCATGGGAATGTTTGTCGCTACGAGTGCTTTAACTAAAGGATTCATTCGCTATTTAAAATTTAACGCTTCCCTTGTGAAAGGCGGTTTGAAAAATGATTAATGTAAAAAAATTATCGATCATTGCACTTGTATTGTTATTGATCGGGGTAATAGGAAGTCTGTTTACGTTTTCCCAAATGACGAATAAGGAAACGACTACAGAGGAAAAAACGATTTCGGAAATCGTGACGGACATTCAGATCGACGCTGACAATGCAGCTGTAGAGATCGTGCCAACGAAGGATAAGGAGACCAGGATAGAGTTGGTTTCAAAAGGGATGGATGTTTCCAAGTTGGATTTCACTGCAGATGTGGAAGGGAAGAAGCTTTCGGTACAATTAAAGGATCGACGTACGTTTAGCTTTGGTTTTCATATTCAATCCTTACATTTAAAGGTGTATGTGCCTGATGAATCTTATAAATCCTTTGTCGCCGAATCCGATAATGGAAAATTGCAAATAACAGGATTGAAAAGTGAAAATCTAAATGTGAAATCTCAAAATGGCCGGGTAGAATTAAATGATATAATAACCGAAAAAGTTGAAGTGAAATCTGCTAATGGAAAAGTAGAGCTTAATAATGTGGAGGGAAAACTAGTTGGTTCATCGAATAACGGTAAAATCACATTAGTCACGAAAGACTTGGATAGGGAGATCGAACTCGAAAGTAATAATGGTAAAATCATGATCAAAACGGAGAATGAACCGACAAATACAACTTTCGATGTTCATGTTGACAATGGGAGAGTGGATATCCTTGGTAAGTATGAGGGCGATACTGTCATTGGCAAAGGTGAAAATCTAGTTAAATTGGAAACGAATAATGGGAAAATCGAGATAACGAAATAGTCGTGAAGCATGAAAAGCCGATCCAATTGGGATCGGCTTTTTTCAGTTATGCATCCCCTTTTCTTAAGGAGATAAGGAAAAACATTTAAAGTTTTTCCTTTTAGATGTTTTTGGAATTTAATAAGATAGGGTGTAGAACCATCCTTCACTTGCAGAATGGTTGTTTCAGGGGATGTTTTATGAAAATTTGAATGTAAGGAAAATCCATTATGCTGGAGGAATGCGTTTCAGCTAAGAGCCGTTACGGATGAATAGAGGCAATGGTTTAATGTATTACAGCATGGAGAATCTAAATTATTGGTTCGCATACGGAGGGTAAGTGGACGGAATGATCATGAATGTTAAAGGGGGAGCCCTATGTCATATTGGGTTTTTATTTATATATATATATTTAGGTACACGAAATAAATCATTCGCTTATTTTAACCAATTTTAGTAAACTGGCAATGACTATTATAATTAGAAGGTGAAGGAATATGAGGGAAACCTTAGTGGATGAACGGGTAAGAGGGACTGATAAAATCTGGACACGTGATTTCATCATGATCTGTTTGGCAAATATGTGCATCTTCATGGGTTTTCAAATGACGATGCCGACCCTCCCGTTGTTTGTGGAACAGCTTGGCGGTGATGATCGTCTTGTGGGGGCTGTCCTTGGAATCTTCACTTTTTCGGCCTTGCTTGTCCGGCCAATTGCCGGAAGATTATTGGAGACGAAAGGAAGGCGCATCGTTTTTCTTGCTGGGTTAGCCATTTTTGCATTGTCAGTGGGTTCCTTCGGTTTCATGGGGAGCATCGGCTTGTTATTCATGATGCGGATTGTACAGGGCGTCGGCTGGGGATTTTCTTCAACGGCTTCAGGAACGATTGCTTCCGATATAATCCCTGCGAAACGGCGGGGTGAGGGGATGGGGTATTACGGATTATCGGGTAACTTAGCACTGGCATTCGGGCCATCATTGGGTCTTTTCCTAGTTACGGTACTTCCGTTCCAAGAGTTGTTTTTAATCTGCTCTTTATTAGGATTGCTTGCCATCATTGCAGCATCACTTATTCGGTATCAAAAAGTGGAAAGTGATCCTTCGGTTGCTGTCAGAGCCAAAAGGTTTGATATTTATGAAAAAAGTGCCCTTCAGCCATCTTTGCTCATTTTCTTCATCTCCGTTACATTTGGTGGAATTGCAACCTTCCTTCCCCTGTATACAGCGGAAAAAGGTGTAGATGGAATTCAGTGGTACTTTTTAGTATATGCAATGGCCCTTATGGTCACGAGATTATTCGCGGGCCGACTATATGACAGAAGGGGACATCGAGCCGTATTCGTGCCTTCAACGGTACTCATCATGGCTGGGATGCTGCTGCTTGCATGGATGCCGAGTGAAGCAGTACTTTACATTGCGGCAGTGCTTTATGGATTTGGCTTCGGTTCTGTTCAGCCGGCGCTGCAGGCATGGTCGATTGAAAAGACGGCACCCAATCGGAAGGCGATGGCGAATGCCACATACTTTTCATTTTTCGATCTTGGAGTGGGCATAGGTGCCATCGTGTTCGGGCAGATTGGCTTCCTCTTCGGATATAGGAGCATCTATATCACGGCGGCCGCCTCGATTTTCATTTCGATGATCGTTTATTTATTCATCATCAGGAGCGAGGATAAAGGAAAATCAATATAAGGATGTTGAATGGCTTCAATGGAAGTCATTCTTTTTTTTGAGTCAGCAGGAACACGCTTGGTGCATTATCCTGAATATTTTAAAAATGGAAAAACTTTGTTATTATCGAAAAGAGATTATACATAAGATGATAGAAGGTCTATTTGAAGGAAGGGGAAGCTTGGAATGAATGACTCTTCAAACGAAGAAATGACATTAGAAAGAAGGAAGCGTATTTTCCAAGAAGAGCTGGATGTTTTATGGGAAAGGCGGCTCATCCCTAAATCAGAATATATCCGGATTAGCAGGGCTTACAATCGGCATTTCCAATTAGCCCTCCATAAACAAAAGCGCTTAGAGCAAGAAAAGAAGAAACCCACCCATGGAACTGAAACGATAATCGGTGAAAATGCCGATAAGAGGAGGATTCAGGATAGCCTGATCGAAGAATCTTCATTCCAATTAAGGGGATCCAGTGGATTGAATGAAGCGCCTACTGAATCTGGTTTCGAGGAGAGCCTTGAACCTGTCAAGGAGAGCAATGATAGGAAACCGGTTATTCAAAAGCAGGCCATCAAGCGGGATAAACCGGTAAAACCGGCAAAGCCGAAGAAAACACCTGAACAAATCAGGGAACGGAATATTTCTGTCATCCTGCTCACTGGGGTCATATTGCTTCTGTTTGGCGGGTTGATTTTAGCAACCACTTCATGGGGGGATCTGAATGCGGTCCTGAAAGTTTTCTTCATTGGAATGGTTTCCGTCATTTTTGCAGGGATGGCCTTCATCGCATCGAAGCTGAAAATTAAACAAACCGCTTTTGCATTCCTGACGCTAGCGGGGCTGTTCATTCCGATTACGATATTATCAGCTTCATATTATCGGATTTTTGGAGAGTACCTTTCACTTAATGGTGATGGGCGGGGGCTTCTGGGGTTTCTTGGGGGATTACTTTGCTTAGCCATTTATTGTAAGATTGCTGACTTCTTCAAGTCGAAAATATTCATTTTCATTTCAATATTCACTTTTGCCATTACCTGCTATTTCGGATTGGCTTTTGTGACGCCAACTATCGAGTGGATGTTTTTGGCGATTGGCATTCTTAATTTAATACTAGTATGGAATATGGAGCAATTGAAAAATCAAAAAGCCTTAACGCTATTCAAACCATTCATTTTTCAATTCATCCAGTTTAAGCTCATCGTGGAAGCCTTTGTGATCCTGACGTTATTTTCAAGCAACTTGGTGTATTCGCTAACGTTGATGGTCTTTTCTGTTTTGTTTTTGATTTTTTCGGTCAAATTCAAAAAAAAATATTATGAAATGGCTTTTAGCGCCGTTTTCACGTATGGATATATCCATCTTGTTTATAACTCGTTTTTAAGTGAGTACATGATCATTGCATTTGCACTTGTTCCAATCATTTTTACTATGCTATCGAAATATCTGGCCAAAGCCAAAAGGACTAACCTTTCGAAGAACTTCATGATTACCAGTTTGATTGAGAGCGGGATCGTTTTCTTATATAGTAACGCGATGGTGTACCAGGATAACTATGCGCAAATATTCATCGCGCTCATGTTAGTATCCGCCCAGCTTGCTTATGTTTCCCTTCATTCGGGAAATTCAAGCTTCACGTACCCGGCTGTTGTTGTTTTCGACTTAGCGTTCCTATATCTTTTCTTTGCCTTGCAAATCTCTTTTTCTACCATTTTAAATCTGTTATTTGTTGTTCAGGTCATTCAATATCTTGGAGTATATCTATATAACCGTCACCCAAGGTACAGCCTGTTTAAGAAGAGTATCTTACTTATCTCCCCAATGATCATGCTAGTGATACTTACCAGTAAATTGAGCGAAATGGCTTGGCTTGCTGTTAGTGCAGAGCTCGCCATGATCTCTGGGCTTTTCTTCATCACCTATATAAAAGACGAATCAAAGCATATGAAGGAAAACGCCATATACGGATTTCCGATCACTTTCATACTGGCTTTGGTTGCTTTCTATCCATATTTGACGGAAAGTTTAGAATGGGTTCGGTCAAATATCCCGCTCAGCGTCTATTTAATGGGTGTTTCACTGATTTCCATCGGAGCAGCTTACACATTTAAAAAGGGATACCATAAATTGTTTCCAGTTTTTGCGTATAGCGGACAGATTCTTTCCTTCCTTTCCTTGATATCGATTCCCTTCAATTCACAGAATCCTTTGGAGGCAAGCGGAGTGATTGCCGTAGCTACCGCAATGAACGGCTGGTCCGTCCATATACATCGGAAGCAAATATTCTGGGTGCCTGTCGTGATTACAAGTGCCAGCTTATATGCCTCACTCTACGATGTTTTTGATTTTGCTTCAATGGAGCTGAGGATTGCGTTCGTGTTGCTCGGCCCCATTATCTTTTTCCTATTAGGAGAATGGCTTGGGAAATATTCGAAAAATGGGAAACTGTATTTCATTTACGCAAGTCACCTTGCCAATTTACTGGCGATTCCCGTTGGATATTTGCTCATCATCCAAACGGAAAGTTCACCGTTCCTATATGTTGCACAACTCTTGATTTATATTTTAAGTGCTTTAAGGGCACATGTGAAATGGGAAAAATACGTTTTTACTTACCTAGGGTTTTCGACCCTTTTCCTACAGGTCCATTTATTTGTGGTAAACATCGAGCAAATAGTATTCATTACATCAATATGCATGATGATTACAGCAGGACTCATAACCATTCTGTGGGGGTTATCCAATAAGAATTGGAAAGGCATCATGGAGTATTACCTTATTCCATTCATTCATTTAGGGATAAGCATATCCATTTTGGAAACGGCAATCCGGGACTTTCCACTTAACCGCGAGTTAGTCTGGGTAGGAGTGATGACTGTACAGCTCTTGTTTGCCTGGTATCTGCTCATGCAAAGAAACTGGCGGAACTATGTTGCCGCTCCTCTAAGCCTGGCGTTCATCTTCTATAATCTGTATGTAAATACATTGCCTCTGGTTATGGCGTTTATCGTATTGCTTGTATGTATGTTTGTGATGTTGATGGCTAGCAGACGCCTTTTCAAAGGATTGCTCAACCAAGAGGGAACAAAGAGAGTCATTGATTATTATCGGATTTTTGGCTTGCTATATCTATGTACTCTGAATCTGGAAGTGTTTACGAGTGACTCAGATTCTGTGATTTTAGAGATTTTTGTTTCCCTGCTGTTGCCTAGCTACTTCATCCTGATAGGAAGATTCACAATCTATAAGAAAGAAAAAAGCATTTACTCGGGAATAGCGGCTATCATCGGCCTTTTCCCGTTCATCAATATCATCGATTATGCCCATACACTTCCAATCGTCATGAGTTTGGCTGTTCTTTTTGGCTGTATGGCAGGAATGTTGTTGTTAAGCAGGTTGTATTCCAGAGGATTACTCAAGAAAAACGGATCAGGCATCATCAGCTTTGATCCTTTCAGGATTTATGGTTTATTCTTTTTGATCGATATGAATGCAGAGGTTTTTAATGATACTAAACATCAGTTACTCCAAGTCTTTGTATCGCTGCTGTTAACCGCTTATTTCATTTTCCTGAGAAGCTTGACAGAGGAAAAGCTAGAAAGGAAAATCTATTCCAATATTGCTGCACTAGTCAGTCTGTATCCCTTCCTGATCATAGTTGGCTATGCCGACAGCTTATCTGTTGTAATGGGATTGCTATTCCTTTTTGGCTGTATGTCAGGGATGCTGCTTTTAAGCTGGCGTTATTTCGATGGTTTAATAAAAAAGGAAGAAACAGGAATTACCTTCGATGCATACAGGATATATGGCCTGCTGTTTTTACTGGCCATGAATAGGGGAATCCTAGCATCTGAAACATCAAGCCAGTTACTTCAGGTTTTCGTCTCGATCTTGATCACGGTTTACTTCATCTTGATTGGAAGTTTCTCAAAGGATGTAAAAGAAAAGGGCATCTACGTTTGGCTGACGGGAGTTCTCAGTTTGTATCCGTATTGGATCATCATCATGTACGCGGACACATTACAGCCTTTCGTTGGAACGGCAGTCCTTCTTGGATGTACGGCCATAATGGTCTTGCTAAGCAAGAAATACTTTAAAGGTTTGCTTGATAAAGGCGGGGCAGGACTTCAATTGGATTTTTACAGAGTCTATGGTCTGCTGTTTCTTATTGCCATGAACATGGATGTTTTGACGGGGGGACCGACACATTTCATTTTGGAAATCATCGCGGCACTTCTGATTCCGGCCTATTTCATTTTGATGAGAAGCACGACGACAGGCATGTTGGAAAGAAAATCCCAGATGGCAGCAGCGATTTTGTTCAGCCTATATCCGTATTGGGTCATTGTCGATCAGCTCACGATTCCTCCTGTATTTGAGGAGGAGGTGAATATTCTGCCGCTGTTCATTGTCAGCACCACTCTGCTGAGGAAAATATTTGTTAAAGGCAAAGTCACACAATATATCGAAAGCGGGATTGTTTTCCTATTGTTTTTAGCCCTGATCATTGATGCAATGGCAGGAAACACCTTATATGATGCCCTCATTATCGGAACCGTGTCATTGGCAGCAATGCTCTTTGGATTCATGATGAAATACAAATCCTATTTCATCGCTGGGACTGGGACGATTTTATTCAATGTCTATATGAATACCAATTCGATGTGGAGCGAGATGCCATGGTGGCTGTATTTAATCATCGGCGGAGGGCTGCTTATCGGAATTGCATCTTTCTTTGAATGGAAAAAACAAAAAGACAACCGGACATCGAAGGAGGTACTTGAGAAAAATAAACAAAGGATCAAGAATTGGTTCAATCGGTGGAATTAATGAAGAAGGAAATGGATTGCGTTAGATACCCAAGCTCAAAACCTTGGACGAAAATTCAAAGGGGTTCGGAATTTATTAATTCCGAACCCCTTTTGCCTGTAAACCGAGAGCACTTAAAAGCTCTCTTCCTCTGCTTCTATTTTTTTTATTTCCTCATCCCAATCATGAAGCCTGAATTTTCGAATCTCATTATCATCCATATCAGTTGTAACTCCTTTAAAATTGAGTGAAAAACTAAGCACGATCAATCAGTTCATCTAATGCTTGTGTATACAAAAACGCTTGGATTTCTCCAAGCGAAAAGCTCAAGACGAACAAGAACTGCATGAAGAACAGCTGGAAGACGAATCAGAACTGCTGTCATGGGAACCGGTATGGCCACCATGATCGGCATGGCCGGATCCGGAGGAAACCGTGTTCGGTTCATTCCCGAATATATCTTTAAATTCGCTGTCAAAATCATCAGTGCTTGCATAAGTGAAATAGGCAGGAGCTGCGTAGTCCGTCTGGTTGTAGGTTTTCCGCCCATTCAATTCTGTCATGGGCCGATTTTCTTTAAATTGTGAAGTGAAGGCTTCAAAGGTCCGTTCCGCTTGTATACTTGTCGGTTTCCGCATATATTTCCCTTTTAACTGCTCCAGCTCCAACGTTTCAAAATCGCGGAGAAGCTTTAGCCCTTTATCATGTTTGAAAAATTTTCCCCACTTTTGAATGGAATGGGTGTCCACCGTAAATAGCTGTACATAGTAAAAGTCAAAAAGAGTGCGCTCTTCGGGTTTGAAAACGGGTTCTGAATGGTCCTACCGATGAAAACCTGGCAAAACTCATCATATTCCTGACTATAGTTCAGCATGATATGCCATAACTCATCGATGACTGAATTAAACATTTCAACTTTTCCAAACACTGCAGCCATAATCAAATGGCGTTTCAATTCACGCCAGGCCTGATTGACCTTTAACTGTGAGTACCGTGGATGCTTCAGGCGGAATTCAGTATTGACCTTTTCCATATAATCGAAATCCAGTGCTTTATTAAGCTTTTCTATCAATGCTTCTGAAACGACTTCAGTTGCATGAAGATCTAAAGTTTCTTCACGGTATTTACGGAATTCATTTTGATAGCGTTCCATTTTAGCCGGTTCACTTAGCCCTTTAACGAAATTGACAAGTAAAACAGCAAAAATTGCCGCAAGAATGACATAAAAGAAGGTCATTTTTGTCCACTCCTCTTAATCTATGGATATATTGCTTTAACATTATCTTACATGTTAATGGAAGGGATTGTAAGCTGTTTTATCTAAAATGTTCCATTCGCGGAAATTGATTAATCTCGTGAGGTTAAAGGACAATACCTTGAATCGGGTATCGTCCTTTCCTTGGCATGTAAGGGATTTTCAGTTAAAAATCAAGCGCTTCAAATAATGCCTCATATCTAGTATAGTTATAGGGGAAAAGGGGTGAAGGCATGTACTTGACAGTAAAAGAGACTGCGGAATATCTATCGATGCCGGAATCTTATATAGAAGGTTTGATCATTCAAAATAAAATTCGCACCGTTCATGATGGTGAGCAGCATTTGATTTTTAAAGATCAGTTTAATATGCATCTTGAACAGATGGAGAAATATAAGAAGGATTTAGCGGATTATTATAACGAACCCATCCCCGAAGATATCGATGTGAAAGATGAAGATTAGCATCTGTCCATTTAGCAGTTGCTGAGTTTCAAAAAGGAGGAAGGTACGAGAATCCTGCTTAGAAAAGCGTGTCAGGGGAGACCCCACAGGCGCAAGCCGAGGAGGCTCCCCGACCGCCCGCGGAAAGCGAGTGTCTGGAGCGGAAATCAATGCCCAAATTGTACAGCCATAACAAAAGCTGAGGCCTTATGCTTCAGCTTTAGTTTGTAGATAAAAGGGGTCCTGAAAGCATATCTTTCATCAAGTGAAGTTCCCGAATCATTTGCCCCAAAACAACACCTTCAACTCCATAGGTAGGTTCGTTCTAAATTTAAGAACAGAGTTGATTGAAGTGAAAGGTACGAGGTTCCTGCTAAGAAAAGCGTGTCTAGGGGAGACCCCACAGGCGCAAGCCGAGGAGGCTCCCCAACCGCCCGCGGAAAGCGAGTGCCTGGTGCGGAAATCAACTTCCAAATAGTACAAACCAATAAAAAACCTTAGACATACTCGATTTTCATTGAGTTTGTCCAAGGTCTGACATCTGCCGATTTGTCAGATGTTTTTTCATGCAGAAATGGCTGTCAAAGTAATGGTCGAATTTCCGAAAAAGGTCTTTAAATACGTCTGTATCATGGGAATTACTGATCATTCAAATAATTTTGTTGTCAATGCAAGGTAATTGTAGTAGAATTCCTCAATTCCGTGTAAAATGAAAGGTAGATGGAATTATCACGGCAGAATGGTAGTTAGGAGATAGGTAAGTGGTAAAAGAGTATTTGCAAAGCGAAGGTTTTTCAAGGTTAATTACATTAATTGTGTTAGTCCTCTTTTTAATAAGCATCGGCAGTATGGTTAATATCGTGTTATTCACATTTGTTTTCACTTTCCTGATGGGAAGGCTGGAGCAATTTATCATGATTCGGCTGAATAAAGTAGTGCATATCAACTCTAAGGTTGTCATAAGCTTTTTATATGTAGTCGTCATTTCTTGTTTAGCCATCGTACTTTATAAATATCTACCGGTCATTACGCTACAATTCACGGAATTAGTGACACAGATCGTTTTCTTCTTTCAACATCCACCAGATAGCAGGGTCATTCAATATGCCATTAATATAATGAACGAGCTGGAATCGCCGCTCGATCTTCAAAAACAGATGAATACACTCTATCTTTATATATCCGATTTCGGTAAACTGGCATTTCAAATTTTCATTTCCATGTTGCTTAGTCTATTTTTCTTATTGGAAAAAGATAAAATCATTCGCTTCACTTCTAAATTCAAGCGCGCCAAATTCAAGTCTTTCTTTATAAACTTAAGCCACTTTGGCGTCAAATTCATCAATTCATTCGGGAAGGTGATCGAGGTCCAGTTCTTGATAGCCATTACGAATGCTGTCCTATCCGTAACTTTCTTATGGATTCTTGGCTTCCCGCAGTTGCTTGGTCTAGGGATCATGATTTTCTTTCTTGGTTTGATTCCGGTTGCAGGGGTCATCATCTCCCTCATCCCGCTTAGCATGATTGCCTATAGCATCGGCGGCATGCCCAAAGTGATTGCTGTATTAATCATGATTGTTGTGATCCATGCAATTGAAAGCTATATTTTAAATCCGAAATTCATGTCGGCAAAAACGAATCTTCCAACATTTTTCACCTTCATCATCCTATTGTTTTCCGAGCACTTCCTAGGAATATGGGGATTGATCATCGGAATACCGATATTCATCTTCCTGTTGGATATGTTGGATATTGAAGAGGGGAATACGGAAGTACCATAATAATCTTTTAGCAGCGGCCGCTAATTTGGCCGCTGCTTTTTTTGTTCCTTAAATCTTTTGAACGGTGGCACTATCTGTTTTCAATATAATATCCATTAACTCGAGTGAAGGGGAGAAAGTTGCCTCTTTCCCTATTAGAGCACAGTTGCGTTTTTAATTTACCGAGTTAATTGATTAAAATTTTATTTTACTAAAGTTATTTATCGACTTTTTATTGCATAAAAAAACAAATAAACGTATAATATTCTTAAAAGAATAAACTGAAAGTTCTCTAAAGTTAGATTTATCTGTTTTTTTTAAAAAAAGAGAGTTTACGAGAGAGAAGAGGGGATTATTTTGAAAAAGGTTTCTTTTTTAGTGTTTGCCTTGGTTGCTTCTTTGTTACTAGTCATGACAGGATGCGGGAAGGATAAGGAAGTCTCGACAACTGGTAAAGAAGAAGAGTCAAATGGGAAAACACTCAGGATCGTGACTGACGCCAACTATGCTCCATTTGAATATCTTGAAGGCGATAAGATTGTAGGATTCGATGTTGATTTCATCAATGCCGTTGCAAAAGAAGCGGGATATGAAGTTAAATTGGAAAGTGTTGGCTGGGATCCGATTTTTGTTGAAATTGAAGGTAAGAGAGCGGATGTCGCCATATCTGCGATTACAGTGAATGACGAAAGAAAACAATCTTATGACTTCTCGGTTCCGTATTTCTTATCCACAAACAAAATTCTCGTTCCTGAGGATAGTGATATAAAATCTGGAGATGAATTGAAAGGAAACGTTATTGCCGTTCAGACCGGTACTACTGGACAGGAAGCGGTAGAGAAACTCCTTGGAAAGAATCACAAGGATATCAAAAAATTCGAAAATAATAACCTGGCCATTCAGGAATTATTGAAGGGCGGAGCATCGGCTGTCGTTGCTGATAATACGGTTGTTGAAGAATATGTGAAAAATAACCCCGATCAAAAACTGAAAGTCGTTGAAGACAGCAAAAGTTTCAATGAGGAGTTTTATGGTCTTATGTTCCCAAAAGGCAGTGAATTGAAATCGGAGTTCGATAAAGCCGTGAATGCCATTTATGAAAATGGGAAATATGCAGAAATTTATAAAGAGTGGTTTGGTACTGACCCAGATATTGAAACGTTGAAAGCACAACAATAAAACAAATGGATAGTAAAAGATTGCGTAACTTTACGTATGAAGTTACGCAGTTTTTTTGGCCTTTAGGAGGGGAACGAAATGAGTTTTCGCTGGGATATTATTTTTGAGTATGCTCCTTTCTTATTAAAAGGGACATTGCTTACTATTGGGCTTTCGGTTTCCTCCATCCTGATCGGAACCTTTTTGGGGTTATTGATCGGTTTAGGGAAAATCATGAAAAACAAAGTGCTTGCCTTTCCATTTTACGGTTATGTCACGGTTTTTCGCGGAACACCGCTTTTAGTTCAAATCTTTTTAATCCATTTTGGAATCGTGCCCTTTTTTACCGGGGAAACGAATGCAGTAACCGCCGGTGTCATTGCTTTATCGTTAAATGCAGCCGCGTATATCGCAGAAATTTTCCGGGCGGGCATTCAATCCATCGATAAAGGGCAAATGGAAGGGGCGCGTTCATTGGGGATGACCCATGCCCAAACAATGATACATGTTGTATTGCCACAAGCTTTCAAACGAATGATTCCTCCGTTAGGAAATGAATTCATCGTATTATTGAAGGATTCATCCCTGCTTTGTGTCATTGCTGCCCCGGAATTAATGTACTGGGGGAAAGCGATGGGGAGCCAGTACTTTAAAGTGTGGGAGCCATACTTGGCTTGTGCCTTCATTTATCTATTCCTGACCCTCATTTTAAGTTTCGTATTAAATAGACTCGAAAGAAGGTTGAAAACAGAATGATAAAGGTGGAGAATCTAAAGAAGTCATTTGGCGAAAATGATGTATTGAAAAATATCAATGCAATCGTTTCCCCTCGGGAAGTAGTCGTGGTAATTGGTCCTTCCGGGTCGGGTAAATCCACTTTTCTCAGATGCATCAATCAACTTGAAACGATTACGGGAGGCCATATTTTCATTGAAGGGCTTGATACGACAGACAAGAAGGTCAATATCAATAAAGTCCGGACGGAAGTTGGCATGGTATTTCAGCATTTTAACTTATTTCCGCATAAGACTGTTCTTGAGAATATAATGCTGGCGCCTATAAAGGTCCGCAAGATATCCAAAGAGCAGGCTTCCCAAAGAGGGATGGAACTGCTTAAGAAAGTGGGACTTGCAGAGAAAGCGAACGCATATCCGGATTCATTATCAGGTGGACAAAAGCAACGCGTCGCAATTGCCAGGGCGTTGGCGATGGAACCCAAAATCATGCTATTCGACGAGCCCACTTCCGCCCTGGATCCGGAAATGGTCGGTGAAGTCCTTGAGGTCATGAAGCAACTGGCCAAGGAAGGCATGACCATGGTAGTTGTGACCCATGAGATGGGGTTTGCAAAAGAAGTTGGAGATCGCGTGATCTTCATGGACGAAGGTTATATTATTGAAGAAAATATTCCTAGTGAGATTTTTAATAATCCCCAGCAGGAAAGAACTAAAGCCTTTTTGAGTAAAGTCCTTTAATTACACGTAAAGAAAAAACCTTCCATTATGGGAGGTTTTTTTTCGGGGCATATCAGGGGGCTTCATTTTATGCATGAAGCTCCTAAAAGCGATTCAGGGCTTTTACCGAGCACAAGCATACTGATTTTTGCATATCCAATATTCTTACTTTGGGAGAAGGTCTGAAGTAATAACTGGATATTCGGATCATCCTTTAACTTTTGAACTTCCTCAATATATAATTCGATAACGGAGGGCATAACGAATTCAGGGGTGTATTCGTTAGGGTTTTCATCCATGATTAATGTGCCCATAAATTGATATTTAAAATGGAGAGCCCGTGTTAAGGCAACGACATGGAGCAGTTTATTAAATAGTTCGGGGTATGAATATTTAATTTTCTCCAGAGCTGCTTCTGATGCCTGTAACTCATCGACATTAGATAAAGTGATCATGAATATCTCCTTTTTAGAACATATGGAATCCATCAGCATTCAACGTGCTATTTACTCATACTAGTCTACCCCCGCTGTAACTCATTGTAAAATGGTTAGATGTTATCACGTGCATAACCCAAATCTATGATAGTGCTTTCATCAATCTTGCTGGATAATCCACTACTTATGGGACCATGCTTCCCTAGTATATTTCAGCCATTCTTTTGCAGCGTATGAAAGGTAATGGTCCTTACTCCATATAAATCCTAAATTCCAGCTAATGGAGGGGTTTCTAACCTTGATTGTCTTTACGCGATCATCATGACGGCATAAACTTTCAGGTAATAGAGCAACGCCAAGTTTACAGTAAACCATTTCCTCAATAAAATCCCATCGTGAACTTTCCGTGACGATATGTGGAGAAAAACCAGCTTCACTACAGGATGAAATGATGAGATCTCGAAGGACGTAATCTTTATTGAATAAGATGAAAGATTCCTTTTCCAGGTCGGCCAAATCAATTTCTTCCACACAAGCATGGGGGTGGGAGGGATGAACTATCAAGTTGATGTCTTCTTCCAAAAAAGCAAAATGGTGAAAAAGCGCGTTGTTGGTTGGCAGGACTATTACGCCTATATCGATTAAATCATTTTGGACGGATTCTTCTATTTTCTTTGAACCATCCTCCACTAATTGAAAGGTGATATTGGGATAGTCCTGGTGAAAACGGCTAAGAATTCGGGGGAAGAAAGAAGCGTCGATGATCGGCGGCAGCCCGATGCGTATATGTCCCTTTTTTAAACCTAATAAATTGTCCATTTCCGTTTCTAAATTGTGAAAGGCCTTATCGATCAATTTTGCCTGGTCTAAGACAACCCTGCCTGCATCGGTCAAGATCAGTTGCTTACGTGAACGATCAAAAAGCTCAACACCTAGCTCGATTTCCAGGTTTTTAATCATCTTGCTGATGGTCGGCTGTGTAATGAATAAATGATCGGCAGCCCGAGTGAAGCTATTGAAATTGGCAACCTCTATAAAGTATTGCAAATGTTTAATATCCATTGCGTCACCTGTTTTCCTCGTTTGAAATTAGTTTCATTTTACCCGTAAACGGAAGTGTTTGTAAAACATGATAAGTTTGGAGTTCATGCACGCATAAATAAGCTGGATTCCAAAGGGGAACCCAGCCTATGAAGGGGCTGGCCATAACTGCCGTAAATTTCATTTGACCAACAAGACAGGAACTGGAGAATGTTGAACGATATAGTGGCTCACGCTGCCCAGGAATTCCTTGAAGCCGCTCAATCCGCGGCTGCCCATGATAATAAGGTCACAATTCTTGGATTTTGCATGTTCCAATAAAGTCGTGATGGCTGAACCTTCTACGACAAATGTTTGGGATGCATTCGGGATTTCGGATAAAAGGGCTTCCGCTTTTTTAATCACTTCCTTGCCATGCTTAAGCATGGATTCTTCAATTTCCTGAAAAGCACTGCCATATATATTTGGCTTGATTGGCAGTGTAACAGCGTGAAGCACCTGGATTTCGATAGCGGGATCCAGCTTTGCTAATTCAATCGCTTTTTCTAAAGACTTTAGTGCCAACTCAGATTCATCATAAGCAACTAATATTTTTGAACATAGCATTGATCGATCATTCCCTTCTATAAAAAGAATATACCCATAGTATATCAATATAAATCTTCCATGCAGATTCATATATTATAAATTTTGTGAATATTTCATTGAAGTTTACGTTAACGTTAATGTTAGAATAAAGGTAAATAATCCCTTTGCAAAGTGTGGTTTTAACATGTACACCATTTCTGAGTTAGCAAAAGAATTCGAATTGACGACAAGGACCCTCCGTTATTATGAGGAACTGGGTATGCTTAGGCCAATGCGTACCGAAACGGGAAAAAGAGTTTATGGAAAGAAAGAATATGCACAGCTCAAAATCATAATGCGCGGTAAGAAGTATGGTTTTTCGTTAGTGGAAATAAAGGATATAGTCCTTTTATTCGATAAGGATAGGACAGGCATTAAGCAATTGGAAAAAACGATTGAAACTGCAGGACAGAAGTTAAACGAACTTAATGAACGAATTAAAGAGCTGGATGGGTTGAAGCAGGATTTTGAACAGGTAATCAAAGGCTTTACCGAAACCCTTCTTGAGTTGAAAATGAACGATAAAACAGGCAAGCGGTGAAATTAATCTTGAAAATAGGTTTTGATGATAGTGAAAGATGAATATATTCTAGAAACAGATGGGGTGAGAATTTGGAAATTCAAGAAACCATTGCAGTTGTGACAGGCGGGGCTTCAGGTCTGGGAGCGGCGACAGTAAGAAACATCATTAAAAAAGGTGGAAAAGCGGTCATATTCGACCTCTCGGAAGAAAATGGCGCTAAAATGGCTCAGGAGTTGGGCGATTCGGTCCTGTTTATTAAAACGGATGTAACTAGTGAAGATAGCGTATCTGTAGCATTGGATGAAGGATTAAAAAAATTCGGTAGCATTAATACTGTCATCAACTGTGCAGGCATTGCCATTGCAGAGAAGGTCATAGGCAGGAAAGGCATACATGAATTGAAAGCGTTCTCAAAAGTCGTGCAAATCAATTTGGTCGGTACATTTAACGTAATCCGGCTTGCAGCTGAAAAAATGGTCGAAAATGAACCGAATCAAGAGGGGGAGCGTGGAGTCATCATCAATACAGCTTCGGTCGCTGCCTTTGAAGGACAAATCGGACAAGCCGCATATAGTGCCTCCAAGGGAGGGATTGTCGGTATGACTCTGCCAATCGCAAGGGAGCTTGCCATCAAAGGGATACGTGTCGTATCGATTGCACCGGGTCTATTCCATACACCGATGTTCGATTCATTACCTGAAGAAGCCAGGACGTCATTAGGGAAAACCGTGCCATTCCCATCAAGGCTCGGGTATCCAGAAGAGTACGCTAAACTAACGGAAAGCATCATAACGAATCCGATGCTGAATGGGGAAACAATCAGACTGGATGGGGCCATTAGAATGTCACCAAGGTAAGTTGTCAATCAAACCATTGTAAATCTAGAAAAAGAGCCTCCGACAAAGGAATGGAGAGGAGATAAAACAGATGAAGCATCCGTACCTAAGTGAAGAACATGAAATTTTCCGTATGTCCTTCCGAAAGTTTTTAGAGAAAGAAGCAGTTCCCCACTATGAACGTTGGGAAGAAGAAAGAATCATTCCCCGGTCTTTTTGGGTGAAAATGGGGGAACAGGGTTTTTTATGTCCGGACCTTGAAGAAGATTATGGGGGTTCCGGGGTAGATTGGGGCTTTGCCGTTATCATTAATGAAGAATTGGAAAGGGTTGGTTCTGGGTTCATTGGTTTCGGACTTCACAGTGATATCACCGTACCGTATATTTCCGCCTACGGAAATGAGTCGCAGAAACAGCGCTGGCTTCGAAAATGTACGACAGGGGAAATCATTACAGCCATTGCCATGACAGAGCCTGGTACAGGTTCGGATTTGGCCAATATTAAAACGACTGCCATTTTGGATGGAGATCATTACATATTAAATGGTCAAAAGACATTCATCACAAATGGCATTCATTCGGACTTGATCATTGTTGCCTGTAAAACGGATCCCAGCGCCGTTCCGAAACATAAAGGCGTTAGCTTAGTCGTGGTCGAAAGGGATACACCCGGATTTTCCAGGGGGAGAAAACTGAAGAAACTTGGCTTGCACAGTCAGGATACAGCAGAACTCATCTTCGAGGATTGCCGTGTTCCAAAGGAAAACCTGCTTGGTGAAGAAGGCAAGGGGTTTATTTATTTAATGGAAAAACTGCAGCAGGAACGCCTTGTGGTGGCAATTTGTGCTCAAACCGCGTCTGAGGATATGCTGGCTGATACGATTGAGTATGTGAAGGGCAGGGAAGCGTTCGGAAAGTCTGTAAGTCAGTTTCAAAATACTCAATTCAAAATCGCGGAAATGGCTACGGAGATAAAAATGGGGCGTGCTTTCCTAGATCAATTGATCACCAAACATATGGCTGGGGAACAGGTTGTAACGGAAGTTTCGATGGCGAAATGGCGTTTGACGGAGACTGCCAGAAAAATATCCATTGAATGCATGCAGCTCCATGGCGGCTATGGGTATATGGAGGAATACAAAATTGCCAGAAGGTATCGGGATGTTCCGGTAGCAAGCATCTATGCCGGCACAAATGAAATCATGAAGAAAATCATCGCTAAGAATCTGGGCCTATAGTAAAGATGAGAAGGGAAGAGAGTATATGCGGGAAGTGGTTATCGTTGAAGGAATTCGCACGCCGGTAGGCAGAAGGAACGGTGTCTTGAAAGACGTTCGCCCTGATAATCTGGCAGGGGAAGTATTGAAGAAGCTGATTGAAAAGGCGGGCATCGATCCTGCTATTGTCGATGATGTCATTTTAGGGTGTGTCTCACAGTCGGGCGAACAGGCCGGTGATATAGCAAGGGTTGCCGCACTGATAGCCGGATTTCCGATTGAAGTGCCGGGAACGACGATTGACCGTCAATGCGGATCAAGTCAGCAGGCAGTCCATTTTGCTTCCCAGGCCATCCTGTCGGGTGATATGGATGTGGTAGTGGCAGGTGGAGTGGAAAACATGTCACGAGTTCCCATGGGGTCAAATCTTCAAGGTGCTGTAACAAGCCAAAAGTATATGGACCTTTACGAGGTGATCAACCAAGGTTTATCAGCTGAAAGAATCGCAGACAAGTGGGGAATAACACGTGAAGATTGTGATCGGTTTTCCGTTGAAAGTCATGCCAAGGCAATACGTGCTCAAAAAGAAGGACATTTTAACCGTGAAATGATATCAGTAATGGGTACTGATAAAGAAGGAAATCAAATCGAAGTTACGGAAGATCAAGGCCCAAGGAGCGGAACTACGCTTGAAGTGCTGGCTGGATTGAAACCGGCATTTCAAGAAGGCGGTTTAATCCATGCAGGGAATTCTAGTCAGATCAGTGACGGTGCTGCCGCTTTATTATTGATGGAACGCAGTAAAGCAGAAGAACTTGGATTGAAACCGCGCTTTAAAGTGCATACACGGGTTGTTGTCGGGTCGGATCCCACCCTGATGCTAACGGGACCGATTCCCGCCACCCAAAAAGCTTTGGAAAAAGCGGGTCTTACAATTGATGATATCGATATCTTTGAAGTGAACGAGGCTTTCGCTCCTGTACCGATTGCATGGCTAAAAGAAACGGGGGCAGACCCAAAGAAGCTGAATCCAAATGGCGGGGCGATTGCATTGGGGCATCCTCTTGGCGGCAGCGGGGCCCGTTTGATGGTGTCCATGATCCATGAATTAGAAAGGACGGGCGGCCGTTATGGGCTGCAAACAATGTGTGAAGGCCACGGCATGGCGAATGCCACCATCATTGAAAGAATGGACTGAAGCTGGACTATCCATTTATGAATATTCGTAATTCGCACGAAAGTAAAAGCTGAAAAAGGGATGAAGTCGACCATCGGCAGGCTTTGCTGAATTCTTCCTGTTGATGGTGGTTACTTGAGGAGGAGAATGATTTGTCAGTAACGATTAAGAATATCTTTGATCAGACGGTTCAGAAATTCCCCATTAAAGAAGCTATCTACGACGTGAGAAGAAATATCCGCTATACGTATATCCAATGGAATGAACAGGTGAATAGGTTGGCGGCGGCCCTTCAAGCGGAAGGGGTGCGAAAAGGGGACAGGGTATCTACGTACCTTTACAACAATGAAGAGCTTGCAACAGCGTTCTTTGCCTGTGCAAAAATCGGTGCAATCTTCAATCCGATCAACTTCCGTTTAATGCCGGAAGAGTTGGCCTTCATTTTGAATGACGCTGCTCCAAAGGTCGTTCTATTCGAACGCGAATTGGAAACGAACGTCGCCGCGGTTGAAAAGCGATTTCCGGAAACGGCCTTCTGGTATATTGATCAGGATGTGCCTGGGTATGCCAAAGGTTACCGCCAAAAATTGGCCAGTATCTCCTCAAAGCCAGATGAAGTTGAAGTTCACGAAGATGACATTTATGCCATCATGTATACGAGCGGAACTACCGGACGTCCCAAAGGGGTCATTCACCTTCATAAAGACATGGTCAAACAAGCCGAGATTTTAATAGAGGCCATGAAGTATGAACGCTCTGATATCGGTTTGATTACTGCACCAATGTTTCATTGTGCTGAATTGCACTGCTCTTTTTTACCTCGTGTACAGGTCGGTGCAGCTAATGTCATATTACATCAGTTTCATCCCAAAAAGGTCATGGAACTGATTGAATCCGAGGGGGTCACCAAGTTTTTTGCTGCACCTACGATGTGGAACATGCTCATTCAGGAAAAATTGGAGGAGTATAAATTCCAGAGCTTGAAGTTAGGGCTTTATGGAGCAGCCCCGATGGCTCCATCCCTTGTACGTGCCTGTCAGGAGAAACTCGGCATCCAGTTCATCCAGGCCTATGGAATGACTGAAATGGGGCCGGCCATAACTCTCCTATTGGAGGAAGATCAAATTAGGAAAGCGGGTTCTGCCGGCAAGGCATGTTCCGAACATGAAATCATCATTGCCCGTCCGAATGACGATGGGCCATCAGATCCCGAGGATATGCTGGAACCTGGGGAAACAGGGGAAATCCTTGTAAAGGGTCCGTGTATCATGCAGGGTTACTTTCAAAAAGATAGAGAGACCGAAAAGGCGCTTTACAAAGGCTGGTACCATTCCGGTGACATCGGTTTCCTGGATGAAGATGGATATCTGTGGGTCAAGGACCGTGTGGACGACATGATTATTTCTGGAGGGGAAAATATTTATCCGCGTGAAGTGGAAGATACACTATATGAGCATCAAGGAGTTCTCGACTGTGCGGTACTTGGTCAGCCAGATGATCAATGGGGGGAAACGGTAACGGCATTCATCGTAGCCAAAGACCCAATGCTTGCCGAAAGCGATTTAGAAACTTGGTGTAAGAACAGTAATAGTTTGGCGAACTATAAACGTCCAAGGAGATATATCTTCTGTAATGAGCTGCCTCGGAACGCAAGTGGGAAGATACAAAAGTTCTTGCTTCGTAAACAGTTGGAAGAAAATGTTGATGGCAAAGGTTTGGGGAACCTTCTTTAAATGCCGGGGTCAGCGGCCGATGAAATACCAAGATAGGGTTTAGAATTGCTGGAAAAAGATTTGGATAAATTATTTTATAAATAATAACCTTGTGGAACAAATGAAGGAGAGAGAATAGTTATCCACAACGAAAATGTAGCGTGTTAGCCCAATCTCTCCTTTATCCACATAATCCACAGGGTTATCCAGAAATAACATTATTTTCATGTTGATAAGGTGAGTTAATGGACTTATTTTTTGTCAGTATTTTCAGAATATATCCACAATATACACAGGGTTGTGGATAAGCTATGTAAATAAAGAGGACCAAGGGGCTAACTTACAGCCCCTTGGGTTGGTTTATTCTGCTTATCGGCGATTATGAGCACGGCGGTCAGCCGCATTTGCACGGGCTTGTGCCTCGATATCTTCCTGGTCAGCCAGTTCGGAAGAATATTCAACGTCAAGTCCGTCACTTTTCAGGTTTTTGGGAACCTGAGGAAGTTTCTGTGTGTTCTTATCTCGATTATGGTGTATGTTATTTCGTCCCATGTTATCGCCCCCTGGAATATAAATAAGCTGGAGATGAATTTCACTAATCATCTCCAGCTTATTTTGTGTTGAGTGGCTGTTCAAAATGTAAGGGAAAAAACTCCAAACCTAACGACGGGATTTCTTCTCGGTATATCCACCAGCTCGATCTGCTTTTTTAAATTCGCGAGCATAAAGGATCGCTTGTGTACTAGTTAAGTTACTTTTTTCTTTATCGTGTTTTTTGAGCAATTAGATCATCTCCATTCACTTAATATCCCTATTTTTTCCTAAAATGACCCTTTCATACGTGGGAATCTTCTTTTAAGATATTTTGTAAGGCTTCTTTAAGGGTTGGAAAGGAGAAGGTGAATCCTTCTTCTTTAAGTTTAGTGGGAAGGACATTTTGCCCTTCAAGTACAAGGATGCTCATTTCCCCCAACAATTTCTTGAGGAAGAAAGGGGGGACAGTTAACCAATGGGGCCGGTGCAGGACAGTTCCTATTGTTTTTCCGAATGTATCCATCTGGACGGGGTTCGGTGCCGTAAAATTGACTGGACCTTCTATCCTAGCATCATTCATGCTAAAGATGATTGCACGGACCGCGTCATGGATATGAATCCAGGAAAGCCACTGATTCCCTTTGCCAATCTTTCCTCCGCCAAATAGTTTATAGGGGAAGGCCATCATTGGCAGTGCTCCGTCTTTTTCTCCAAGAATCACCCCGAATCTTGTTAAGATCAACCTTTTACTGTAAGAGCGTGATTTAGCCGCTTCCTTTTCCCATAGTTGAACAGTACGGGCCAAGAAATCATCACCAATGGATTCAGAGGTTTCGGTAAAGGTCTCATCGTCCGAAATACCATAATATCCGATTGCACTTGCATTAATGATGACGGACACTTTGGAGGGCAGTATGGAAATGATCCGGTTCATCTCTTTGGAAGCCTCGATCCTGCTTTCGACAATCCGGCGCTTTCGTTCAGGTGTCCAACGGCCGCTGTTCAGAGATTCACCAGCAAGGTTAATGAACACATCGAGCCCCTCCAAGTGCATTTCCGGCGTTGCCTCCTCGGTTAACCAGCCGATATATGTCAAATTAGTCCGTTTCTTGAATTTTTCGGGATGACGGGTCAAAATATATATATCATGATTTTCTTTTGATAATTCATCAATTAGGGCTGTGCCGACAAAACCGCTTCCACCAGCAATGGCTATTTTCATGAAAACCACTTCCTTTCCCTGTCTTTCCTTCACTTTAACATGCCCATGTTCTTTTTTCATTTTTAGGCATGCTATATATAGAAATGGTAAACGTAAAGGGGTAAAGTAGGTGTGGGGGGTGGATTTATGCCAAACATAACAAAAATAACAACCCAAAAGAAACGTAAAGATCGTTATAACATCTTCGTTGACGAAAAATATGCCTTCAGTGTAGACGAAGAAGTGCTATTGAAATTTCAGTTGAAAAAGGGTATGGAACTTGATGACCTGCTTTTGGCCGAAATACAATTCCATGATGAAATCCAAAAAGCATTTACCGATGCACTTAATTATTTATCATACCGGATGCGCTCAGAATCGGAAATTCGCCTTTATTTAAAAAAGAAGGAAACGGAAGAGCCGATCATTAAGGAAGCGATACATAAACTATACAGCTTTAACTATTTAGACGACCTTGAATTTTCCAAGGCTTACGTGCGGACCCATGTGAATGGAGGGAATAAAGGGCCCACTACCCTTAAGCTTGAGCTTAAGGAAAAAGGGGTGCAAGAGAAGTTGATTGTCGAGGCATTGAAGGAATACCCTTATGACATTCAAATTGAACATGCAAGGAATCTGGCTGGAAAAGCGGTCAAAAAGGAAAAAAACATTTCCGAACGAGCTTTAAGGCTGAAGGTTGAACAAACCTTGTTACGGAAAGGTTTTCCAAGAGATATCATCCATGAAGCACTTGAAGATGTGACGGTGGAAAAGGATGAGGATGAACAATGGGATTCCCTTTGCCACCATGCCGAAAAAATGCAACGCCGATATAAAAACCATGAAGGCTTCGAATATGAACAAAAAATGAAGCAGGCATTATACCGAAAAGGTTTTCCAATAGAATTGATTGAGCGTTATCTTTCCAATCCTGATGGTGATTAAGTGCATCAATAGCCAAATCACAAAATTTTGTTTAATATATAAGTAAATTAATTATTTCATTTGAGGAGTCATATATATGAGCGACGTAAGATACAGCAAGCTATCTGCCTATGAACTGCAACAGGAAATCGCAGCGTTGACTGAAAAAGCGAGAAAAGCAGAGCAATTGGGAATGGTTAATGAATATTCAGTATTGGAACGAAAAGTGACGATGGCCAAGGCCTATTTGTTAAATCCTGATGATTTCAAAAAAGGTGAAATATATCAAATTGACGGAGATCCCGGTGTCTATTTCAAAATTGATTATATGAACGGCGTATTCGCTTGGGGTTACCGCTTGGGCGGTAGCGGTAAGGAAGAAGCACTCCCGATTTCAATGCTGAAATAAAAAGGAACCGGGGAAGTACCCGGTTCCTTCTGATGTACCTTTTAATTCGATCGCTCGTTTGAAGCTTTCATTCTTTCTTGAGGGTGTGTATTAATACTTCCATCTGCACGCTTTGAAGCATATCTTGCCTTTGCACGAGGCTCGCCTTGGAATTTATTATTGTTTTGGTTGGGGAATCCTTTTTGTTTATTTCGCAAATTTTTTCTCCTCCAAGCATCAGATTAAGAAAGAAGCGTTTCCGCTTACAACTAGTATGGGTATGGGACAGTATAGTTCATTCTGTAAAAATATTGGCAATGAGGTGGTTCTAATGAATGATTACCATGAAAGATTAACCAAGATACTGCTTGAGAAAAATGAACACATCACGTATGAGCAAGCTTTGACTTGGGTGGAATTATTATGGGAAGATTTCGAAGCGACCTATGCAAAGGCTGGGCATGAATATGCCGGTGAAGAAATGACATCGCGCGTTGTAAGGACCTGGATTGATAACTACGGTGAGCAATTCCACGAATTCATTGCAAAGAACCCTAAATATCAGCAGTTATTAAATCAGCAGAATCGACTGCATTAAAAAAGCTGATTCCAGAGGAGTTCCCTGGAATCAGCTCTTTTTCAATATACTATAAAATAATATTCAATTTCTTCTGCAGCTTCGCTTCACTAAAGATCCAGCCGGTATAAGAATTCAAGATATTCAATTCGCTGTCTAAATGGACCACTGCCACAAACGGGTAATATCCATTGCTGCGATATCTTAGATCGATAAAACGGACTTCGTAATATTCTTTTATCTGTTCGATTTCGAATCGGTAAACCGGAGAAAAGGACAGAAAGGCTGCCAAGTTGATATCCTTCTTGGCGGCTTCGAGAATTTCACTTTCAGGCAATGGCACCCGATCGAACGTATCAAGAATCTTCACATATCCATTATCGGCTCGTGCCACATAATAATTCTTTTCGGTAATCACCGCAATTTTCCAGCGGTGAAAACGCATCGTCGGTGATAAAAGAATTTTCCTTGCTCCAGGAATTTGCTGTTTGACCACTCTTTTTATAAAAGCTTGTTCCCTGAACCTGGAAATGTAATAAATGACGAGTATCCCGTAAATGGAAAGAAATAAATAGCCTGGAGGAAATCCGAAGCCCCATAATATTAGGCCTGCAACATGTATTCCAAAAATGAATGGATCGAATGTATTGATGACCCCTAAAGCTACCCATTTTGACGAAATCGGCCTAAGAGCCTGGGTCCCATAAGCATTGAATATATCCACGAATACGTGAAGGAATACGGCTAAAAAGGTCCAAAGCCAAAGATGAAGGTAATTTGCTTCAGGTATGATGGCGAAAATTGCTCCGCTAATAATCAAGGGCCAAAGTAAAACAGCGGGAATGGAATGCGTGATTCCACGATGGTTACGTATATATACAGCGTTATTCCTTAATTTTAAAACGGTGTCAATGTCCGGAGCTTGTGATCCCAATATCGTACCTGCTATGACTGCACTTGCAGTAACTGGGCTCTGCGCAATGACGGGATCTAATGTGGCAAGACCTCCAAGAGCAATTCCCATGACAAAGTGAGTACCTGTATCCAAAAAACTAACCTCCCTGCCACAATTTGAAAAAAATGGTCTTCTTTCATCATACCGTATTTATATATTAACCATCAAATGAATATAATTTTGATTTATTTCAAGTGACCCGTTACAAATAAATGGATATGAACATGATATTAAAAAAAGAATGGCCTACTATAGGTATTCCCAATTTTGATTAGAGTGTAACATCTTTGGAGGAACTGATGTGAAAGAAATAACGATCCCGACAATAGAAAAAATAAAAATCGATGAATTTCAAAAAGATTTGGTTTCCTGGTTTCTCGAAGAACAAAGAGAATTGCCATGGAGGGAAAATAAGGACCCTTACCGCGTTTGGGTTTCTGAAATAATGCTGCAGCAAACGAGAGTGGATACGGTGATTCCTTTTTTCAACCGGTTCATCGAATGGTTCCCGACACTCGAGGACTTTGCCAATGCAGATGAAGAAAAGGTCCTGAAAGCTTGGGAAGGGCTGGGATATTACTCGCGTGTAAGGAATCTGCATAGTGCCGTTCAGGAAGTGAAGGCATCCTACAATGGGATTGTACCGGATGATCCCGAGGAAATCTCCAAATTGAAAGGTGTCGGCCCATATACTGCTGGTGCGATTCTAAGTATCGCATACGGCAAGCCGGAGCCAGCCGTTGATGGAAACGTCATGCGAGTTTTATCAAGGATATTAATGATATATGAAGATATAGCAAAGCCAAAGACAAGAAAAACATTCGAAGCTGCCGTCAGGAAGCTGATCGATCATGAACATACCTCTGCCTTCAATCAAGCCTTGATGGAACTTGGAGCATTAATCTGCACACCTGGTAAGCCTGCCTGCCTATTATGCCCCGTTCAAAGTCATTGTCTAGCATTTGAAGCAGGGGTTCAGTCGGAATTGCCGGTAAAAATCCAAAAGAAAAAAACAAGGGATGTACCAATTGTAGCCGCCGTTTTAACGAATGAAAAAGGTGAATTTTTAATTCACAAGCGAGCGTCAGAAGGATTGCTAGCTAATCTTTGGGAATATCCGAATTTCGAAAACCATACATCCCTCTTGCATAAGAGGGAATTCTTCGGGAGTCGGTTTAAGGAAATGTATGGCGTCAAACCGGAAATCACTGAATCACTTGTGAGAATTGAACATGTTTTCTCACATCTCGTTTGGAAAATGGACACGTATACCGGCGTGGTCAAAGAGGACATCGATGAAGAGACACTGAAAGAACAGCAACTTAAGTGGGTGAGTGCAGCAGAGATGGAGCAGTTGGCATTTCCGGTCTCCCACCAAAAAATGATGAAGGCGTATAAAGAAAAAGGAGTGCATTGAATAAGCGAATGAAATCGTGATATATGCATAAAAGAGGATATCCGATAAGATATCCTCTTCCTTTTGTTGATTTTCAAAGCAATATCCGTATAAAATCATTCGTAACTGGTTTTCGTTCCATGAGTATAATCGGCCTCTTGCCTGTTAAGTCCGCCTCTATTTTCAATTTCTTTGACGATTTCGTTATGGATACTCTGTCCTTCTTGGTTTAAATAAGGTACCATTTGTTGAAGGGAGTGATGAAAATAGGCAAGTTCACTATTTTCCCAATCCGATTTTTTCATCATCGACAACTCAGTCATATCACGTCCAACATACATAACAGTAACACTCCTTAAAAAATGATTTTTATTACTCGGTGTTTACTCAGAAAGGATGAATAAACGAATGGAACAAAAAGTGGCACTCGTTACAGGTAGCAGTAAAGGTTTAGGCAGAAGCACGGCAATAAGGCTTGCGGAGGAGGGTTACGACCTCGTTATTAATTATGCCCGGAGCAAGTCGAAAGCATTAGAAGTGGCTGCCGAAATTGAAGCGTTGGGGCGAAAAGCCCTTGTAGTCAAGGCAAATGTCGGTGATGTTGCGAAAGTGAAAAGCATGTTCGAGGAAATCGATGCTTATTACGGACGTTTGGATATTTTCATCAATAATGCGGCCTCTGGCGTCCAGCGTCCATTGATGGAGCTGGAGGAATCCCATTGGAACTGGACCATGGACATCAATACAAAAGCTCTCCTTTTCTGCGCACAGGAAGCGGCGAAACTAATGGAGAGGAACGGCGGGGGGAAAATCGTCAGCATCAGTTCACTAGGATCCATTCGCTATTTGAAAAATTATACAGCTGTTGGAGTTTCCAAAGCTGCGCTTGAAGCCCTGACAAGATATTTAGCGGTCGAATTGGCTGCTAAAAATATTTGTGTCAATGCCGTTTCAGGCGGTGTGATCGATACGGATGCCCTGAAGTCTTTCCCGAATCGGGATGAAATGCTTGCTGAGGCGGCAGAACAGACTCCCGCTGGACGGATGGTCGAGGTGGAAGATATGGTGAATACCATCCTGTTTTTAATTTCCGATGGAGCCAGGATGATTCGTGGACAAACCGTAATAGTTGATGGGGGCATTTCATTGCTTGTTTAATGTAACTGGAAAAATTTAAATGATTATTGTTGGATAGCACTCCGGGATAATGGTTATCTTATTATCGTGGAGGTGATATCAATGGCTAAAAACAACATGAATAAATCACAAGCAGGTACTGACGTTCAACAAGTAAGACAACAAAATGCGCAATCTCAACAAGGCCAAGGCCAATTCGGTACAGAATTTGCTTCTGAAACTAACGTTCAAGAAGTAAGACAACAAAACGCTCAATCTCAACAAAGAAAAGGCCAAGGTCAAGCACAAGGCCAATTCGGTACAGAGTTTGCTTCTGAAACTAACGTTCAAGAAGTGAAACAACAAAACCAAAGATCTCAAAGCAATAAAAACCAAGGCTAATTGCCGATGAAAAGCATCCTTCTTATGAAGGGTGCTTTTTTTTGCCTTCCATTGGATTCGACAAATGTTTCGTCGTGTTTACATTTTATGTCAAAGGAGAAAGCTGATAAAAATAGAATATACATACTATAGAAAAAATACAGATTAGGAAGGTGCATTCATGGAGGAATTTAACCGGCTTATAAACAACCAGTTGAAAACGATGGATAAGCTTTTACTTTTACAATCCGAAATCGAAAGATGCCAAGATATAGAGAAGCAACTCCTTGCCCTTGAAGAGGAGAGTGAAGCGGTCACAATTCAGGAAGAGATTCAACTTAAAAAGCAGGAATTGAAAAGTATCCATGAAATGTTCGAAAAGCAAACGGAAGAAGTAATCCGTTATTTTCAGCAAGGACAGGCAGCCATACGATAAATAACCGGCTAATTTCTTAGATGAAATGGGTGGATGGTCAGACTTTTTCGACTTATTTACACATTTTCACTGGGAGATTAGCCACTTTTGTTTTAAATTTATGAATAAATCGCTATAATATAGGAATATAGGGTAAATGGAAAAAAGTATATATTTTAAATACACAAAACAACTGCAAACGGAATAGGGCACAGTACGCTGTCAGGGTGTCTATAGAAAGTAGGGAGAGATAAATGGGGATTGTTCCTGCCGAAGGAGGAAAAATCCAAATCCATAGCTATAAACATAATGGACATATCCATCGTATCTGGGAAGAGACAACCGTTTTAAAAGGGACCCAAAATCTGGTGATAGCAGCGAATGACCGTACTATGGTAACGGAATCAGATGGAAGGACCTGGATTACGAGAGAGCCGGCGATTTGCTATTTTCATTCAAAGTATTGGTTTAATGTTATTGGTATGTTGAGAGAGGACGGGGTTTATTATTATTGCAATATCAGTTCGCCGTTCACATACGATTCGGGAGCATTGAAATACATTGATTATGACCTGGACATTAAAGTATTCCCAGATATGACGTTTAATTTGCTGGATGAGGATGAATATGAAAGGCATCGGAAAGAAATGAATTACCCGGATGCCATCGATTCAATATTGAAACAGAACGTAGACTATTTGATTTATATGATACGCCAGCGAAAAGGACCATTCTCCGCAGAGTTTATTGATAGTTGGTATGAACGCTTTTTAACCTATCGATGATAGAAAAGGCCTGCTGCATAATTGGCAGGCTTTTTCATTGTGTATCTTACCTACACATCTGATTCACTCTTTATACGCAGGAACCATTAAACCTCCTACAAATGTTTATGAAGGTGATCCTTTTGATAGTTAATTACCGAAAAGGAAAATATAATTGAATAGTGCATATAAGATTCCCAAATGACCGTAATGGGCTTTTTTAGCATTTGGATTTATTGATTAAGAAAAGGAGGAATTCCGTGGGGAGCATTAAGAGATATTTGCAATTCGTCAAACCATATAAATGGCAGATAATCGGAACGGTACTGATTGGACTGTTAAAGTTCGCGATTCCGCTTTTGCTTCCATTGCTCAGTAAGTATATAGTGGATGACATTATCGGAAACGATGATCTGTCCAAAGCCGTGAAGTCCGAACGCCTTATCTGGGCGATGGCCATCATGATATTCATTTTTGTTGCAGTTAGACCGCCGATTGAGTATTACCGACAATATTTCGCTCAATGGACCGGAACGAAAATCTTATATGATATTCGTAATGATTTATTTACCCATATACAGAAACTGAGTTTTAAATATTATTCCAATACAAGGGTGGGCGAGGTCATTTCAAGAATGATCACGGACGTGGAACAAACAAAGAACTTTGTCATCACGGGTTTAATGAACCTTTGGCTCGATATCGCAACGATCATCATAGTGATAGTCATCATGTTTACGATGGATGTGAAATTAACCATTGTATCCATCATCATGCTTCCATTTTACGCATTTTCGATTAAGCATTTCTTTGGCAAGCTGAGAACGTATACAAGGATTCGGTCCCAAGCCTTAGCGGATGTACAGAGTCACCTTCATGAACGGGTTTCAGGGATGTCAGTCATCAAAAGCTTTGCGATAGAAGACAGGGAACAGGAATTGTTTGCAAAGCAGAACAAGAATTTCCTCGATAAAGCCCTAAAGCATACGAGCTGGAATGCCAAGTCATTTGCTGTCGTGAATACGATCACGGATATTGCCCCCTTGCTCGTGATAGGATTTGCCGGTTATCAGGTCATTCATGAACAATTGTCACTGGGTACCATGGTTGCTTTCGTCGGTTTCATTGACCGGCTATATAATCCCCTCAGACGTTTAGTTAACTCTTCGACGACAATGACCCAGACATTGGCGTCCATGGACAGGGTTTTTGAGTTTGTGGATGAGAAGTATGATATCGATGATGAACCAGGGGCGAAAGAGCTGAAGCATGTGGATGGCCGAATAACCTTTCAGGATGTATCGTTTGCTTATGACGAGAAAGAGGCACCTGTTTTGAAACATATAAACTTGGATGTTAAACCAGGGGAAACCATTGCACTTGTCGGTATGAGCGGCGGCGGGAAATCCTCGATCGTCAGTTTGATTTCCCGTTTCTATGATGTGACGGAGGGAAGGGTATTATTGGATGGGATGGATATCCGTAAATATCAAGTCCGCAGCCTAAGAGATAAAATAGGAATGGTACTACAGGATAATATCTTATTTAGTGAATCGGTTAAGGCCAACATCCTTATGGGACGACCTGATGCAAGTGATGAAGAAGTATTTGAAGCGGCAAAGGCGGCGAATGCCCATGACTTCATCATGGGTCTAAAAGAAGGATATGAAACGAAAGTCGGGGAGCGGGGAGTTAAATTATCCGGGGGCCAAAAGCAACGGGTGGCCATTGCGAGGGTATTTTTGAAAAACCCGCCAATCCTTGTTCTCGATGAAGCCACCTCCGCATTGGATTTGGAAAGTGAACACTTTATCCAGGAGGCGCTGGATATTTTGGCGAAAAACCGGACCACGATCATCGTCGCCCATCGGTTATCAACCATCACCCATGCCGATCGGATCATTCATATCGATAATGGGGAAATTACGGAAATGGGAACACACGAAGAACTTATGAAAAAGCAAGGGCATTACTACAACCTATTTCAAGTACAACAATTGGATTCTTAAGGAATACAAGATAAAAAAGAAGGCCATTCCGCTAAAGGAATGGCCTTCTTTTTTATTCTGATACGAACTTGTGCATGCACGTTATGAAATCCTTTTTTCATGCAGCGTTTTTTTTCCAGGAAGGAAATGCGGCAGATGCTTTATTCCCTCAGGCAAGGCGATGCCGACGATGATCAAGCACATCCCGAACCATTGCAGTGACGTTACCTGTTCATTCAAGAAGATGACGGAAACGACCATCGCTGAAGGCAGTTCCGCAGCACAAAGAATTGTTCCAAGCCCGACCCCCACTTTCGGTAAACTGACAGCAAAGAAAAAGAAAGGAACTAAAACACCCAATGTGCCGAGCAGCAGACCGTAGTACCATAGGTTCGTTTGGACAAGATTCGTTACAAGTGTGACGGGGTTAGTTGTGAATACAGCAGTCAGCATACCCCCCGTTGCAATGAAAAACAGCCGTTTCATGGAAGATTCCCCAACAGCGAATTGAGAGTTGCAGTACATATACAGCGCAAAAAGCAATGCAGACAATAGTCCGAACAATACGCCTTTTAGGCTTAGGCCAGATAGAGGCTGACCGAAGATTGCCCCTGCCAATAATGTACCGATGAAAAGAACGAAAATGGCAATGAGTTTATTTTTATCCGGGCGTCTTTTATTTAAGAAGCTTTCAATAAGGACGCCTATCCAGGTAAATTGAAATAAAAAGACTACGGCAATCGAAGCGGGAAGCTCGGATACGGAAACGGCATATGCCTTTCCGACGAAAGTGGACATCATGCCCGTGATTAAAAGTAATCCGGAACTCTTCCATGAAACTTTATATTTAAACGAAAAGAGAAATATAACGGAGACAATCAGCCAACCGACAAGATATTGACTGCCGACCAGTTCTCCAGAAGAATGGCCATCCATGAATCCAAACTTCATCATGGTGGATAAAGTGCCATATGAAATCGAACCGATTAAGACCATTATGGAATACTTCAAAAGTTGCATATTTTTCACCCCTATAAAAATAAAAATCGCCACCTGCCAAAAAGGCAAGTGACGAACGAAAAAAGGAAATCCTTTTAAAATTCCGTCTCTCAACAAAAGCTGAGTTTAACAAATTGTATGCGTTGCATTACCTTAGCTTAAAGTCTTTGTGAATATTTGTCAACCAGAAAATAAAGTTAAAGACTGCACGTCGATCACTAAGTTAAGGGTGGCCGCAGAGGTAGGAGAAGATCCATTCAATGGCATATAAAACAAAACCCCCAAATGGCAAATTAGCCTAATGGGGGGGTGTTTTAATCGCCATTCTGTCGGAAGTCCTCCAATGTACCACGGTATTCCTTGTCTTTCATTTTGCGAATATCAGGCTTTTTTTCTGCAGTTGGCTCATCATTTGGTTTTTGTTTATGAAGCTTGGAAAGAGCCAAACGATAATCCTGATCTTTCATTTTCAATTCATCATTGTCTGTGGGGGAAATGATTTCGGTAATGGAATCATCTGCAGTCGGGAAAGCGGACTCTTCCGACGAATTCTCTTCCTCGACTGCAGGCGGCTTACCTTCAGGTGATAAGGCTTTGATATTGAAGGTGATCAAGCCCGTAACCGCTAATATGGCAACGATGATAATTAGAATTATGCCCATTGAATCAAGCCTCCTAGAGCCCGTTTATGAATGAACGGGTGACATGGGCTACCCGTTTTCCTAATGCTTCTCCAAGCTTCAAGTCATTTTTGGTGATATTGTCATCCACACCGGGCGGACAGCTTATCCCTACTCCATAGTAGGAACCATATAAGGCATTTTCCGGGACAGTGCCGGGCAAGCCGACAATGATCATGCCTTGATGAAGCATAGGGGTGATTAAGTTCAGCATGGTAGCCTCGAGTCCGCCATGTACGGTGGCCGTGGTACAGAACACAGCACCCACTTTATTGATCAGCGCACCTTCCGCCCATAGATACCCAAGTTTATCGATCCATGTTTTCAAACTCGAACTGATGGTTCCAAAATGACCGGGACAGCCCCAAATGATCGCATCCATTTCCTGAAGCTTATAAACATCCGCCTCGTTTACATGGTCAATGAGAACCTCAGCCCCAGGAACCGCAGCGGCTCCTTGAGCTATTGATTCGGCAAGTGCTTTCGTATGGTTACCTTCACTGTCGTAAACAACATAGATCTTCATTTTAATTCCTCCATTTAATTAAACCGATTTTTTTACTGGCGAAGGAAGCAAGGGTACATCCAAAGGTTCTTGTTTAGCTTGTTTCATTGCTTTATCCTTCCGAACGTCGCGCAAAAATAATGAGAGAACGATGCCTGCAATTGCGAAGCCTGATGCCCAAAAGAATGCATCATTGATTCCCATCACATTTGCTTGACCCTGGATTTGAGAAGAAATCAGCGACATGGCAGTTTCCTGTGCCTGTTCACTAGTTTGATTCATCGAAGTCATGATGGATTGAACGATAGTCTGGAAATTCTGAACAAAACCGGGATCACTCGTACTCATTTCCGTTCCTAAAGCAGTTCCATGGAAAGAAGCACGGGTTGTATAAATGGTCGTCACGAAGCTCGTACCAATGGCTCCGGTCACTTGTTTCAGCGTATTGCTCATTGCCGTACCATGTGTATTCAAATGCTTAGGTAGCTGATTCATCCCAGCAGTCATGATCGGCATCATCAGTAAAGACATTCCAAGTGCGCGGATGGCATAGATGATGACCAAAGTCGAATAGGTTGTTTCCGTAGTCAATTTAGCGAATTCGAAGGTTGTGACGGCAGTGATCGCCAACCCAATTAGTGCTAATGGACGAGGTCCGATTTTGTCAAATAATGCTCCTGAAATGGGTGACATCACCATCATCACAAGGGCTCCGGGTAGCATCAACAGGCCGGATTGAACTGGTGTGAAGCCTCTTAAAGTCTGTAAATATATAGGCAATAAGAATATCCCGGTAAACATGGCCACTGTGACGATTGCAGAAATGATATTGGATAATACGAACATGTCATACTTAAATACACGGAAGTCGAGCATAGGTGTTTCCGATTTTAGCTGTTGAACCACAAAAAGCGTCAAAAGGATCAGCCCAATGATGATCGTTCCCAGAACAATTGGATCCGTCCAGCTTTTGGAACCTGCTTCACTGACACCGTATAGTAATGATGCAACACCTAGCAAGGATAGAGAGGCACCCAGCAAATCCAATTTGATTTTCCTTGGTTCCGCTACATTACGCATACTTAAAAAGGCGAGTGTCATGACGATCATGCCTAATGGCACCATTGCGTAGAACATGACCCGCCAGCTATATTCCTGAATGACCCAACCTGATAAAGTCGGGCCGATTGCAGGGGCAAACATAATGGCAAGTCCAAAGATCCCCATCCCTTTCCCGCGCATTTCCGGAGGGAAGATGAAAAGAATGATCGTCATGACCAAAGGCTGCAGGATTCCGCCGCCAGCGGCCTGAATCAGCCGGCCTGTAAGGATGACGGGGAAATTTGGTGCGATGCCGCAGATGAATGTCCCGACGGTGAATAGAAACATGGCAGCCAGGAATAAAATGCGCGTGCCAAACCGTTCTATTAAAAAAGCGGAAAGTGGGATCAAGGCTCCATTCACGAGCATGAATCCAGTTGATAACCATTGAATCGTAGTCGCAGCTACATTGAATTCTGCCATCATCCTAGGCATGGCGACACTAAGCAGGGTTTGATTCAAAATGACCATGAACAAACCTAGCATTAGGATAATTAACATGGGGGCAAACTGTTTCATTCCCTTGTTTTCATTTACTGTGATGGTTTGAGAAGCCATGTAAAGAAAAGCCTCCTTTCTGTATAACGGTGTAGCAGGTTTATTTAGTCGAAATTTTCACTTCTGCGTTCATTCCAGGCAGAACTTTATCGGATGGTGCTTTGATGGAAATTTTCACTGGTACTTTTTGAGTGACTTTCGTATAGTTCCCGCTGCTGTTTTGATTGCCCATCACTGAAAAGACAGACGTTGTAGCATAACCGATCTGTTCCAATGTACCTTCAAAGACCGTATCGGGATCTCCATCGATGATAATATCGACGCTGTCACCTTTTTCGATATCCTTCAATTTATTTTCTTCAATATTAGCCGTTATGGACAAATCTTCCATATTGATGGTTTGAGCTAGCGTTTGTCCTGCTTGAACAAGCTGCTCATCATGCACTTGTGTTTTAACGATCGTACCTTGTGCTGCGGTTTTTACCGCTTCTTTACCGTCTAAGGTGGATACATTGGCAACTTTGTCATCCTTACTTACACTGTCTCCTTCGTGTAAGTCCCAATCTGCTAGTTTACCGGCAGCGGGGGCAACGATGGTATATAGCTCACCTGACACTTTCGCTTCATCCGTTTTAATGAAATTCGTGCTTTCATAATAGTAATAAGCCCCACCGGCCAATGCCGCTATTATAATAACCAAACCAATGACATTGATTAAAACTAAACGTCCTCTATTCACTTGTTTCGCCTCCAAAAATATATTGATGATGTGTTCCTTTTTTTATTTACGTTCATTAGCTAGAAATGAAATAACCTCCTATTCTAATGTTTATTTATTAATTTTAATAAATATTAATTTTTATAAGTATTAATATTATTAAGTAAAGAGTTTACCAGTTTAATTATTTTTTGTCATGTAATTTATTCGGAAAAATGGTGGGAAATAAATACAGTGAAATAGTAAAAATTTGAATTTTTTTTAGTTTTAAGGATATATGGAAAGTAAAGTTGACATTGGAATGCCATTTAATTAAATTTAAGAGGTAGGATTGTCCTATATAAGGAGTGAGAAGGCTGGAATTTAAATGGGAAGTAACTAATAGTATAGAGATGCAGATTTTTCGGATTAGGAAGAAGCTTAGGGCCATCGTAGCAAAAAATCTTCAGCCTTATGGATTAACATCGCCTCAGTTTTTCATTTTATTGATATTGAAAAAAGAGGGATCGATTAAATCGACCCAGCTGGCTGACTTCTTAACCGTAAAGCCAAGTGCGATTACAGTATTTGTAGATAAGCTGGTCGAAATGGATTATGTGAAACGGCAGCCCTCTGATAAGGATCGCAGGGTCATCAACCTTGAATTGAAAGAGGCTGGGGAAGCGATTTTGGGGAGAGTCCTTGCGGATCATAACAAATTGATGGGCAAGAACTTCAATTCATTCTCGGAAGATGAGCTGCAGGATCTTGTGAATAAATTGGATACGATTGAAAAGGCTGCTGATAAGAACCTTTTGGATGATTGAATGAGTGCTGCTCTAAATAGAGACGAAAAAAAGACGGTTCCCGGGAACCGTCTTTTTTAATCTTCTTCGTACTGGACAGATATTTCGTTATCTTCCTTATGGAACGACTGGAAGCTGACGATCAGCTTTTCAAGGTGTTCCAATTGTTCGTCATATTCTATGACTGCAGAAATCAATGGTACAAGGCGGGCAGAGAGGTGGCCTAGGTTATCATGCATTTCGTCCACTTGATTCTGCTGTTCGAAAAAATGGGCGAGCAGCTCTTTACGACTTAAACAATCCTGGTCCCAATCTTCAATCTCCTCGATTGACTTGATTTTTTCGATATGCAGTAATATCAACTGCTCATGCTTGCGGATCAATGAATCAAGCTGCTGTAAGATGCTCCGTTGGAAATCTTCAGGCATTTGATATACTTCATTCTCGAATTTATGGATTCTCTTCAAGGTTTCAAACGCTTTTTTCGTCGTTATGATCATTTGCCGATAAACGACAAGCTTTCTTGCTTTAGCAACACTGTTCTTCTTGAAATATTCCCGTTCCTCTTTGTACATGGAATAGATATGTTCCAAATCGAGTAACTCCGCCTTCAACCGGCTGATGTCCTTTTTCAATAAAGTGTGTTCTGTAGCATGTCTTGTGCTGATTCTGATCCATTTCAAGATGTCTTCCGTTACATCTGTAATGCGTGTATAAAGCTTTGCTTCGTACTTTGGAGGAATGAAAACAAGATTCACGATAAACGAAGAAACGATTCCAAGCAAAACGGATGAGAGACGAATAAAGGCAAAATTAAGGAATTCCCCGTCCTGGCTTTCCATGATGGCAATGACCGTCACGATGGAAAGGACAATCGTTTTATCCATTTTCAGTTTTAAATTGATGGTTATGACAACCATTACGGCAAGACCGATAATAAAAATATCATTTCCGAACAACAAAACGAAGGAGACAGCAACCAATGCGCCAATGATATTTCCTTGAATTTGCTCCAATACCGTTTGATATGAACGGTAAATGGTCGGCTGTATTGCAAAAATTGCAGCAATCCCAGAAAGGACAGGAGCAGGAAGGTTAAGCAGTTCCGATAGGTAAAGCGCTAAAACAATTGCTATTCCTGTTTTGAGAATGCGGGCACCAAACTTCATATATGGGTTAATCCTTTCTTTGTGTTGTAATGGGTCTGGCAAGAAAAGGCTCTATTAATATATAGGCCTTTGCTTAAAGTTGTATTCTAACTTATTTGTTAGTACTTTACACTAAAATAAGATGATGTAAACAAAAAGTAATATACAGGATTTTCCTAAGAGATACAATAGTTAAAATCAAGTTTAATATATAAAGAAACGTTAGGCAATTTCTTGATTGCTTTCAGCATTGTTTTTCAATCGTTTGAAGATGATCCCAGAGGTATATGACCGAGAAAAGGCTGATGCTCGAAATGAAGAGCATCAGCCTTTTTTAATATACATTTTCGGCATCACTCCGTGGATACAGCAGGATCCGCCTGTTCTTTAACTGGAACGACCTGAAGGAAATGCTCTCCAGAATTCTGAAGCAGTGTCTCTAAAGAGGCCGCTTCTTCGGTTTGGCCATGGTCTTTCAAGAGGGCCGTGTATTTGCCAAGGAGTTCAGCCACATCCTGCAGGCCTTTTGCAGATAGGGACTCAATGGAAATCTTTGCCCCTTTCGCAACCCGTTTCTTAATGACCTCTTTGGTTAATCCAGATTCAGGCTGTTGCCGTAAATAAACGACACCCCCTGTCATCCCTGCGCAAATCCATGGACCGGGATCACCTAGAACTAAACCTCTTCCATTTGTCATGTATTCAAAAGCGAATCCCTTAATATTGGATGTTACCGCTATATTCCCGTGTTCCTTTTTAGGAAGCGGTTGTTTCAATAATCCGCCAATGATCATATCCGCTCCGGAAAGCCGGATTCCCGCCCTGGCATCGGCATCACCCTGGGCAATTAGGAGACCATGCTGTGCACCGTAACCAAAGCCCTTACCGACAGAGCCATTGTAGAACTTCCCATCTTTTCCTGGAGATTTAAAGATGGCAATGTTACCGCCAATCGATGTTTTACCGATACCATCCTGGGCACCGCCATTTACGCTGATTGAAATTCCTTCTGTATTGTATGCCCCAAGTCCATTACCCGGAATGGAACCATCCTGGTAGGATAGGTGAACGGGAGGAAGTTTTTTGTATGAACCATCCAATCTGCCCCTAACGCGGTGACAGGAGACCCTGCTGCCGAGTACACGCTGCTCGGATGTAATCGAGCTATAGCTGCGGGATTGCTGCAGTTCATCTACATGTGAATCAAGATATTCTGCGCCAACGGCTACCTGCATGGAGCCTTCATTCAAATATGCCGCCGCTTCCTTATGCGAGAACGGTGTTATATCCAGATTTTTTAATAAATAGGTTAAATCCAATGATTGTTGACCTTTAACTTGCTGCAGCAAATCAGAACGCCCGACGATATCCTGAAGATTCTTCACCCCAAGTGATCCGGTCAAAGATTTGAGTTCTTTTGCAAATGCACTGAACATATTCGTTAACCCCTGTACGGCTAAATCAAATTTACGTGGAACAAAACGGCGCAGCCCGTGTTCTTTCGCCTGAGCTTCCGATTCAATTTGGGTGGCGATGCCCACATGGCAAGTATCAAGGTGACATCCGCGGCACGTTGTGCAGCCGACTGCAATCATCGAAAGGGTCCCAAAGCCTACACGATTTGCCCCAAGCAGCATTACCTTCAAAACATCCATCGAGCTTTTTAACCCACCGTCAGCCCAAATTTCAACGTTCTGCCGGATACCTGATTCAAGCAGTGCATTATGGGCCGCTTTCACACCTATCTCAACTGGCAGGCCTACATGTGAGAGAGCATGGATTCTGGCAGCACCCGTTCCGCCATCAAAACCGGAAAGCGTTATGATATCGGCCCCTGCTTTTGCGACGCCGACAGCAATCGTACCGATGTTTGGAACAACTGGTACTTTGACGGCAACTTTTGCCTTGTCATTTGCCGTTTTTAGCTCATGGATCATCTGGGCCAAATCTTCAATTGAGTATATATCATGGTTATTGGAAGGGGAGATCAAGTCGGAACCGATTGTAGCATTTCGGGCTTCTGCGATTTTCGCTGTGACCTTGGAACCGGGAAGGTGACCGCCTTCACCGGGTTTTGCCCCTTGACCAATTTTAATTTCCAATAGATTTGAAGAGTTCAGGAGTTCTGCATTGACACCGAAACGTCCGGAAGCTATTTGCTGTCCGCGGGATTTCGGGTACTTGCCCAGCATATCCTTTATTTCCCCGCCTTCGCCATTCATGCTGATCATGCCTAGCCTCTCGGCAGCTTCTGCATAGGCCCGGAAAGCAATCTCATTTTGTGATCCAAAGGACATGGAGGCTATGACGAACGGCAATTCCTGTTCACCGACCGAAAGGCTGACTTCTTCAGAAGGGACGGAAGCTTCTGAAGTTTTTAATGATGTCAAGTGGCGGATCGTCGTCGGATTGGATTCTTCCTGTTCAGTGATCTTTTCGCGATAAGCATCATAGTCACCTGTTGAAGCAACTTCCCCGATGGATTTCCAGATTCTAGGGAATAGATGGAAGGTTTTCCCCATCCGTTCTTTTTCATTGCCGTAATCCACTGCACGCTGGATGGCATCTGCCTTGATTTTATCAAAATTATAGTCAAGATCATTGGATCCGAAGAAATTAGCCACATTTAGATATTTCGCGATTTCCTCATGTAAACCGATGCTTGAGAAAAGTCTTCCATAGCCGCGCAATTCATGAATGCCAATGGTGGAGATGACCTTCTCAAGCCCTTTCGTCAAGGAGTTATATAGATTGGTAACCCCCTTATGGTCATCTGAAGATAAGGAAAGGAACATATAATAGGGGCTGATTAAGTTTGCCCCAAGACCATAAGAAACGATGATATCATGCAGTGACCTTAGCGATGCTGAACGTAAAAGGATGGAACAATCACGACGCTTGCCTGTACGGACCAACGCTTGGTCGACGGCTGAAGTGACCAGGTGTGGATCAAGCCAAAGGTTGCCGTTTTGATGGGCAAGGGCATCATCCAGAACGAGCAGCGTTTTTCCTTCATCCACAGCATTGACACTTTCATCCGTAATCCTGGTCAGGGCATCCGTGATGTTTTCATCCTCTTTGAATGTGCTTGAAATGATGTGCACGAGTTTTTGATCTTGGTTATATTTAATGAACTGGTCATAGCTTGGCTGCGATACGATGGATGAGCACTCATAACCCGTTGATCCTTCGATCAATAAGGGAGTCAGCAGCTCCGTCACCTTTCCTGCCTTATTCGCTTCGAATAGGGAAGGGCGCTTTCCTATGATCGTCCTTGTTGAGAAGTGCTCGGTTTCCCGGTCCCGGTCAATCGCCGGGTTGGTTACAACGGCCACGCTTTCCTTGATGAAATCAGCAATGTTGGTCCGTTGGGGATTAAGTGCTGCCAGCGGCGCATCATGACCAAGTGAACGAATTGGCTCAGCGCCTTTTTCGGCCATCTGTTCCACTAATTGGACATGCTCCCTTTCCCACCCAAAGGCTTTATACTGACCATTATGAATGGCTTGCGTGTTTGTCATGGAGACAACCTTTTCAAAAACCTGTGGCTGTAAGCGGATTCGGTCATTGGAAAGGACGAAACGATCATTGAATAGTTCAAACACTTTATCCTGGTAATCCTTGTATGTGTACAATTCAATTCGGTCGCCGTTCCATTTCAATCCGATTTTTTCCCCTGGACCCATCGGTTTCGGATCTCCGGTATATTCACTGGAAGGGATGATTCCAGGTTCGGAAGTGAACATATAGGATGTTTCCGTTTCAATATTCCAAAGCGGGCGCAAGCCTAGAGAGTCGACAGAGAATACGGCTTCATCGCCGAAACGGGAGATGATGCCTGCCGGACCTTGTGCAAAATGACCCCATGCTTCCCTTAAATACGTATATAAGTCTTGTAAGTGCTCGGGATATTCCTTGATTTCATTGATGATTGGCGGAAACATAAGATCGACAGCTTCGAATAAAGAATAGCCATGACGGCAGATGAAAGTTTCGATCGTCTTGTTTAAATCCTGAGAGTCGCTTCCATCTTTAGCGATGGGAACTCCGATCATTTTCGCTTCATCACGCAATTTGGCGATGGTATTGATTTCGCCATTATGACCAAGCACGCTGAAAGGCTGGACCCGGAAGAAGCTTGATAGAGTATTGGTTGAAAAACGATTATGTCCCAGTGTCATGGTGGAGGCAGCCAAAGGATCGGCAAGATCAAGATAATAGGCAGGGAGCGTATCCCCCGCACCCATCACTTTGTATACCGCATGATGCTGGCTTAAAGAGGCAACATGGATGAAATCGCTTTTTTCGATGTCGGAAGTCAGCTCAAAAAGAACATTTGAAAGCTCCTGGTTGTTATTGATGGTTGAGGAACAGGCAAATTGCCAGAACACTGGGTCTTCTTGAATGGCAATCGGTCCCAATGCCTCGGAACGGTAGGCTTTATCCGTTTCGAATATCAATGAGAGACCATGTTGGAGCAGTTTCTCCTTAACTTCGACCTTTAAGTCGTTCGCTTCTGTTTTTTTGCTTAGAAATAAGTGGCCGACTATGAAGGTATCTTGATCGACGATGCCTGAATCGACATTTGCCGCTTCAAGTTTCTTTTTCCAAAGAGCCCGGGGAATATCGATATGGATGCCGGCGCCATCACCCTCACCATTGATGAAGCCGCAGCGATGGTTCATTTTAACCAGTGCGTCGATACAGGCAAAGATGTTTTCGTTAGTAGGGATCTTCTTTTTTTCGATGCAGGAAACGATTCCGCAGGCATCATGCTCTTCCTTGTGAAATTCTTTGAATGTAGCAGGTGTCCATTGTTGGGCCATATTTGTGGCTTGAATAAGGTTACCCTTATTCTCTGCCTTTCACCTCCTGTAGCATATGTTTAATGGGGGAAATATTAGTAAACCCGAACAATAGTCCAAGTTTTGATAGATTGAAAGAAAGTGTATAAATGTATATAAATGTATCCATATCATATCATTTAAATATTCAGAAATCAATTTTTTATACAATGGGATGGATGCTGTGATTGATGGGATTTTTGTGAGGATTGGCTTCAAATGCTAATATTAAAGATTTATTACAGGGAAATAAGAAACCCTCAAGATAGATGTACATCCTAAGGGTGTATAAAAAATGCATAATTATGCTGATTCGATTTATTATATTAGGTTTTTGAATGCATGTTCAACCGCTTTTAGAGTATAAGCGATATCATCATCCGTGTGAGCGATTGTCAAGAACCAGGCTTCGTATTTGGACGGTGCCAAATTGATTCCCTGATTGAGCATGAGTTTGAAGAACTTGGCGAACATTTCGCCATCCGTATTTTCCGCCTGCTCATAGTTTTCAATTTTTTCAGTCGTGAAATAAATCGTCAATGCCCCTTTAAGGCGGTTGATGGTGATCGGAACATTATATTGGCCAGCCGCTTTCAGGATACCTTCTTCAAGGATTTTCCCCAGGCGGTCAAGTTCTTCGTAAAGCCCTTCTTCTTTAAGTACCTCTAAGCAAGCTATCCCGGAAAGCATGGAAGCCGGATTTCCTGCCATCGTACCAGCTTGGTAGGCTGGTCCCAGAGGTGCGACAGAATCCATGATCTCTTTTTTACCGCCATAAGCACCAATGGGAAGCCCGCCCCCGATGATTTTTCCAAGCGCGGTCAAATCGGGTTGAATTCCCAAGTAGTCCTGTGCCCCTCCATACATAAATCGGAACGCTGTGATGACCTCGTCGAAAATGACGAGTGATCCGGCTTCATGAGATAATGAAATGACTTCTTCCAGGAAGCCAGGACTTGGTTCCACGATTCCAAAGTTGCCGACGATCGGTTCTACCAACACGCCTGCAATTTCATTGCCCCATTTATCAAGTGCTTCTTTAAATGAACCGATATCATTGAAAGGTACCGTTATGACTTCTTGTGCAATGCTTTTTGGAACGCCTGCAGAGTCCGGAGTACCTAGAGTGGACGGGCCGGAGCCTGCAGCGACGAGAACAAGGTCGGAGTGTCCATGGTAACAGCCTGCAAACTTGATGATCTTATCGCGCCCTGTGTAAGCGCGGGCAACACGGATGGTGGACATGACTGATTCGGTGCCTGAATTGGTGAAGCGGACTTTATCCATGGATGGTATGGCTTCTTTCAGCATTTTGGCAAATTTGACTTCATGTTTTGTCGGAGTGCCGTATAAAACGCCGGATTCCGCTGCTTTAACGATAGCCTCCGTAATATGTGGATGCGCATGCCCTGTGATGATCGGGCCATATGCAGCTAAATAATCGATATATTTATTGCCATCAACATCCCAGAAATAAGCCCCTTTGGCATGATCCATCGCAACTGGCGAACCGCCGCCTACAGCTTTGTAAGAACGGGATGGGCTGTTAACCCCGCCAACGATATGTTCCAATGCCTCTTTATGTAAAAGCTCCGAATTTCTAAAATCCAATCTTAAAACCTCCTATAAATATAAACATATTTCCCCTTAATCATAGCACTTTTCTCTCTGGAAATCTGGGGTGGAAGGCTAGGAAATGTGATTCGTACCCTGGTGGAAACGCATCACCCCCAGAAGAATCAGGATTTTGGGCCAACATTTTTTTTGGGGGATCCCAAAACTCCTGCTATGAAAGTAAGGACGGCCAAGATGGTGTCAGGATTTTCGATGTCGAAGGATTGGCGGTTCATTTCGCCCTGGGCTTGGTAATAGATCAGCTGCCCGGTTCCTTTCTCTTCATTAATGCGAAGGTGGAAACTGATGGGGGTGCTTTCGATCGAACCGCTGGAATCCCTTTGGATGACCTGGCATAATAATTCACCGTACTCTTCTTCATAAAGGAAGTCATATCGAAGGTCGAAAACGACCTTTTCAATTTGGGATAGTAATAATTTTTTGATATTCATAGCATACTCGTCTCCTTTATATATGTATCTGGTACAACGGCCATTCCCTCCCTGAAAATGGTAGATGACATCCAAGCATTTTTATTGTCTAAAAAGGTTGGTTTGGATAAACTAATTCATTAGGACAAGAGATTACGGAGGATGTAACAGGATGAGTGATGCAATTCAAGTGAAACAGCTTCGGAAGGAATTTAAGTCGGCATCAAGCCGTTCAGGGCTAAAGGGTGCCTTCCGGGATTTACTTACCAGAAATTATAAGGTCGTCCCTGCCGTCAATGATATCAATTTTACTGTAAAAAAGGGTGAGATGGTAGCTTATATCGGGGAAAATGGAGCAGGGAAATCGACCACGATCAAAATGCTGACAGGTATTTTGGAGCCGACAGCAGGCGAAATCACGGTCAATGGCATGAATCCACATAAAGAGAGGGAAAAGTTCACTCAGACTATCGGAGTCGTATTCGGTCAGCGCTCACAGCTTTGGTGGGATATTGCGGTTCAAGAATCGTTTAGGCTGTTAAAAAAGGTCTATAAGGTAACGGATGAACAATATAACGATCATATGGAACATGTCATCAAGACGCTTGATATCGGTCCTTTGCTGGACAAACCAGTGCGTAAACTCTCGCTTGGTCAGCGAATGCGCTGCGAGCTTGCGGCAGCCTTGATCCACAATCCGCCTTTGCTGTTCCTGGATGAGCCGACAATTGGACTTGATGTGCTCGTGAAAATGAAGATTCGTGAGTTCCTGAAAGAAATCAATGAGAAATATAATACGACAATCCTTTTGACCACCCATGATTTAGGGGACATTGAAGCATTATGTGAGCGTGTAATCATGCTTGATGAAGGGCAAATCATCTATGATGGGGAATTGCAGAGTTTGAAAGATAACTGGGCTGAGGAAAAACAGATCCATTTTCAATTCATCGAGCCAATCGCATTGAAGGAATTACAATCATTACCGCTCCCATTTACCGCTAACTGGGTTCATGATGAGAAAAATCAAACATACATTGCCTTGTTGAAAGAAGAAAGTGATCATATTTCACAGCTTGTTTCAGCTGTCGTATCTCATTTTAAAATAAAGGACATCAAAATTCATGAAACGTCCATTGAAGAAATTGTTCGCAATATTTACGAAGAAGGCACTGTCTGACTCTCTTATCATTAAGAAACAACGTGTCTATCAAGAAGGGGGAGGGCCATGGGGAAGTATCTTGCCATGATCCGCATGCGTTTTTTGATGATGCTTGCGTATCGAACGGATTATTATACCGGCATTTTAATTTATAGCATTAATATCGGTGCTTATTATTTCTTATGGAATGCGATATATGGAGAAAAAAGCTCCATCGAAGGACTTTCAAGCATGCAGATGACAACCTATGTTGCGGTTGCATGGATGGCGCGCGCTTTTTATTTCAATAATATTGACCGCGAAATCGCCACTGAGATTAAAGACGGCAAGGTTGCCATTGAGATGATCCGGCCTTATAACTATTTAGGCATGAAAACGATGCAAGGACTTGGGGAAGGGATATTCCGTTTCTTTTTCTTCTCGATTCCAGGAATGCTGCTGGTAGCTTTCATTTTTCCTATTGAATTGCCGCGCGATCCGGCTGTATGGGGGATCTTCGGCATTTCCTTGCTGTTCAGTTTCATCATCAATACACAAATTAATTTATTGACGGGAATCACTACCTTTTTCTTATATAATAATGCCGGATTAATCCGCGCTAAAAGGGTTATCATTGATTTATTTTCCGGTCTGCTGCTGCCCATCAGTTTCTATCCTATATGGGCGCAGGAAGTGATGAAATATTTACCCTTTCAAGGGATCAGCTATGTACCAAGCATGATTTTTACGAACGGTTACAGTTCAGGCGAAATTGGCATGGCGCTTTTACAGCAGTTAATTTGGTGCATCATTCTCATAATACCGATTCAGCTTTTATGGATAGTCGCAAAAAAACAGCTGATTATTCAAGGAGGTTGACGGGATGTTTTATGTATCGATGTTTTTTCAATATGTGAGTCAATATATGAAGACAAGACTGCAATATAGAGCCGATTTCTTCATGGAAATCCTATCAGATCTGCTGAATCAGGTCGTGAATCTGGTATTTATCTTGGTCGTTTTCGGACATACGCAATTTTTAAGCGGCTGGAGCCGTGAAGAAATCATATTCATTTATGGATTCTTCCTTATCCCTTTCGCCCTTTTTTCGGCCTTTTTCAACATCTGGGATTTTAATGACCGCTATATCGTCAAAGGTGAAATGGACCGGATATTAACAAGACCGATACATAGCCTGTTTCAAGTCATTTTAGAAAGAATCGAGCTTGAAGCGTTATTTGGTGTTGTGACCGGTTTGATCATTATATTCTATTCGGCGATTTCATTGGATCTTCAGCTTGCGTGGTATGACCCGATACTTTTCATCATTTTTGCAATAGGCGGGGCACTTGCCTATGCAGCCATATTCGTTGCGATAGCAAGCATTGGGTTCTGGTCGGATGCGAAAACATCCATCATGCCAATGATGTACAATATCGGGAACTACGGGCGCTATCCTGTTGATATTTATAATAAGGTCATCCGTTTTGTCCTTACATGGGTGCTGCCATTCGCGTTTGTCGGTGTCTATCCGGCATCTTATTTCCTAAGAAAAGAAGAGTGGTATGCATATGCATTTGCCACACCTGTAATTGGAGTTGCCTTTTTCGTGATATCCGTTTTCATATGGAATCAGGGAGTGAAGAGGTACCGCGGGGCAGGGAACTGAAAGAACCCCTTCAACAGCATTCATGTTGAAGGGGTTTTTGTTTAGTTCCGTTTTTTCTTTCTTTCGATATATCTTGCTTGGGCTTGAACATATTGCTGTTTTTCCTCTTCCGTCTCCGGAATGACCTGAGGTACGTTTGTCGGCTTACCGTCTTCATCAATGGCAAGCATCGTTAAAAAAGCGCGTGCCGTAAGCTGTTTTTCCCCTGTTAATAGGTTCTCTCGCTCCACTTTCACGTATACCTCCATTGATGTGCGATGAGCACAGGTGACATAAGCTTCAAGGTTGATCGCGTCCCCTGTTTTGATGGGGGCCAAAAAATCAAAAGAGTCGCTTGAAGCAGTCACAACGGGTTTTCGACAATGTCGCATAGCGGAAATGCAAGCTATTTTATCAACATAGGCCATTACTTTTCCGCCAAAGATGGTATTATGATGATTTGTATCCGGTGGAAAAACAAGGTCGGTTAAAAAAGTCCGTGACTGCTGTGTTGGATGGGCAGCGTTCTTTTCAATCATTTGCCTGCTGGTTTACTAAAAGGTTTTTACGGACGACTTTTGCTGCTTCGACCATGTTTTTCAGGGAAGCGACGGTTTCCGGGATACCCCTTGTTTTCAGGCCGCAGTCGGGATTGATCCAAAACTGGTCTTTATCCAATACCTTGATGCCCCGTTCAATCATATCGACCATTTCTTCCACTGCCGGCACACGCGGGCTGTGAATATCATACACCCCCAGACCAATGCCTTTTTCATATGTTTTTTCCTCGAATGCGGAAGCGAGCTCCCCATGACTGCGGGATGTTTCGATGGAAATTACATCGGCATCGAGGGAGGAGATGACATCCATGAAACTGTTGAAGTCGCAATAGCACATATGCGTGTGAATTTGGGTTGTATCCTCCACGCTAGATGTGGATATCAAGAATGAATTCACTGCCCAGTTCAAATACTCGTCGCGATCGCTTTTTTTCAATGGCAGACCTTCTCTAAGTGCAGGCTCATCAACCTGAATCATTTTAATTCCAGCAGATTCCAAGGCAATGACTTCTTTTTCTAAAGCGAGCGCCAGCTGAAAGCAAACATTCTCCCTGGAAATATCATCACGGACGAAAGACCAGTTCAAAATCGTAACAGGACCTGTCAGCATTCCCTTCACCGTCTTCTTCGTCAGTGATTGTGCGTATACACTTTCCTTGACTGTCATCGGTTCGATGAAATGGATGTCGCCGTAGATGACTGGCGGTTTCACGCAGCGGGATCCATAGGACTGAACCCAACCCTTTTCTAAAAAGACGAATCCGCCTAATTTATGACCGAAGTATTCAACCATATCCGTCCGTTCGAATTCCCCATGAACGAGAACATCCAAACCGATTTCTTCTTGGATTTCGATCCACCTGCCGATTTCTTCGTTAACGAATGTTTCATATTGCTTGGCTGTCCATTCACCTCTATTGAATTTCCCGCGTGCTTGTTTAACTTCAAATGTCTGCGGAAAGCTGCCGATCGTAGTCGAAGGGAGAAAAGGCAATTTGAAAAATTCCCGTTGTTTTTGGTAACGGTCTTTAAATGGAAGCTGACGGCCGGCGGTCCTGTTTTTAACCTTTTCTACATTGGATTGTACAGACCCGTGATTTCGGACATTTGAATTGGCCAACGTTTGAATCGTAAATTTATTGGCATCGACTTTTTCGGCGATTGCTTCAATGCCTTGATTATTCCCTTTGACCAAAAGTGCGATTTCCTCAAGTTTCTCATCAGCGAAAGCAAGGGCCTCTTTCACTTCTTTTGAAAGGGCGGTTTCATTACGAACGGTCACCGGGACATGAAGCAGGGAGCAAGAGGGCTGTAGCCAGATTTGGTCCTCGGCTACCTGTTTCTTAAGTGTCTCGATCAATTCGATTTTTTTGGATAAATCGGATAGCCAAATGTTTTTTCCGTCAATCACACCCGCTGCAAGCACTTTGTCCTTAGGGAAGCCGAACGCCTCAAGATTACTTAAATTCCTCCCTTTATCATGTACAAAATCAAGACCGATTCCTTGGACTTTTAATTCGATGACTTCTTGATAGTGTTCCACGGCATCAAAGTATGTTTGTAGCATGATGTTCAGGTTTGGTGCTGCTTCATTCAGTTTTTCATAGAGGTAAGTAACGGTTTGCATATCATCTTTGGAAATGGATGAAACAAGGGAAGGTTCGTCCATTTGAACCCACTTCACGCCTTCTTGCTCCAACTCCCGCAGGATTTGCGTGTATAGGGGAAGCAGTCTCAGGATGATGGCAGGGATTTCCTGTTTATTGAAGCCTTTTGAAAGGGAGAGGAAAGTATAAGGTCCGATCAAAACGGGCTTCGTTTCGATCCCTAGCTTTTCCTTGGCTTCCCGATATGCTGTAAGTGGTTTATTTTCTGTTAAAGTAAGCTGTGCCAGTTTTAATTCAGGGACAATATAGTGATAGTTTGTATTGAACCATTTCGTCATTTCTGAAGCGACTTCATTGTTTCCCCGGGCCATTGAATAATAAACGGAAAGGGGAACACTTCCGCCTTCATAAGCTGAATAACGTTCAGGAACAAGACCGAACATGACGGACATATCGAGCATTTGATCATAGAAAGTGAAGTCGTTGACAGGGATGATATCAATGCCCCGTTGCTGCTGTTTTTGTAAGTTGCCTATACGGATTGCCTTTAGTTGTGACGTAAATTCCGCTTCATCGATTTTACCTGACCAGTATGCTTCCAATGTACGTTTCCATTCACGATCTTCCCCGATTCGAGGGTAACCCAAACTGCTGCTCTTCAAAATTCCCATCCTCCTACATTCAATTGATCGAACAATAAAAAAAAGCATTCCTAACCGTCAAAAAAGAAAGTTAGAAATGCTTAAAATAAAGAGGCATGCAAAATGCCCCTTACAATTATAAGGTCCCTAACACCTCCCTATCTCCCGTAGGTTAAAACAGTGTTGTCGAAATAGGCAGGTCTCCTGACTTAGGGAATATCATTAGCGGCTGGCCTTCCCGATCCGTTGATCAGTGGCATATCGAAAGACGCTAACATTCCCATTACAGTGGCGGGACCGTGCCGGAATTACACCGGACTTCCCTTTTAATCCTAATGAAAATTAGGAACCTATTTCCACATATGAAATTTTGCAAAACCTGCCTTGTTAACTGTTTGCAGGTCAAAGATTTATAAAATAAAAACTATTATAAAAATTTAGACAATCTTAACATATCCGACCAAAAGGGTCAACATGGAAAAAGGATTAGGGAAAGTTTCCGTTTAATGCGTTTGTCGGTGATAAGGCTGATTCCTAAAAAGAATATATTGTTTGGACAGGGAGTATGTATAGAGGAAGTGGCGTTTTGAAATGGGGCGTGGGGGATGACTTTCTACATCTTGATTGCAGGGATCATTTTTTGCATGGTGATGAGCATTCGTACGTTATTTCTTGTTGAGTCGGGAGGAAAGAAATTTTCTCTTGAGGATATGCTGTGGCTTGGCAATTTATATGCGACGATATTAGTTGGATTTGCACTGATTTATTTATTATACGAGCTTCAGAATCATTCGGTGATTCTTGATATGGGCAATCGGTTGGATGGGACTTTCTATGAGCAATTGAAGACTTCTTTTTATTTTAGTGCGATGACGATGTTTTCTGTAGGGTATGGAGATATAGCCCCAATTGGCATGGGAAGGATGATAGCTACCATTCAGGCCTTCATTGGGTATACACTGCCGGCAGCGTTCGTGATTCGTACGGTGATCGATTTGGAGCAGAAAGATAGGAAGGATAAATGAAAGTTGTGTTTCTTTCGATTATTGGGTACTCTTACCATAATGAAAGAAATGGAGGGTTCAATATGACTGTTAAAATTGGCGAAAAAGCACCTGATTTCAAACTCCCTGCAAACAATGGTGAAATGGTTTCCCTATCGGATTTTAAGGGGAAAAACATTGTTTTATATTTTTACCCAAAAGACATGACGCCAGGTTGCACGACGGAGGCCTGTGATTTCCGGGACCATAATGAGCAATTCGAGGAATTGAACGCGGTCATCCTTGGTATCAGCCCAGATCCAGCGGCACGTCATGAAAAATTCATCGAAAAACATGGATTGCCTTTTCTGCTGCTGGCTGACGAAAATCATGAAGCGGCTAAAATCTTTGATGTTTGGCAATTGAAAAAGAACTTCGGCAAGGAGTATATGGGCATTGAACGTTCAACTTTCCTGATTGATAAGGCTGGAAATGTAGTCAAAGAATGGCGAAAAGTAAAGGTTAAAGGCCACGTCGAAGAAGCGCTTGAAACTCTTCGCGAACTCGAAAAATAAGGGATAGGCAGATGAAGGATGAGAGGATAACGAAGCTTGCAGCGAGGCTGGTTCATCATTCGATACAATTACAGCCTAAAGAGAGAATCCTCATACGGGGGCATATCAACACGAAACCATTATTGAAAGAGTTGATTGATGAAATATACAGAGTGGGTGCTTATCCATATGTGGAACTCGAGGACGATGAGATAAGCCGCCACCTGTTACTAGGGAATGTGAAGGAGCAGCTTGACACAGCTTCACAATGGGCCTTGAAGAAATATACGGATATCGATGCGGTCATCATCATCACTGGGGAAGAAAACAATGCGGAAATGACTGATGTTCCTATCGAGAGGCACCGTCTTCAAGGGGAGGCCATGAATTCCCCTACACTTTTTTATGTAAACAACCGACGTTGGGTCTTACTTAATTATCCCACCAAGGCAGCAGCGCAAAAAGCCGGCATGACCTTCAATAGGTACGAAGACTTTCTTTTGAACGTATGCACAATGGATTACGGGAAAATGGAGACGGCTTTGAAGCCGTTAAAACAATTGATGCAACGTACTGACAAAGTCAGGATCGTTTCACCAAGGACAGATTTGACCTTTTCCATCAAAGGCATGCCAGCCGTCATATGTGCCGGAAAAAAGAATTTACCGGATGGGGAAGTATTTACGGCACCCATAAAAGATAGTCTTAATGGAAGGATATCCTTCAACACACCCACAACCTATGAAGGAATCACCTTTAGTGACATAGAATTGAACTTGAAAAAGGGGAAAATCATTAAAGCGACTTCCAATCGTGACCCTGAAATGAACCAAATTCTGAATATTGATGAAGGGTCCCGGTTTATAGGGGAGTTCGCTATTGGAATCAATCCATACATATTGGAACCTATGGACGATATTTTGTTCGATGAGAAAATAAGCGGGAGTCTGCACTTGGCTCTTGGGCTTGCCTATGATGAAGCGGATAATGGAAACCGGTCATCGATACATTGGGATATGGTCTTGATCCAGCGTCCGGAATATGGGGGCGGTGACATCTATTTCGACGACGTCCTGATCAGAAGGGATGGCTTTTTTGTTTTGCCGGAATTACATGCATTAAACCTAAATTCTTTAAAATAAAGCCTTTTTTAATAAGGATGAGGCTTTTGTCCAACTCAAAAAGGGGACACCCGAATATGCTTTATTAAGGGAATACCTCCTCAGAGAAAGTTGCGCGGGACACATAGTGCCCGTGTTTTTTTATGTTAATTAAAAGGGGGAGATTAGTACTTTCGACTGTCATTCCGAATGAAGTTATCCAAACGGAAATGATGAAGGCTTTTCCTGATTTGAACTTCATTTATCAAAAAGGATGGAAAGATGGGCCGCTTCGTGAAGCGGAAATCTTAATTACATATGGTGAAGATTTAACTGAAGAAATCATTGGGAAAGCAGCGAACTTGAAATGGATCATGGTCATGAGTGCAGGGATGGAACTAATGCCATTTAAAGCCATCGAGGAACGAGGCATTATGGTGACCAACGCAAGAGGCATACATAAAATCCCGATGGCCGAGTATACGATAGGGATGCTTTTGCAATATGAAAAGAAATTGAAGCTGCTTATGAAGAATGAAAAGGAAGAATTGTGGGATAGAAAGATTGAAGTAGGGGAATTGAATGGCAAGACCATGCTCGTATTGGGTGTAGGTGCAATAGGAGGGTCTTGGGAAAGCCTTTGGGGTGAAGACGATAGGAGTGAACCGGAGCGGGAAACCGGTGGGATCCATTGATCACCTGTATGACCTGGATCATTTATTGGAAGCCATACAGAGCCGATTATATAGTATCCGTCCTGCCAAGTACGGATGAAACGAAGGGCCTTCTGCAAAAAGAACACTTCAAAGCCATGAAAGAATCTACAGCGTGAATATTGGCCGCGGCGACCTGATTAAAAATGAAGTGCTGATCGAAGCCCTGGATGCCGGGGAATTGTCTCATGCCATCTTGGATGTATTTGATCCGGAGCCTTTAGGAAAAGGGCATCCGTTTTGGAGGATGGAGAATGTTACAGTCACACCGCATCTTTCAAGTAAAAGCGGAGAATATTTACCAAGGACCTTTGCCATATTCGAAAAAAATATGCGTGAATACCTGAAAGCTGGAAAAGACTTCACCAACGTAATCGACTTATCTAGGGGATACTAAGTTCAATGCAAAAATGGGAAAGAATCAAGTCTTCATGAATAAACTAAAAAAGAATGGTTAAGCCATTGAATTATTGACAAATTCAACGTATAAAAGGTACACTATTTATAAACATTATAATTTAAGAATGCATACTTAATGAGAAAAAGAGGTGGATGACGGTGTCTGAAGTTCAGTTAAAAGAAGCGTTGGAATCCTTAAAAGATACCGGTGTAAGAATAACTCCTCAACGCCATGCGATACTTGAGTATTTGATAAGCTGCATGTCCCACCCTACCGCTGATGATATATATAAAGCGCTGGAAGGCAAGTTTCCGAATATGAGTGTGGCAACGGTTTATAACAACCTGCGTGTGTTCCGTGAGGTAGGTTTGGTAAAAGAACTTACGTATGGGGATTCTTCGGCAAGGTTTGATTTTGTGACGACGAATCATTATCATGTAATTTGCCAAACTTGCGGTAAAATTGTGGACTTCGATTATCCTGCATTGGATGAAGTCGAGCATTTCGCAGCACAAGTCACTGGTTTCAATGTTAGTCACCATCGGATGGAAATCTACGGCGACTGTATGGATTGTGCGAAAAAAGAATCGCATTAAAAAAAGTTCCTCCACTTGGTTGGAACTTTTTTTCATGTTTATGAAGAAATGATACAATTGTTAAAGCCTTCGTGAAAGGGAATTCAGCTAATCGACTTAATCATGCAGGCTTTTCCGGTTATATTTTTCATTGAATTCTTCGCCTTCCAACTTTTTGTCAAGTGTCAATGGTTCTTCACAATGCATGCAAATATCTACACGTCCTAGTATTTTTGTAGGTTTGCTGCAGTTAGGGCAGACAACCTGGATCGATTTTGTAGAAAGCATTCCAATCCAGAAATAAACCCCTGTGCTTGCGATTATGAATAAAAGGCCCAGCCCCATGAAAATCGTCATGACAACAGGATGTGTTTTGAAGAAAAGCCCAAGGTACATTACGATAAAGCCAATGAAAATCAAACTCAAAGCAAAAGTGCGTATTTTATTGATTTTGCTAGAATATTTAGCCATGGATTGTCCCTCCTAAAATATAACTTTAACTATAACATAAACAATGGATGGAACAAAAAAGAAATAAAGGATACATATTACTTTTGAATTGAAATGGTTTGGGGTAAGGGAACTAAGCAGGAATTTGAAGAGTTTTGTCGAAAATCTAAAAAAAAGGTTTTGGAGGAATTTATGATGGAAGATATCCTTCGCCCGATTTATCAAGAGCGAGCAAGTTTAAAATCTACACTTGGAATCTTGTTAGTAGAAAAAAGAGATGATAATAGCCCTATTACCGATACGTTTGACTACATCCTTTTTGTAATTGCAGACGAGGCAGAAGAGGCCGTGTTTTTAAAACACTACACATACCAGGATAAAAAGGCGGCCCTGCATATCGTAAAGGAAGACCAATTGAAAGAATGGCTCCTATTAGGCACGAACCGCAAAGTGGTTGACTGGATATATAACGGGAAGGTCCTTTTTGACCGGAACGAATATCTGGACCGTTTGAAAACCGAAATCCGGGAGTTCCCCTTCTATGGAAGGAAGTTAAAGATGGGGATGGAGTTCGCGAAGTTAATTCGCAGGTACATGGATGGGAAAAGCTTCTTCGAAAAAGGCCATCATCTTGAGGCATACAATCATATCGTTCATTCCCTGCATCATTTGGCCCGTTTGGAGATAATAGAACAGGGCTTTTATCCGGAGGTTACTGTCTGGAACCAAGTGAAGCATATGGAACCTGAAATTTACAAGCTGTATAAAGAATTGATCAGCAGTGAGGAAACGCTCGAAAAAAGATTGGAGCTTTTATTCCTTGCGAGCGAATTTCTTATATATTCGAGGACAAATGCAGGTTCACAGCATTTGGTCGAAATAATGGGAATGAAAGAAGATCCGTGGACGATTGCAGAGCTAATGGAGCATCCGGAAGTTAAGTTTTATTCAGTAGATCTAGGCGTTTTATTGGAATATTTGATAGAGAAGAAGGTAATCGATGTCATCAAAGCGGAGACAAAAGGGCACGAGGTATATCATCGGTTTTATCGTGTATCAAAAAACTTTTAAAAAAATGCATTTTTATTGTTGACCAATAATAATATAGGTGTTATATTAATACATGTCGCTGCGGGACATCAGCTTTCGCAGCTTCATCAAAACAAAAAAATAAAAAAACATGTTGACAACAGAGTTGGAAACATGATAAGATTTAAAAGTCGCTTACGAAGTAGACGG